>DASYQE010000323.1:0-3285 GCA_036005805.1 Candidatus Polarisedimenticolia bacterium | reverse complement strand
GCCGCGGCGGAATACGGTCCGACCGGCGGACCCGTGGGCGCGCGGCGATCCGCAGGATCCGGCGGCGGGAAGGCCGGCTCGCTTCCCGGCGGCGGCTCGAGGATGCCCGAGAGCGACAGTCCGAGCAGCGCCGCGAGGGTTTTCTCCTCGTCGGTCGGGCTGACCATGATGATTTCGCGGATGGTGGCGGCGCCGTCGACGCGCGACATGATGAAGCCTTCGACCGGGCTGAGCCGGATCGACTGGTAGCCCTCGGGCGGCCTCCGGTCGCGATGGATGCGCGCGTCAACGGGGCCGAGCCGCCGGCGCATCCAGTCGGCGTCGCTCAGGCTCCGGGTCCATTCGAGCAGCGCCTCGGCGGTGCGCACGCCGGCATCGAGCTGATCGCGGAAGGGCAGCGCTCCCTGCTGGAACTCCCATTCTCCGTCGGTCATGCGCAGGGCGCCGGCAAGGACGCGCCGGACGTGCCCTTCGGTGAGCTCGACGAGCCTCGCCGGGTCGAGCGACCCCAGGCGGACGAGGACGGTCCCCAGGAGCTCGTGTGGTTCTTTGCGGCCGGTGGCCTCGCGGATCTGCGCCTCGGTCACGCCACCCTTCTCGAGAAGCCACGCGACCAGGCTCTCCTCCGCGCTGGTGCTGGCGGCGAAGCGGATGATCGATCCGGCGTCGAGAAAGAGCTGGCGGTTCACCGTCCCGCGGCGCAGGCTGAGGATCCCGGACATCTGCCGGCGCAGGACCTCGCTCAGGATGTCGGCGGGACACCGCTGGGCCAGGACTCCTTTCATCCTCGAAGCACCTCCAGCGCGGCGACGACGCACGCGTCCCAGCCCTGCGCTCGGGGCAAGGGGCGGAGATAACTTGGGTTTCTTCGTGCGCTATGGCAAGTGCCGGCGGACCAGCTCGTCCCCCCAGGCGGTCTTGAGATCGGGGAGGGAGACCCGCAGGACGTCCTCGACGGCCTGTTCGGCCGCGGCGCCGCGCCCCATGGCCGCGAGCACGTCGTTGAGAGCGGACGCGCCGTGCTGCGCCATCAGGTAGGCCGTGAACGAGAGTGCAGAATCGTAACTGAAGGCGCCGGGCCAGCGGTCGGGGGCGTCCTTGTAGGCTCGGGCGAGGCCGGTCTCGCTCCCCGCCGTCGGCCGCTTGCCTTCGGCCCACTGCGCCAATCCCTCCTGCAGCCAGCGCGGGGCCAGGCCGCGGGTCTTGCCGGTGATGAAGGCGTGCGCCAGCTCGTGGCGCAGCACCTCGCGGGACGGCGTGTCGAGCCGCTTCAGACCGCCGATCGGCACGCGCACCTTGCCGTCGTAGAGCCCGGCGACGTCCGGCCCGGTCTGGGTGGCGTCGTAGAACTCCTTCTCGGGATACAGGATGACGGCGACTGACTCCGCGGGCGTGTAGTCGTATTCGAGCGCCAGCTCGGGGAATTGCCCTTCGAGGTAGGCGAGGATCTCCGCTTCGAGGTCGGGGCTGGTGCGGCTGCCGTCGTACGAGAGGACGAAGCGGGCCGCCTCGGCTCGGCGGTAGTCGCCGTCGATGCCGTGCTGGCGCCGCAGCGTGTCGATGCGGTCGCGCAACGCCGAGGCTGGACGAGCCGCATAGGACTTCTCGAGGGCGGCGATGGCCTCGGTCGTGCGCCCCTGCCGCTCGAGCGCTTCGCCGAGCAGGTAGTTGAGGTCGGGGTCGGCCGGCGTGTCGAGCAGGGCCCGGTCGAGGGCGACGCGGGCCTCTGCGGTGCGGTCGAGCGTCAGAAGGGAGGCGGCCTGTCCGCGCCGGGCGCGCAGGTCGGCCGGCTCCCATGCCAGCGCCTCTTCGAAGCGACGGCGTGCTTCCTCCGGCTGGCGGGCCTGGAGCGAACGCTCGCCCATCCGGTCGAGCAGGGTGACGATCTGCCGGCGGTTCTCGTCACGCGCCACGGCGGGCCCGGTCAAGCGGCGGCGCAGGTCGTCGAGCCGGGCGGCATCTTTGGCCGGGTCATCGATCTGCGCGGTTCCTGGCGCCGCGGAACCGGTCGCGGCGGGCGGACGTGGTGCCGCGGCCGTTCCGGGAGGAGTCTTCGGCGCGGCGGCGTTGGACGACGAAGGGGGAGCCGCGGCGCCGCCCGGCGCCGCCGGCGTCTTGTCGATGCGGTCCACCTCGTCCTTCGGGACGACGATGGTCATCTTGCCGATGTGCAGGACCAGTTCGTTGCCGCGATCTTCGATCGTGTCGCAGGCGATGGTGCCGCCATTCTTCAGGCGCACCACCTCGGCCCGCGCCGCGCCCACGCCGATGAGGATCGCGCCGAGCGCCAGCAGGACGCGTCGGGCGACAACGAGCCCCGCACGCCGGTGCGCGCCCACTCCTAGGCCGGGGGGCGGAGACGATCGATCGCGACGACCGCGGGGGTGATGCCGGAGGACGAGAAATAGGCGGGAAGCGTCGCCTTCTCCGCCGCGTCGTGGGAGTCGAAAACCCCCCACAGGACGCGGTAGCAGCTGCGTCCGCGGACGCTGATCGGCAGGACGAAGAGTCCTTCGTCCGGTCGCGTGCCGACGCGCGCCTTGCGGACCGTGTCCGCTTCGCAGGCGATCATCATCTGCAATGTATAGCGCCCGGACGGAATCGGCTGCAGCGCCCGGCCGAAGGTCTCGGCGGCCCGGTCGATCGTCCCGGCATCGAGCAGCCGTTGGCCGAAGCCGAACCCCGCTCCTCCGGCGGCGACGGCCGCAGGGGCCGGCTCGGGCGGCGGTTCCTTCGTTGGCGGCACGATCGCCGGGGATTTCGTCGCCGGAGACTCCACGCCCGACGGCGCCGCGGTCTTGCCAGGGGCGGGTTCGACCGCCCCGGGCGTGGGTGCGGCTGAAGGCGGTGCGGCCGCCTCGGCCGGGGGACGTGGGGTGGCTTCAGGCGGGGGAGGCGCGGTGGCCTCGGCCGGCGGGTTTTCCGTGCCCGTCGGCGCGGGTGATGGCGCAGGCCCGCTTGTCGTCCCGGAGCCGGACGCCGCATCGCCCGTCGCCGCGACGTCGCCCGCCGCGGAGGCCGCGTTCGTGGCGACCTGATCGGCGGGCCCGGCGCCGCCTCCGCCGCGCCAGAGGACGAATGCCAGGACCGCAGCGGCGACCAGACCCGCCGCGGACGCGGCGAGCGCCAGCCGCCGGCGCGGACCGGTCCTCTTGTCCGGCGGCACCACGGGACCATCGAAGGTCAGCTCGATCGGTCCGATATGAACCTTCTCTCCGGTTTCGGGGTCCACGGTCCAGCCGGTCGGGGCGTTGGCCGGGGCGGCGAATGCGGGAAGCTCGCCCG
>DASYQE010000322.1:0-3694 GCA_036005805.1 Candidatus Polarisedimenticolia bacterium | reverse complement strand
ACCTCGCGGATGGGGTGCCGGGTGAACAGGGCGTTGCCGAAGCACTCGGTGACGGTGCTGCGGGTCGGGCCGAGGGCGCAGGTGTAGCGATCGAGGGTCGTCAGCACCGCCGGTGACCGCGACTCCAGCGCGACGCTGGCGGGATAGGTGAACTCCTGCAGGGCCACGATGTCGGCGTCCAGCTCGACGATGACGTTCGCCACCCGCTCGGGGTCGAAGCGTCCGTCGCGCCCGACGCAGGCATGAACGTTCCAGGTGGCGACCCGCAGGGCGCCCGGCCCGGCCACTAGCCGAACTCCGCCTGGCTGCGGTGCTCCGCGACCGCCGGTCCGAAGCGGCGCGCCAGCAGGAACGAGCGCAGCAGCGCGGCGGCGGCGAGCAGCGCCAGCACGGCGGCGAGCGTCGCGAGCCGCCGCCCCGGCGAGGGTTGCAGGATCGTCTGCCGCAGGAGCGCCCCGAATCCGCCGAGCGCGATGACCTGGGGAACGAGGGCCAGCAGCGATCCGAGGAGAGCGGTCCCGAATCCGACGCGGCGCGCGCCGCAGAAGAGCTGCACCGCCCCGCTGTTGGCCACGGACGACAGCTGCAGGGCCGCGATGCCGCGCACCCCGTCGGCGCCCACTTGCCGCAGCGAGCGCCAGGCGCGGCGCGTCATGAAGCGGGCGAGACGATCGGGCCCGAGCAGCCGCCCGGCCGCGTACCCCAGCGTGGCGACGGCGAGCGCGCCGGCGAATCCGACCACGAGACCGCGCGACGCTCCGAGCAGCAGTCCGCAGAGCAGCGCCAGCAGCTCGACCGGGAACAGGGATGGTGCGGCGAGAACGGCCGCCGCGATCCCCCGGAGCCGGGCCGCCGCGCGCCGCCGCGGCTGCGCTGCCGGGTCGGTTTTCCGCGGACTCTCCTCGATCACGGTGTCGATGCGCACCGGGCCGTCCGGATCGGCGGCCGCCCGGACCGCCTCGGGAACGGAGGATTCCTCGAGCGTCGCGGGGTCGATGCGCACGAGGGCGCGATCGCCGCCGCCGCGGGCGTCCACGAAGGCGCGCATCGACCCGGCCTCGGCGAGGCCTGTGGCCACCGCCTCGCCCGACAGGCCGAGGTGCTCGCCGAGAAGCCGGTCGCGGATGCGCCGGATTCCGTCGCGGACCCGGGCTTCGTCCGCGCCGTCGATCGCCAGGTCGCACTCGGTGTCCAGCGTCATGCTGCGGCGCGCGAAGTTCGCCGAGCCAATGCGCAGCAGCACGTCGTCCGCGACCAGCACCTTGGAATGGATGAAAGTCGGGATGTCGCGGCCGCGCGACGCCATGGGATAGAGCAGGCGCAGCCGGCCGTGCCGGTCGGCGGCGGCGAGGCGGCGGAAGATCTCCTCCCGGAAGACCCCCATGGTGTTGCGCTCGAGCCAGCCGTGGCACTCGCGCGGCACGACGACGATCACCTCGGGGCCGTCCGGCTCGGCCAGCCGCTTCGCCAGCGCCTGCGCCAGCGTGTCGCTGGTGAAGTACTGGCTCTCCATGTAGAGGGAGCGCTTCGCCGCGCCGATGGCGTCGAGAAGGAGCGTCTCGCACTCGCGCGCCGGCGGCCGCGCCAGGAACTCCGGTTGGGTGCGCGCGATCCCGACTTCCGCACCGGCCAGATCGACCTCCGCGTCCGCGGGCCACAGGCGGGCGCCGTCTTCCGGCGAAGCAGCGGCGAGCGGCGGCAGCCGTCCACCGTTCTGCGAGGTGCGCCAGCGCTCCCGCGCCAGCTCCCCCAGCCGGGCGGCGGCCGGTCCCGACACCATCGCCGCGACCTCGTGATACGGGCCGTACGGCTGCCCCGCAGGTGTTGTGCGCCGCGGGTCGTCGACGGCGTGCCGCGGCGTGTCCCAGCGATGCGTCGTCAGGTCGATGCTGCCGCAGAAGGCGATGGCGTCGTCCACCACGATGATCTTCTGGTGGTGACAGGCGGCGAGCGGGTGCCGGTCGTCGAACCCGAAGCGGACGTGGCGCGGTGTGCTCCATCCCAGCCGCCAGCGCAGCAGCGGGTCCCGCTCGAGGGTGTAGAGCACGTCGTAGCCCCAGATCAGGACGTGGCAGCGCAGATGGCGGTGGCGCCGCGCGACGTGCGCGAGGATGGCGTCGAGCCGGGTGGGCGCCTCATGGTTTGCGGCCGGTTCGACGAGGTCCACGGCCTGCAGGTCCCAGCCGACGATGAAGATGGATTGCCGCGCGGCAAGGAGGGCCTGCCGCACCCAGCGGAAATAATCATCGCCATCCTGAATGCAGCGGAACCGGTCGGCGCGCTCGACGCGCCAGCAGTTCTTCCCCGGCGCGAGGAGGCCGGCCGCCGACGCGGACACGGCGCGCGCCGGGAGCGTGTCGATGCCGGACACCCCGGCGAACTGGGCAGAGCTCGGGATTTGCACTCACGCCAGTCTCCGCACGATCCGGGTCGAAGACAGGCGGGGAGAGCCGGAAAAGCGTGTCGGGAAGATCCGGAGCGCCGGCGACGCCGCTTCAGCCGATGACTTGGAAACCCATGGAACGCGCCGCCGCGGCGAGCGCCGCGTCGTGCGTGGCGAAGGTCAGGTCCGAGCCGGTCGATTCGCGCCAGACGAGGGCGGTGGCGAGATGAATGGCGTCCAGGCTTCCGAGCGGCGCCGGGAGGGGCTCGCCGGCCCGGCCGAGAACGGCGCGGCCCGGGTCGACGACCGTCATCTCGTCGAGGAGCCGGTACACCGCCTCGCGGCAGGCCGCCACGTCCTTGTCCACCATGTCGCCCCGGTGCCGCAGCCGATCGAGTGTCCTGAGGCACTCCACCTCGGCGAGCGCGCTCGCGATCCCTTCCTGGATCGAAGGCCACTCGCGGAGGCGGCCCTTCTGCCCCAGGATCACCCGGAGCAGGACGGACGAGTCCAGGTAGGCGATCACCGATCCTCCCCGCGGTCCTCGAGCAGGACCGCCACCGCGTCGGTCTTGAGCCGGACCGGCGACGGGAGCGGTACTTTTTGCAGGGAGGGATGCCGGCCGCGCGGCCTTCGGAAGCGCAGCCCCTCCGCTTCGGTCGAGTAAGGAACGAGCCGCGCGACGGGCGTCTCGCGGTCCATCACGGCGTAGGTTGCGCCGCGACGGACCTCGCGCACATGCTCGCTGAGCCGGGCTTTCAGTTCGGCGATGCGGACCTTTTTCATGACCACATGATAGTCACGAATGGTCATCTTGTCAATCAGGCTGTCGCGCGGGACGGACGCCGTCAGGCTCGGGGGCGGCGGCGCTTGAGCAGGCGCTCCTGGCGAAGGCGCCCACGATCGCGCTTGCGGCGGATCTCCTCCCGGCGGAGGACCTCGGCCGACGCGGGACGCGCCGGCGCGGGATCCGGCGAGGCCGGCGGGCCGGAGACCGGCCGCTCGTCCGGCGGCAGCGCGAGCATCGCCTGCTCGAGGTCGGAGAAATCGCCCGCGTCCGGTTTCTCGTCCCCGCGCCGCGGCGGCTCGATACGGGTCTGCCAGAAGTCCCGCACGCCGACGCGCCGCACGCCGCGCGGCAGCAGGTTGCCGAGCGTGTTGCGGTCGTTGGTCACGACGGTGACGGTCTCGCCGGCCTGCGCGCGCCGCCGCGCCTCGACCAGGATGCGATCGTCCGCCACCTGGTGGCCGCGCCGCGTGTAGACGATCTCGAACAGGGGCGTGCGCAGCTCGTCCGGGTTCGTCGCCAGC
>DASYQE010000321.1:0-10772 GCA_036005805.1 Candidatus Polarisedimenticolia bacterium | reverse complement strand
TTGACGCGCACGCCGCGTCCCTGCACCGGGGCGCCGTCGCGATCGAGCGTCTCTCCGGTCGAGACCAGGACCATGCAGCCGCCGGGCAGGACGCGCGACGTCTGGAAGAGTCCCTTGCCGAAGGTCGGGTCACCGACGATTTCGGCGCGCCCGGCGGCCCCGAGGCTGCCGGCGAGCCGTTCGGCGGCGCTCGCGGTCTGGCCGTCCACGAGCACGGTCAATGGCTGCCGGGTCGCGGCGCCGTCGCCTCCGGTGACCCGCTCGGCGGTTCCCTCGGGACCGCTCTCCGATCCGACCTCGGCGCCGGGACCGATCAGCAGGTCGGCGGCCTCGTCGGCCGACTTGGTGAGCCCGCCGGTGTTGCCGCGCAGGTCGAGGACGATGCCGCTCTTGTCGCCGAGCGCCGCGAGCGCCTTCCTCAGCTCCCGCACGGCGTTCGGATCGGTGAAGTTGGCGATCTGCACGTAGCCGAGATTGCCGGGGAGCTCCCCCGTCGTCACCGTGGCCCCGCCGGGGACGTTGCGCCCGAGCGCATCGCGTCCCGAGGCGGTCCCCTGGTGCCGCGTCAGCCACACGGCGGCGGTCTCCTCCGGATCGCGCAGGCGCGTGTATGGATCGCCGAGCGACTGCAGCAGGACCGCGATGGCGCGGTGCGCCGCCGCCGGCGTGCCGTCGAGGTCGCGGAAGCGTGCCCGGGCCGCGTCGTAGTCCGGCCCGAGGCGGGCGCGATCGCGGAACGAGTCGCGCGCGAAGGACCACGCCTCGAGGTATTCGAGATCGCCCAGCTCCGGGAGCGTGCCGCGCAGCGCGCGGCGCGCCTCGAAGGTTCGCCCGAGCGAAGCGAGGAGGCCCGGGGTCTGGCCGCGCGCCAGGTGGAAGTTGTCCGCCGGATCGGCGAGGAGCGCCAGGGCGTACTGCCGCGCCGCGCCTTCCGCGTCCCCCTGGTCGGCCCGCGCCGCGGCGAGCAGCGACAGCAGCGGCGCCGCTCCCGGGTGCTTCTCGAGCCCGCGCCGCGCCGCCGTCTCCGCATTCTTCGGCTGGCGCGATCGCAGCAGGAGCAGGCTCAGGTCGACGTGCGGCGCCAGCCGCACAGGGTCCAGCTCGATGGCTTTCTCGAAGGCGGCGACGGCTCCACTCGGATCCCTTCCGGGGCCCTGCAGCGTCTCCGCCAGCGCCGAACGCGCGACCGCGAGCGTCGGGCGTGCCTGCACCACCCGCTCGAGGATCGTGCGCGCTTCCTGCTGGTGTCCGGCGAGCAGGTGGCAGCGCGCCAGGACGAGGAGAGCCGCGGTCGGATCGCCGCCGCCTCCGGCCTGGAGCTCCTTCTGCACCCCCGCGGCGAGGTGGACCAGCATCTCCGGCCGGCGCGCCAGGAGATCCGACAGGACGTCGAGCGTCCACGGATCGGTGGCGTCGAGTCGCAGCGCCGCGTCGAGGGCGGCTTCCACTTCGGGCCACGCCTCGGCGGAGGCGAGCAGGAGCGCCCGTCGCCTCAGGCCCGCGAGTCCCGGAGGGACGGCGGCGAGGGCCCGGTCGCGGGCGCCGGTCCCCTGGCGCTCGACGAAGGCGCACAGCGCCCGTGCGGCGTACAGATCGTCCGGCCTGCGCTGCACGAGCGTGCCCCAGGCGGCCTCCTCGGCGGCCGCGTCGCCGCGTCGCCGCGCCAGCGCCGCCTGGTGGTAGAGCGCCGTGGCGTCGGTGGGGACCGCTTCGAGCAGGCGGCGGAACTCGACCGCCGCTTCGCCCATGTCCCCCGACGCCTCGAGCGCCAGAGCCAGGCCGCGGCGCGCGTCGGCGTCCTTCGGGGCACGCTTGAGCGCCGCCCGGTACGCTTCGGCGGCGCCGGCACCGTCTCCGGCGATGGCGCGCAGGCGCCCGAGCTCCGACCAGACCTCCACCGCGCCGGTCCCCGTCCCTGCCTTCTTCGCCGCTTCGGCGAGGGCCGCGATGACGGCGCGCATCTCGGCCAGCTCCTGGCGTCTCTGCACCGACGGCAGGTCGTCAGGCTCGAGGGCGCGGAAGCGATCCCACGAGGCGATGGCCGCGTCGAGGTCGCCGCGCTCCTCCGCCAGCCGCGCCAGCCCCGCGTGCGCGCTGGCGTTCGAAGGGTCGAGGCCAAGAGCCTCCTCGAAGCGCGCCTTCGCCTCCGTCGCCGATCCCTGGCGGCGGCGCGTCTCGCCCAGCGTCACCAGGAGGTCGGCCCGGTCGGCGCCCGCCGCCTTGTCCAGGGCCGGCAGCAGGAGCGCGGCGGCGCCGTCGTAGTCATACTCCGCCCGCTTGAGGATGGCCTGGCCGGTGTAGCCCTCGGCGCGGTTGGGGGCGAGAGCGGTCGCCTTGCGGTACCACTGGACGGCGTCGTTGCCGCGGCCGAGGCGGCGCAGCGTGTCGGCGACCAGGATGCGGATCTCGTAGCGCGAAGGATCGAGGCTGGCGGCCGATCGATAGGCGTCGAGGGCCGCCGGCAGTCGTCCTTCCTGGCGGTGCTTGTTCCCCTCCTGGACGAGGTTGTTCACCGCCGCCTGGATGGCGGCGTTCTGTCTCGTCTGGATCGGATCGGGAGGCGCCGGTTCTTCCTGTTGGGGCTCCGGCACCGGTTCCGCGGGCCGGGCCACGGCGCGCTGCCCGAACGCGACGAAGACAGTCCCGGCGGTGACGAGAACGAGGAGGACCGGACGAAGGCGGCGGAAAGGCACGAGGGGCGCAACGTTACCGGCCACCCCGCGGCCAAGTCAAACTAGGGCGTCTCGTCGCGCAGCCGGTAGCCGACCCCCGGCTCGGTCAGGAGCAGCCGCGGCCGCGCCGGCACCGCTTCGAGCTTGTGCCGCAGGCCGTGCATCTGGACGCGCAGGTAATGGGTGTTGGAAGCCGACCCCGGCCCCCAGACCTCGACGAGGAGCTGCCGGTGGGTCACGACCTTGCCGGCGTGGCGCACCAGCACCGCGAGGAGCTTGAACTCGATCGGCGTCAGGCGCACCTCCTGCCCGTCGAGACGCACCAGGTGCCCGGCGATATCGACCCAGAGGCCGCCGCTGGTGAAAACCGTCGGGGCGCCCAAGTGGCCTGCCTGGCGGTGACGCAGCGCCACGCGCAGCCGCGCCAGCAGCTCCTCGACGCCGAATGGCTTGGTCAGGTAGTCGTCGGCGCCGGCGTCGAGCGCCGTCACCTTGTCGCGCTCGAGCCCGCGTGCCGAGATGACGATGATGGGAATCGCCGACCACTCGCGCAGCCGCCGGATCACGTCGAGGCCGTCGGCGTCCGGCAGACCGAGGTCGAGCAGGACCACGTCCGGCGTGCGCGTGGAGGCCTGGGCCAGGGCCTCCTTCGCGGTGGCCGCCTCGAGCAGCCGCATCCCGTGCGACGGCAGCGTCGCCCGGATGAAGCGGCGGATCTGCGCGTCGTCCTCGACCAGCAGCACCTCGGGGAGCGGCGCGGTCACGACCCGGCTGCTCCGGCCGCATCGACCGCGGCCGCGCCGCCTTCGCCGGTCGCGTCGGACACCGCCGGCGGCTCGCCGACGATCGGCAGCGTGAAGCGGAACGCGGCGCCGCCGCCAGGGCGGTTCTCCACCCAGATGCGGCCGCCGTGCGCTTCCACGATGGCGCGCGCCACCGCGAGACCGAGGCCGGCGCCGTGTCCGGCACGCGCCGCCTCGCCGCGGAAGAACTTCTCGAAGATGCGCTCCTCCTCGCCGGGCGTGATCCCCGGGCCGCGATCCAGGATCTCCACCAGGATCTCGCCGTCGCGCGGCGACGCCGCGATCTCGAGCGGGCTGCCGGCGGGGGTGTAGCGCAGGGCGTTCTCCAGCAGGTTGAACAGCACCCGCTCGATCAGCACCTCGTCGAACGAGACGAGCGGCAGGTCGGGCGGAACGCGCACGTCCACGCGGCGGCTGCCGATCGGACCTTCGAGCGCATGCAGCGCCGACCCGAACACCTCCTCGATCGGCTGCCAGTCGCGGCGCAGCGCCACGGTCCCCGACTGCAGCCGTCCCATCTCCAGCAGGTTGTTGGCGAGGCGGACCATGCGGTCGGCCTCCTCGTGGATGGTCAGGACCAGCTCGCGGCGCGCCTGCGGGTCGAGGCGCTCGCCGCTCGCTTCCAGGCTGCTGGCCGCCCCGGCGATCGACGCGAGCGGCGTGCGCAGGTCGTGCGACACGGCGGCGAGGATGGCGTTGCGCAGCTTCTCGCCCTCGACCGCCAGGCGCTGGCGGTGCGCCTCGCGCGCCAAAAGCGCGCGCTCGAGCGCCAGCGCCGTCTGGCTGGCGAAGGCCTCGAGCAGGTGCATCTGGTCGGTGTTGGGATCGCCGGCCCCGGGCGCGAAGTGGATGGCCAGGACGCCGACCGGCCCGCGGCTGCCGGTGAGCGGCAGGTACAGCGCCGCGGCGCCGGAGAGGGTCGAAGTCCCCTGGCCCGCCGGCTGCGAATGCTGGTGGACCCACTGCGCCACCGCCGCCTCCTTCGCGTCCTTCGCGAACGCCGGCGCCTCCCCCTCGCCGCGCAGCACCAGTCCGTCGTCGTCCAGGACCAGGAAGACCGCCGTCCCGGCGCCGAACAGGTTGAGCACGTGGCGCCGCACCGCCGCGATCATCGGGTCGAGGTTGCGGCTCGAGGCCAGCTCGCGGCTGAGGGAGTACAGCGCGCTGGTGCGCCGCTCCCGCTGGCGCGCCATCTCGGCCGCCTCCTGCACGCGCACGGTCAGGGTGCTGATCAGGAGGCCCACGACCAGCATGACCACGAAGGTGACGGCGTACTCGGTGTCGGAGATGTTGAAGGTGTAGAAAGGCGGCACGAAGAGGAAATCGAAGACCGCCACCGACAGGATCGACGCGAGGATGGACGGCCCGCGTCC
The DNA here is from genome assembly GCA_036005805.1 of Candidatus Polarisedimenticolia bacterium. Lineage (GTDB taxonomy): Bacteria > Acidobacteriota > Polarisedimenticolia > Gp22-AA2 > Gp22-AA2 > DASRAU01. The sequence goes on along the minus strand of DASYQE010000321.1, from coordinate 5,924 downwards.
CCAGCGGTGGGCCACGAACACCACCCCGACGAGATAGATCATGCTCTGGTTGGCGAGCCCCAGGTCTTCCTGGAGGAGCGCGATGAGGATGGTGCAGGCGGCGACGGTGGCCGCGCTCCAGCCATAGCGGGTCCAGTCGATCGGCGGCGGGCCGGTCTCCCTGGCGCGCGGGCGGGCCGCCTCCTTGTCGCGGCCGCCGTGCACGATGAAGACGTCGATGTCGCCGCTGCGCTCCGCCAGGCGCGCCACGAACGACCCGGCGAAGACGTCGCGCAGCCGCCAGAACCGCCCCGGCTTGCCGACGACGATGCGGGAGAAGTTGTTGTCGCGCGCGTAGCGCAGGATCTCCCCCACCGCGTCGTGCCCCGCCAGCGTGACGGTCTCGCCTCCGAGGGTTTCCGCCGCCCGCATCGCCTGCGCCGCGTAGTCCCGGTCTCCTCTCCCCAGGCTGAAGTGGCGCGGCTGCTCGAGGTACAGCACGGTCCAGTCGGCGCGCAGCCGGCGCGCCAGCCGCCGGCCGGCGCGCACCACGCGCAGGGCCGACGGGCTCGGGCTGATGCAGACGAGGAGCTTCTCGGTGATCGGCCAGGTGCGCTGCTTCGCCTCCGCCCGGCGGTACACCTGCACCTGCTCGTCCACCCGGTCCGCCGTGGCGCGCAGCGCCAGCTCGCGCAGCGCCATCAGGTTCGACTTGCGGAAGAAGCCGGACAGCGCCCGCTCCGCCTGGTCCTGGACGTACACCTTCCCCTCGCGCAGGCGCGCCAGCAGCTCGTCCGGAGGGAGATCGATGAGCTCCACCTCGTCGGCGGATTCCACCACCGAGTCGGGGACGGTCTCGCGCACCGTGACGCCGGTCACCTGCGCGACCACGTCGTTGAGACTCTCGAGGTGCTGCACGTTCAGCGTGGTGTAGACGTCGATCCCCGCCGCCAGCAGCTCCTCGACGTCCTGGAATCGGCGCTCGTGCCGCGAGCCCGGGACGTTGGTGTGCGCCAGCTCGTCCACCAGCAGCAGGCGCGGCCGGCGCTGCAGCGCCGCGTCGAGGTCGAACTCGCGGACGGTCTTGCCGCGGTAGGGCACCTCGCGCGGCGGCAGCGCCGGAATCCCCTCGACGAGGGCGGCGGTCTCGGGACGGCCGTGCGTGTCCACGTGGCCGACCACGACGTCCATCCCTTCGCGCCGGCGATCGTGCGCCGCCTGCAGCATGGCGTAGGTCTTGCCGACGCCCGCGGAGGCGCCGAAGAAGATGTGCAGCCGGCCGCGGCCCGAGGTGCGCTCCTCCCGCTTCAGCTTCGCCAGGAGGGCGTCGGGGTCGGGACGCAATTCGTCGCGCATGGCGCGGATCCTACGCCCGCCGGCTCATGCGAGCCCGGTGAAGGCGAGGAGCAGGTCGATCGCCTTGATGCCCAGGAAGGGGGCGACGACGCCGCCGAGGCCGTAGACGAGAAGGTTGCGGCGCAGGATCGCCGTGGCCCCCAGGGGGCGGTAGGCGATGCCGCGCAGCGCCAGCGGGATGAGCGCGATGATGACCACGGCGTTGAAGATCACCGCCGACAGGATCGCCGACTCCGGGGTCGCGAGACGCATGACGTTCAGCGCCGCCATCCCCGGGAAGACACCGAGGAACATCGCCGGGATGATGGCGAAGTACTTGGCGACGTCATTGGCGATGGAAAAGGTGGTGAGCGCTCCGCGCGTCATCAGCAGCTGCGTGCCGATCTCGACGATCTCGATGAGCTTCGTCGGGTTGGAGTCGAGATCCACCATGTTGCCCGCCTCCTTGGCGGCGGTGGTGCCGGTGTTCATGGCGACACCCACGTCCGCCTGCGCCAGCGCCGGGGCGTCGTTGGTGCCGTCCCCGGTCATCGCCACCAGGCGCCCGGTTTTCTGCTCGCTCCGGATGAGGGTCATCTTCTGCTCCGGCGTCGCCTCCGCGAGGAAGTCGTCCACCCCGGCCTCCTGGGCGATGGTCGCGGCGGTCAGCGGGTTGTCGCCCGTGATCATGACCGTCTTGATCCCCATCGCCCGCAGCGCGGCGAAGCGCTGGCGCATCCCGCCCTTGACGACGTCCTTGAGGTGCACGACCCCGAGCGTGCGTCCCCGCTCGGCCACGACGAGCGGCGTGCCCCCGGCGCGGGCGATGCGTTCGACGAGAGCGCGCGCCTCCTCCGGGAAGGAGCCGCCGCACTCCTTCACGTAGCGCGCGATGGCGTCGGCCGCCCCCTTGCGGATCTCGCGGCCGTCGAGGTTCACGCCCGACATGCGGGTGTGCGCCGAGAACGGCACGAACGCCGCGGCGTGATCCGCCAGGTCGCGGCCGCGCAGCGCGTGCCGCTCCTTGGCGAGGACGACGATGGATCGCCCCTCGGGCGTCTCGTCGGCGAGCGACGCGAGCTGGGCGGCGTCCGCCAGGTCGCGCGCCGCGAGCCCGGAGAGCGGCAGGAACTCCACCGCCTGGCGGTTCCCGAGCGTGATGGTGCCCGTCTTGTCGAGGAGGAGCGTCGCGACGTCCCCGGCCGCCTCGACGGCGCGGCCTGACATCGCCAGGACGTTGTGCTGCACCAGCCGGTCCATCCCGGCGATGCCGATCGCCGAGATGAGCCCTCCGATGGTGGTCGGGATGAGGCAGACGAGGAGCGCGATCAGGACCGGAAGCGGCAGCACCGCCCCGGCCGACGCGGCCAGCGGCCGCAGCGTCACCACGACGAGCAGGAACACCAGGGTGAGCACCGCGAGCAGGATGGTCAGGGCGATCTCGTTGGGCGTCTTCTGGCGCTCCGCCCCCTCGACGAGGGCGATCATCCGGTCGAGGAAGGTGTGGCCGGGGTCGGAGGTGACCCGCACCCGGATGCGGTCGGACAGGACGCGCGTGCCGCCGGTGACGGCGGAGCGGTCGCCGCCCGATTCCCGGATCACCGGCGCCGATTCGCCAGTGATCGCCGACTCGTCCACCGAGGCGACCCCTTCGACGATTTCGCCGTCCGCGGGGATGATCTCGCCGGCGCGCACGAGCACGAAGTCTCCCTTCCGCAGGCTCGCCGCCGGCACCGCTTCGGTGCCCCCGTCGGACCGCAGCCTATTGGCCATCGTCTCGGTGCGCGTGCGGCGCAGCGTGTCCGCCTGCGCCTTGCCGCGCCCCTCCGCCATGGCTTCGGCGAAGTTCGCGAACAGCACCGTGAACCAGAGCCAGAAGGCGACCTGCGCGGTGAAGGCGGGCCGTCCCGTGCCGCCGAGCGCCTCCTGGAAGAACACCAGCGTCGTCAGCAGGCTGCCGGCCTCGACGATGAACATCACCGGGTTCTTCACCTGCACCCGCGGGTCGAGCTTGCGCAGGGAGTCGAGCATCGCCTGCCGCACGATGCCCCGATCCCAGATCGACAGGCGCCGGATCCGCTCGCTCATCGCCCGCCTTCCGTGCCGGATGGGCCGAAGGTGGCGTCGAGGGCCAGGTTCAGCTCGAGGACGTTGACCCGCGCGCGGCCGAGGAAACCCAGGAGCGGCGGCTCGGTGTGAGCTTCGATCAGGGCGCTCACTTTTTCGATCGTGACGCCGCGCGCGTTCGCGATGCGCGCCGCCTGCAGCGCGGCTGCCGCCGGGGGGATGTGCGGATCGAGACCGGAGCCGCTCGTCGTCACCAGCTCGGAAGGCACCGGCCCTGCTTCCTTTCCCTCGCGGGCGCGCACCGCCACGAGGCGAGCCGCCACTGCTTTCACGAGGTCGGGGTTCGACGGGCCGAGGTTGCTCCCACCGCTGCCGGCGGCGTTGAAGCTCACGGCCGAAGGGCGCGGCTGGAAGTAATCCGGCCGCTCGAACGGCTGGGCGATCAGCCGCGACCCGACGACCGAGCCGTCCGGCCGGCGCAGGAGACTCCCCTCCGCCTGCGCGGGGAACGCCGCCGCTCCGACGCCCCACAGCACCAGCGGATAGAGGCCTCCCAGCAGGAGCAGCGTCACCAGATTGAAGAGAATCGCCTGACGGATTTCGCGGACCATCGCCCCGACTCTCCTATCCCGTCGCCAGCCGCTCGGCGATCGGCCCGAGCACCGCCACCGGCATGAACATCAGCAGCCCCAGGATGAGGATGACCGCCCAGAGGGTGAAGCCGAACGTCGCTCCCTCCACGTTGAGCGTGCCGGCGGTCTGCGGCGCGCGCGGCTTGGCGGCGAGGGTTCCCGCCAGCGCCAGCGGGGCGATGATCGGGATGTAACGCGACAGGATCATCACCAGCCCGGTCGCGATGTTCCAGAACGGCGTGTCGTCCCCGAGCCCCTCGAAGCCGGAGCCGTTGTTGGCGGCCGCGGAGGTGAACTCGTAGAGCATTTCCGAGAAGCCGTGCGGCCCGGGGTTCTTCAGCCACGCGAGGGCGTGCCCGTGCGAAGCGGCCGTCGTCCAGACGTGGCAGGCGACGGCCGTCCCGACCAGGATCGCCAGCGGATGCCAGAGCATCGCCAGACTCGCCAGCTTCATCTCCTTCGCTTCGATCTTCTTGCCGAGGAACTCCGGTGTGCGGCCGATCATCATCCCGGCCACGAACACGGCGACGACGAGGAACACCAGCAGGTTGAGCAAGCCGACCCCGACGCCGCCGAACAGCGTGTTGAGCCACATGCCGCACAACGCCATCAGGCCGCCGAGGGGGGTCAGCGAGTCGTGCATGCCGTTGACCGATCCGTTCGAGGTCGCCGTGGTCGTCACCGCCCAGAGAGCGGAGAGCCCGGCGCCGAAGCGGGTCTCCTTTCCCTCCATCGATCCGGTGGACTGGTCGACCGAGGCGAGGGCCGGGTTTCCGGCGGTCTCCTGCCGGGCGGCGAAGATGACCATCGGCAGATGGATCGCCAGCACGACGGCGAAGAGCATCGACGCCAGCCGGCGGCGCCCGGTGAAATGGCCGAGCGCCCAGACCATGGCCATGGGGATGACGGCGAGCGCCCAGGTCTCGACCAGGTTGGTCAGCGGCGTGGGATTCTCGTACGGATGGGCCGAGTTGGAGCCGAAGTACCCGCCGCCGTTGGTGCCGAGCTGCTTGATGGCCACAACCGACGCGACCGCGCCGCGCGCGATCGTCTGCTCCGCGCCCTCGAGCGTGCGCGCCCGCACGGCGCCGGCGCCGATCATCGGCACGCCCTGCCACAGCAGCACCACCCCGACCAGGAGCGCCAGCGGCAGGAAGAGGCGCACCGTGGCCCGGGTCAGGTCGAGGGAGAGGTGGCCGACGTGCTCGAGGCGGTCCCCCGCGAGCGCGCGCATCGCGGCGATCCCCGCGGCCACGCCGGTGGCGGCGGTGACGAACTGCAGGAAGCCGACGACGAAGAGCTGCGAGAACGTCGAGAGCCCGGTCTCGCCGCTGTAGTGCTGCAGGTCGGTGTTGGTGGTGAAGCTGGAGGCGGTGTTGAACGCGAGCGTCGGCTCCATCGCGCCGAGGACGTCCGGATTGAGCGGCAGGAGCCGCTGCGCCGACAGCAGGACGAACGCGAACAGCCACATGACGACGTTGGCGACCAAAAGCGACAGCGCGTACTGCTTCCACGTCTGCTCGCGGCGCGCGTCCACGCCCGAGAGTCGCAGGACCAGCCGCTCCAGCGGGGTGCAGATCGGATCGAGGAAGGTCCGCTTCCCGGTGAAGACCTGGTGGATGTACCGGCCCATCGGCACGCTCGTGACGACGGTCAGGAGGATCGTGAAGCCGATCGCCACCCATTCCAGCCCCATGGCGTCCTCTAGAACCGTTCCGGCCGCAGCATCGCGTAGACGAGATACGCGAAGGCCGCCGGGCTCAGGACCAGCGCCAGGACGGTCACGGTCTCCTCACACCCGGTCGCACAGGCGGATGAACGCGTGCATGGCGCCGAACGCCAGCAGGCCGAGGAGCAGCATCCCGAGCCAGAGCATCACAGCTTCACCAGGAACGCGAAGGTGACGCGGTC
>DASYQE010000320.1:0-10667 GCA_036005805.1 Candidatus Polarisedimenticolia bacterium | reverse complement strand
CGAGATCGAGCCGTTACTCTAACCCAGGTGACAGCCTTCGAGCCCGGCATCGACGCGTCACCGTCGGTTTTTCCATAGCGGAATTTGCCGCGCGCCGTGCCCCTTTTTCGTGGCACATCGTCCCGCATCGATGACGCGCATCACCATCGCGTGATCGTCCGTTACGCCGACGGTCGGTCAGACGCATGACGAGCGCTGCGTCGTGGATGGACACGCCCAAGCGGTTGCGCGAGGAAGACTTCGCGCGCGGCGCGGCAAAATGCCCCATCCTCCCCGGTGGCACCGACGTTGCAGAGTCACGGCGCGTCGCTGATTCGATCGCCGTGAACCTGGAGGGGGGACAGGGTGAAGACGCGGGGCTGCCTCGTGAGGTCGCCAACGACGGGACCGTCGGTCCTGTTCGCGCTCCTGGTCGCCCTCCCGCTCGTCTCCGCGGTCCCGGCGCTCGCCGGCCCCACCGACGTCACCCTCCAGTGGAACGCCAACACCGACGCGGATCTCGCCGGCTACCAGATCGCCTACGGCTCGTCGCCCGGCTCGCACCCGAACCTGATCGATGCCGGAAACGTCACCACCTACACGGTGCCCGGCCTCGTGACCGGCAACACCTATTACTTCGTGGTCCAGGCGTACGACCGGGCGAAGAACTTCAGCTCGAATTCAGCCGAGGTCTCCGGGGTCGCCGGAGCGGCGCCGCTGCTGACCCTTTCCATCGGCGAGTCGCCGGATCCCGTGCAGGCCGGCACCGACCTGACCTACACGCTCAGTTACGCCAACACCGGCAGCGCCTCTGCCACCTCGGTCGTCGTGACCGACACGATCCCGGCCAACACCACGTTCGTGTCGGCGAACGCGGGTGGCGTGCGCTCCGGCTCGACGGTGACCTGGAGCATCGGGGCGGTCGCGGCCGGCGGCACCGGCGCGGTGCAGCTGGTGGCGCACGTGGCGAGCCCCCTGGCGAACGGGACGACCCTCGGCAACAGCGGCGCGAACATCGACAGCGCGCAGACGACCCCGGTGACCGCCGCGACGGCCACGACGACCGTCTCCTCGGCGCCGGTCCTGACGATCTCCAAGACCGACGGCCCGGATCCGGTGGCGGCCGGCGCCAACCTGACCTACACGCTCAACTGGTCGAACACCGGCAACATGAACGCCTCGGGCGTGGTCGTCACCGACACCCTCCCGGCCAACACGACCTTCGTGTCGGCCACAGCCTCCGGCACCCGGTCCGGCTCGGTCGTCACCTGGAACGTCGGCGCCCTGAACGCTTCGGCCGGCGGCTCGGCGCAGCTGGTGGTGAAGGTGAACAGCCCGCTCGCCAACGGCACCACGCTCACGAACAGCACCTATGCGATCGACTCGAACGAGACCAGCCCGGTCGCGGGCGGCGCCGTGACGACGACCGTGAGCTCGGTGCCGGTGCTGACCATCTCCAAGACCGACGGGCCCGACCCGGTCCTGGCGGGCGCGAACCTGACCTACACGCTCAACTGGTCGAACACCGGCAACCAGGATGCGACCAGCCTCGTGGTGACCGACACGGTGCCGGCCAACACCACGTTCGTGTCGGCCACCGGCGGCGGCACGGAGTCGGGCGGTGTGGTCACCTGGACGGCGCCGACCCTCGCCGCCGGCGCCTCCGGCTCGGCGCAGCTGGTGGTGCGCGTGACGAGCCCGCTCGCCAACGGCACCGTGCTGACCAACAATTCCTACAGCGCCGATTGCGCCGAGACGTCCCCGGTGAACGGCGCCGCCGTGACCACCACGGTCACGTCATCGCCGGTCCTGACCGTCTCGGCCACCGATGCGCCTGACCCGGTGCCGGCCGGCTCGGACCTGACCTGGACCATCGCCTACGCCAACAACGGCAACGCGGACGGCACCACGACGGTGCTCAGCGCCACGCTCCCGGCGAACACCACCTTCGTCTCGGCGACGAACGGCGGCACGCGCACAGGATCGGTGGTGACGTGGAGCCTCGGCACCCTGACCCCGGGCGCCTCGGGAAGCGTCCAGCTGGCCGCGCACGTCACGAGCCCGCTCGCCAACGGCACCGTGATCACGCTGGCGACCTACAGCATCGACAGCGCCCAGACCAACCCGGTGGCGGGGGCGGGCGTGACCACGACCGTCGTGTCCTCGCCGTCCCTGACGCTGACCCAGAGCGACGCGCCCGACCCGGTCAACGCGGGGAGCAACCTCACCTACACCTTCGCCTACACGAACGGCGGCAACGCCAACGCCACGAGCACCGTCCTGAGCGAGCCGCTGCCGGCCAACACGACCTACGTCACCTCGTCGCCCGCCGGCACCGTCTCCGCCGGGATGGTCAACTGGAACCTCGGGACGGTGGCGGGCGGCGCGTCGGGCAGCGTCTCGCTCACCGTGAAGGTCGCGAGCCCGCTCGCCAACGGCACGCTCCTGACGAGCGCACCCACCATCGATTGCGCCGAGACGACGGCCGTGGCGGCCGCGCCGATCTCGACGGCGGTCGGCTCGTCGCCGGTGCTCAACATGACCGTGACCGACAGCCCCGATCCGGTCGCCGCCGGCGCCGACCTGACCTACACCATCGGCGTGACCAACACCGGCAACGCCAACGCCACCTCGACGGTCCTGACCGCCGCTGTGCCCGCGAACGCGACCTTCGTCAGCGCCACCGCCGGCGGCACCGCCTCGGCCGGCACGGTGACCTGGAACCTCGGCGCGGTCAACGTCTCGGGCTCGACCTCGGTGCAGCTGGTGGTGAAGGTGGCGAGCCCGCTCGCCAACGGCACCACCCTCGCCAGCGGCGCTCTCTCCATCGACTGTGCCGAGACCGCGCCGGTGTCCGGGCCCACGGTCACGACCGCCGTCACCTCGGCGCCGGTGATGAGCGTGACGGCGACGGACTCGCCCGACCCGGTGCAGGCGGGCTCCAGCATCACCTGGACTCTGGCCTATGCCAACAACGGCAATGCCGACGCCACCGGAGTGGTCGTGAGCGACACGCTCCCCGCCAACACGACCTTCGTGTCCGCGACCGGCGGCGGCGTGGTGAGCGGATCGGTCGTCACCTGGAACATCGGCGCGCTTCTCGCGGGCGGCTCGGGCGCGGTGACGGTGACGGCGCGCGTGACCAGCCCGCTCAACAACGGCACGCTCATCAGCCACGGGACATACAGCGTGGACAGCGCGCAGACCAACCCGGTGAATGGCCCGGCCGTGACCACCACGGTCGCCTCGACGCCGGTCCTGTCGCTCGCGATGACCGGCACGCCTGACCCGGTGAACTCCGGCGCCACCCTGACCTACACGCTCTCGTGGTCGAACACCGGCAACATGATCGCCACCGGCGCCGTCCTGACCGATCCGATCCCCACCAACACGACCTTCGTCTCGGCCACCGGCGGCGGCACCGTCTCGGGCGGCACGGTCACCTGGAACCTCGGCACGCTCAACGCCGGCGCCAACGGCTCGGTGACCCTGGTCGTGCGCGTGGTGACGCCGCTGAACGACGGCACGGTCATCACCAACTCCGGCGAGTCGCTCGACAGCGCCCAGACCAACCCGGTCACCGCCGCCAACGTCCAGTCGACGGTCCGCTCGTCGCCGACCCTCGGCCTGACGCTGACGGACGGCCCCGACCCGGTGCAGGCGGGCGCGAACCTGACCTACACGCTCGCCTACTCCAACACCGGCAGCGCCTCCGCCACCAGCACGACGCTGACGGCGACCCTGCCGTCGAACACCAGCTTCGTGTCGGCCAGCGGCGGCGGGACGCGCAGCGGCTCGACGGTGACCTGGTCGCTCGGCACGCTCGCCGTGGGTGTGAACGCCTCGGTGCAGCTGGTGGTCCAGGTGACGAGCCCGCTCGTCAACGGCACGGCGATTGGCGCCGGTCCGTTCAGCATCGACTGCGCCGAAACCGCCGCGGTGTCGAGCCCGGCGGCCACGACCACGGTCATCAGCGCGCCGGCCATCAGCCTGGCGCAGACCGACAGCCCCGACCCGGTCGCCGCCGGAGCGACGCTGACCTACACCCTGTCGTACTCCAACAGCGGCAACGCCAACGCCACGAGCGTCGTCCTCACCGACACCATCCCGGCGAGCACGTCGTTCGTCTCGGCCACAGGCTCCGGGACGCTCAACGGAAGCACGGTCACCTGGCCGATCGGCACGCTGGCGGCGGGCGGCCAGGGCTCGGTGCAGCTGACCGTCCAGGTGGCGAGCCCGATGACCAACGGCGCCAGCCTGCCATCCGGCACGATGACGTTCGACAGCGCCGAGACCGTGGCGGTGACCGGCCCGGTGATCGCGACGACCGTCACCTCCAGCCCGGTCCTGACCGTGCTGGCGTCGGACGGGGCGGACCCGGTGGGCGCCGGCACGAACCTGACCTACACGCTGACCTATGCCAACGGCGGCAACGCCATCGCCACCGGGACGATCGTCAGCGCCGCCGTCCCCGCCGACACCACGTTCGTCTCCGCGGCGAACGGCGGCGTCTACTCGGCCGGGACGGTCAGCTGGAGCCTCGGCAACCTGTCGCCCAACGTCTTCGGCACCGTGAGCTTCACGGTGCGCGTGACCTCGCCGCTGCCGAATGGCACGATCCTCACGCTGGGGACCTATTCGATCGACAGCAACCAGACGGCCGCCACGGCCGGGCCGGCGATCACGACGACCGTTTCCTCGAGCGCGGCCCTGACGCTTCAGGTCTCCGATTCGCCCGATCCGGTGCTGGCGTCGAACACGATCACCTACACGGTCTCCTACTCCAACACCGGGAACGCCCCGGCGGATGGCGTCGTGGTGACCGCCTCGATCCCCGCGAACACGACCTTCGTGTCGTCGACCGGCGGCGCGGTCCTTGCGGGCAGCCAGGTCTCCTGGGACCTCGGCACGCTGAACGCCGGCGCCGGCGGGTCGGTGCAGATGGTCGTGCAGGTGTCGCCGGCGGCCACCTCCGGCACCATCATCACCGCCTCGGGGTGGACCATCGATTCGAACGACACGACCCCGGTGACCGCGGCCGCCGCCAACACCAGCGTCACCGAGGCCTCGGCGCCGGTCATCACCTCGGCGGTGGAGGTGGTGACCAACTCCATCTACCTCGTGCGCGGCGCGACGCAGTTCGTCGAGCTGACCGGGACCGCGTTCCTCAACGGCGCCGTGATCAACATCAGCCCCGACGTCTCCGCCGGGACGACAGCGGTGACCGGCAGCACCGAGCTCACCGCCCCCGTGACCATCGCCAACGGCGCCACCCTCGGGCCGCGCACGGTGACGCTGATCAATCCCAACAACAAGATGGGGAGCCTTGCGGATGCGTTCCAGGTCGTGAAGAAGTCGGACGTCAACAACGACTGCAAGACCGACGGCATCGACCTCAATGCGCTGGCGCGCTCGTGGAACGACGCCACCTCGGACGCCGGATACAATGTCACCGTCGACTACGATGGAGACGGCTACGTCGGACCGGACGACCTCGCGATCTTCGTCAAGCAATTCGGCCGCTCACAGCCGGGTTGCCCGTAACCTGCCGCCCGCATCCCGCTGTTCCGGCCTCCGTCTGGTCGCGGCGCTTCTGTGCGGCCCGCTCGCAGGTCTCGCGGTCACGCTCCCGGCATGGGCCGCCGAGCCGGCTCCTCCGCCCTGCACGCCGCTGAGCCTTGCACCCCGCCTCGCCGCGCCGGCCACGGGGGATGTCTTCCTACGCGGCGGCACCGCCTCCTGCGACTCGATCGAGCTGGAGGTCGCGGTCCACGGGCTCGCCGGCGTCTTCACGGTCGCCTTCGATCTCGGCTACCCGGCCGACACGCTCCATTACGAGGGCTACGCCGAGGGCGCGCTCCTGCTGCGCGGTCCGCCGCGCCAGGCTCCGCTTTTCCTCGTGCGCGAGCCTCACGCCGGCAACCTCCAGGTGACGATGACCCGTTTCGCCCCCGACGCCGCCGTCGCCGTCGCCACCGACGCGACGGACGGGCTCGTGCGGCTCCGGTTCAAGCGCGTCAAGGCGGGCACGGCGGAGATCGATTTCCTCTCCGGGACCTCGAGCGCCGTCGCGGAGCGCATCGTCGATGCCCAGGGCGTGGTCGTCCCGGCTCGCTTCAATCCCGGTCACGGCGCGACCGTCACCGTCCCCTGAGCCTCGCGAGAACAGCCCCTACCAACGGTGGTAGGCGGGATGGCCGGGTCTGACGGCGACGAACGTTCCGCGGCAACTCGCGCAGACCTTGCCGCCGGCTTCGAGAGTCGCTTCCACGACGGCGCGGTCGCCCTGGAGTTCAACGACGTGGGCGCGGAGGGTGATGTCGACGTTCGTGGGCGTCGGACGCAGCAGCTTCACGTGGTACTCGGCGGTCACCGTGCAGGGCGGGCGGTCCTCACCCGCCGCACGCATCAGGGCGATCGCGGCGGTCCAGTTGCTGTGGCAGTCGAGGAGGGTGCCGGCGATGCCGCCCGAGAGCATGCCGGGGAAGGCTTCGTGGTGCGGCTCGGGCCGGAAGACGGCGACGAGACCGTCTCCTTCGATGACGCTGCGGATGCGCAGGCCCCGGCTGTTCGAGGGGCCGCAGCCGAAGCAGGTCGAGCCCGGGGCGTAGGTCTCCTGGACGCCGCGTCCGGTCCCGGGCGCGTCCGGCCCGCTCACCGGCCGCCTTGCGCGGCGCCGGGCTCGAGCAGATGGGTCTCGAGGAACAGCGCCACCGCGCTGCTGTAGAAGTCGGTATTCGGCTTCTTGCGGAAGCCGTGGCCTTCGTCCTTGGCGAGGAGGTACCAGGCCGGGACACCGTTCTTCTTCACCGCCTGCAGCATCTGCTCCGATTCGTTCATCGGCACGCGCGGGTCGTTCTTCCCCTGCGCGATGAAGATCGGCGTGCGGATGCGGTCCACCGAGTTCAGGGGCGAGATCTGCTGCAGGGTTTCGAGCATCTTCGGGTCGCGCTCGTCGCCGTACTCGACGCGGCGCAGGTCCTGCCGGTAGCCGGAGGTGCTCTTCAGGAAGGTCACGAAATTGCTGATGCCGACGATCTCGACGCCGGCGCGCAGCCGGTCGCTGTAGTGCGTCAGACACGCCAGCACCATGTAGCCGCCGTACGACCCGCCGAAGACCGCGACGCGCTTCGCGTCGAGATCGGGGCGCGTGCCGATCCAGTCGAGGAGCGCTCCGATGTCCTTCACCGAGTCCTCGCGCTTCGCGCCGTTGTCGAGCGTCGTGTAGGTCTTGCCGTAGCCCGTGGAGCCGCGCACGTTCGGCAGGATGACGGCGATCCCCAGCTCGCGCAGGTCGAACTGCGTCGTCGAGGAGAAGCCGGGTCGCGACTGCCCCTCCGGCCCGCCGTGGATGATGACCAGCACCGGGTGGGGACCTGTGCCCTTCGGCTGGTAGAGCAGGGCGGGCACGCGGCGCGGCGCGCCGTTCACCTGGTCGAAGGTCGGGTACTCGATCCGCTCCGGCGCGATGAACCCCGAGGCGTCGAGCCCGCCCACCTCGCTGTCGGTCCAGCGGGTCAGCGCGTTGTACTTGAGATCGAGGACATACGCGTCCCCCGGGATGGTCGCCGACTCGACGGTGAAGGCGAGCCGGCTTCCCTCGGGCGAGAAGCGCAGGTGGCTGATGATCCCCTCCGGGATGTTGGCCGGCCGGGTCTTCGCGCGGCTCGCCGTGTCCAGGACCGTGAGGCGGCTCGTCCCGCCTTCGTTCGCCAGGAAAGCAAGGCGGTCGCCGGAGCGCGTCTGGGCGATCGACTCGATGTCCCACGGGATATCGGCGGTCAGATCGGTCGTCGTCTTCGCCGCGAGGTCGTAGTAGCGCAGGCGCTGGAACTCGCCGCCCTCGTCCGAAGCGAAATAGAGGCCACGACCCTTGCGGGCGAACACCGCGTCGCCGTAGGCGATCGCGCCCGGCTTCGGGTTGACCTGTTCGAGCTTGCCGTCGGCCACGCCGAGCACGTAGAGGTCGCTCTCGTTGACCGAGACCTCCCGCTTCACGAGAAGCGACGCGTCGTCGGCCGACCAGTCGAGCACCGACCAGGATCCCTCGCGCTCGAGCACCCGCTTCGCCGTCTCGGGCGCCTTCGGGTCGGCGACGTAGAGGTCCATGTCGCGCCCGTTGCGGGCGTTGCCGGCCCAGGCGAAGCGATCGCCCTTGTTCGACCAGACCGGGCCGAGGTTGCGCGACTTGCCGTCGGTCAGAAGAGTCGTCGTGCCGGTCTTCGTGTCCCGGAAGAAGATCTGGTAGTTCTCCGCGCCGCCGACGTCCTTCGGGAACAGGAACCCGTGCGCCGCGGGCGCGGGGCAGGTGGCGGCGCCGTTGATCGGCTCCGCGTAGAAAGTGATCTGGTGGCGGTCCCCTCCGGGGCGATCGACCCTGTGCACCTGGGGCGTGTCGCCGAAGCGGGTGCCGATGAGCAGGCCGCGGCCGTCCGGGTCCCAGTCGTACACCACCGCCGCGCGCGTGTTCTGGTACGGGCGCATGCGTTCGACGAGATCGGCGGGCAGATCGGGCACCCCTTCCATCACCAGCGAGCCGATCTCGCGCCGCGCGGAGGAGTTGGTGTCATCGGAGCCGCGCGCGCCGCTCGCGAGCGGCAGCAGGGAAAGCGCGGTGAGGCCGGCCATCAGGAGCCGGCGCGTCCGCCGCGAGGCGACGCTGAGCCACGGGTGCGGCATGGGAATCCCTCCGAGAGCCGCCAGTCTACGTTAGAATGCGCCCCGTCTCACCCCAACCCAGACAGGAGCCCCCGATGCGCCTTCGTCCCCGGATTGTCCTGATGTCCGCCGCCCTGGCCCTGGCCGCGTGCACGGCGGTGCGCGAGCCGGCCCTGGAGAGCCGCCAGGTTCCCGAGTACCCGATCGAGGAATTCCTCGGCACGACCGTCTGGCAGGGGGCCTCCTTCAGCTCCGACGGCAAGGCCATTCTCGCGAGCAACGACTCGACGGGTGTGCAGAACGTCTACGCGGTGCCGGTGGCCGGCGGCGCGCCGACGCCGCTGACGAAGTCCACCACGGAATCGGTGCAGCTCGCCGGCGCCTTCCCGGCCGACGCGCGCTTCCTCACCATGAGCGACAACGGCGGGAACGAGCTGACCCACCTCTTCGTCCAGGAGATCGACGGCACCTCGCGCGACCTGACACCCGGCGACCGGCTCAAGGCGATCTTCGCCGGCTTCGCCCCCGACGAGAAGTCCTTCTTCGTCCTGACCAACGAGCGCGACGCGCGCTACTTCGATCTCTACGAGTACTTGACCGACGGCTACGCGCGCACCCTGCTCTACAAGAACGACGAGGGGCTGGACTTCTCGGCCATCTCCGCCGACCGGAAGCTGATCGCGCTCCGGCGCCTGCACACCGAGACCGATACGGACATCGTGCTGCACGACCGCGAGTCCGGGAAGGACCGCGTCCTGACCACCCATCAGGGCGAGGTCTACAACGAGCCGCAGATGTTCAGCCGGGACGCGAAGTCGCTGTACTACCTGACCGACGAGGCGTCCGAGTACCGGTACCTGGTGCGCATGGACCTCGGCAGCGGCGCCCGCGAGGTGATCGAGAAACCCGACTGGGACGTCACCGACGCCGGGCTGTCGCGCGGCGGCAAGTATCTCTATCTCGAGATCAACAACGACGCCCGCTCGGAGATCCGCCTGTACGACGCGGCGACGATGAAGCCGGTGCGGCTGCCGGCCCTGCCGAAGGCCGCCATCACCAGCGTCACCTTCTCGCGCGACGAGACCCAGGCGGCCTTCTACGTCAACGGCAGCCGCCAGCCGAACGACCTGTACGTGCTCGATCTCGCCTCGGGGCGCAGCACGGGGCTCACCAAGAGCCTCAGCGCACGGCTCGACCCGGAGAACCTGGTCGAGGCGGAGGTCGCCCGCTTCAAGTCGTTCGACAACGTCGAGGTCCCCGGCATCCTGTTCAAGCCGCACCGGGCCTCGGCCGCCACCAAGGTGCCGGCGCTCGTCTGGGTGCACGGCGGCCCGGGCGGACAGTCGCGCGTCAACTACAGCGGCCTCCTCCAGTACCTCGTCAACCACGGCTACGCCGTGTTCGCCATCAACAACCGGGGTTCGAGCGGCTACGGGCGGACCTTCTACAAGATGGACGACCGCAAGCACGGCGAGGGGGACCTCGACGACTGCGTCTGGAGCAAGAAGTTCCTCGCCGCCACGGGCTACGTCGACCCGGCGCGCATCGGCATCATCGGCGGCTCCTACGGCGGCTACATGACGCTCGCGGCGCTCACCTTCCGGCCGCAGGAGTTCGCGGTCGGGGTGGACATCTTCGGCGTGGCGAACTGGGTGCGGACGCTGCAGAGTATCCCGCCATACTGGGAGTCGCAGCGCAAGGCGCTCTACACCGAGCTCGGGGACCCGGGGACCGACGAGGCCTATCTCAAGAAGATCTCGCCGCTGTTCCACGCGTCGGAGATCCGCAGGCCGCTGCTGGTGCTGCAGGGGGCGAACGACCCGCGTGTCCTCAAGGTGGAGTCCGACGAGATCGTCGCCGCCGCCAAGAGCAACGGCGTGCCGACCGAATACCTGGTCTTCGACGACGAGGGGCACGGGTTCCGCAAGAAGGAGAACCAGAACAAGGGCTACAACGCCATCCTCGAGTTCCTCGACCAGCACCTCAAGAATGCGAAGCCGCACGGGCCGGACGGCGTGACCCCGGCGACC
>DASYQE010000319.1:0-4601 GCA_036005805.1 Candidatus Polarisedimenticolia bacterium | reverse complement strand
GAGCGTCTCGATCGCGTGCCGTTCGTCGAACGCGCCCCGGAGCCCGTGCCACGCGTCGATCGCCGTGAGGCGCGCGGCGGCCGGTGGAAGCGTGCGGCCGATTCGCATGTGGATCAACTCCCCACGACCCGCGTGGATTGCAGCGCGGCCGGGGTCCGCTGCCAGGACACTCCGCGTGCGGTCGCCGGCGCCGCCGCCGCGTGCTGGCCGCGGCCGGCCAGCACGGCGTAGAAGGTCTCGAACACGATCCGCGCGTCGAGCCACACGGACATGTGCTTGATGTAGTAGAGGTCGTAGCGCATCTTCTCGGTCTCCTCTTCCAGCGTGTTGGCGTAGCCGTAGCGGATCTGCGCCCAGCCGGTCAGGCCGGGGCGCACCGAGGCGCGCAGCGCGTAGAACGGGATGCGTGCGATGAACAGCTCGTAGTTGGAGGAGGGATGGGGCCGCGGCCCCACCAGGTTCATGTCGCCGCACAGGATGTTCCAGAACTGCGGCAGCTCGTCGAGGTGCAGCCGGCGCAGCCAGCGCCCCGACCGCGTCAGGCGATCCTCGTTGTCCCGGATCCATTCCGAGCCGGTGTTCTTCTCCACCTGCATGGTGCGGAACTTGACGAGGCCGAAGCGGCGCCCGTAGAGCCCGACGCGCTCCTGCACGAAGAAGATCGGCCCCTTCGAGTCGAGGCGGACCCACAGCGCGATCAAGGGAAGGAGCGGCAGCGACAGCAGGACGCCGACGCACGCCACCGCGAACGACGACAGCCGCGCCACCATCGCCGCGAACCGCCGGGGGCGCAGACCCTTCGAATAGAGCAGCGCGCTCGGCCAGAGCGCCTCGATGGCGAGCTTGCCGGAGAGGCGCTCGTACAGCGCCACGCCGTCCTCGACCACGATGCCGTGACCGCGCGCCTCGAGCAGCGCGTCGACCGGCAGGCGGCCGCGGCGGTCCTCGAGGGCGACGAGGATGCGATCCGGCCGGATGCGCCGGATGATGGCCTTGAGATCGTTGAGCGACCCCATCAGCGGGAACGGTGGCGGCGTATCGGCCGCCCAGGAATCGGCGAGCACCCCGGCGATGGTCCAGCGCGATCCGGGGGACTCGATCACGTCGATGACGGCGCGGGCGACCCCGCCCGCCCCGAGGATGAGCACGCGCTCGTCGGTCGTGGGAACG
This sequence comes from Candidatus Polarisedimenticolia bacterium, assembly GCA_036005805.1. GTDB lineage: Bacteria > Acidobacteriota > Polarisedimenticolia > Gp22-AA2 > Gp22-AA2 > DASRAU01. The sequence continues at coordinate 3,431 of DASYQE010000319.1, read as the reverse complement.
TGGATGGCGCGCAGCGGCGGGCGCGAGCGCCACAGCCGCAGCGCGATCACGGCGAGGACCGACAACGCGATCGCCCCCAGCAGGAGGGCGAGGACCCAGTGGCGATCGAGGAGGGCGATCATCGGCGGCGGTGGTAGTAGCGTCCGTAGTACTCGGTGTTGGGCACGTCGCCGCCGTTGAGGATGAGCCCGGTGACCTTGCCGGGATCGAGGGCGTTGAGCGCCTCCTCGAGCGCGCGGCGCGGCGTGCGGTGGGCGGCGACGACGACGAGGACGCCGTCCACGACGCGGGAGATGGCCTGGCAGTCCGGCACCGGGCCGACCGGCGGGGTGTCGATGACCACGAAGTCGAAGGCCCGGCGCGCCTCCTCGACGATCTCCTCGAGCCGCGCCGAGCGCAGCGCGTCGCAGGGCGACTCGAGGACGCGGCCGGCGGTCAGGAACGCCGCCCGCGCCGGCGGGCGGCGGCGCACCAGCCCCTCGAGCTGGAGCGTGGGGTCGAGCAGCAGGTCGGCGAGGCCGGGCAGGCGCGTGTCGCCCATGCCGAGCTGGGTCGCGACGGTGGAGAGCCGCATGTCGGCGTCGGCGAGCAGCACCTTGCGATCGCCGCTCGAGGCCAGGGTCAGCGCGAGATTGATCGCCGTCGTCGTCTTGCCGTCGCCGGCGCAGGCCGAGGTGACGGCGATGACGCGGGGCTTGCCCAGGTCGCGCGAGTTCTCCAGGCGGTGCCGCAGCACCCGGTAGCGGTCGGCCTCGAAGGATTCGGGCGCGGTCAGAGCGACCAGCGCCTCGCCCGGGGGCGCCTGCAGCGGGTGGATCGCGGGCGGGCGATCCGGGACGGGACGATCCGGGAGAGGCGCCGTGGCGGCGCCTCCGGTGCTGGCCGGGATGCCCGGCCGGAACTCGCGCCGCTCGGAGGAATCGGTCCCCTCCGGACGTTCGCGCGTGATGGTGACCTTCATGGCCATACCGGCCTCCTTGTCCTCAAGTCGTCCTGCGCCGTCCTCAGGGGTGATCCCCGAGCACGGCGACGATCGCCGGCCCGACGCGGCGGCCCACTTCGGCGCCGACCGCGACCACGCACAGCCAGCCGACCCCGAGGGTGCAGGCGAGCGTCAGCGCGCGCCTCCTCAGGCGCCAGGCGGCGGCGCGGGTTTCGAGACGGGGGATGTCGGCGAGGATCGGCAGGCGGGTGAAGGCGCGCAGGTCCTCGGGGGAATGGAAGGTGGTGTCGCGACGCTCCACCACGAGCACGGTCGCGGCCGCGACCGCGGCGGCGAGCAGGAGCGCGCCGACCAGCAGCTGCATGCGGTTCGGGGCCACGGGGTGGCGGGCGACGACGGCCGGGTCGAGGATGCGGAACTGGTCCTGCGCCTGCGCCAGGTCCTCGCGCAGGTGCGCCTCCGAGGCCCGCTTCAGCAGGGCGTTGTAGGTCTCCTTCGCCGTTTCGTACTCGCGCTGCATGGCGGCCACCTCCGCCTCGCGGCCGGGGGTGCGCTCGACGCGCTGCTGGTAGGTGGAGATCTGCCCCCGCAGCGTGCTCTGCTCGGCCTGCACGGAACGCAGGTCGGCGTCGGTCTGGGCGAGGGCGCGCTTCAGGCGCGCGGCGACGGAACCACCGGCGGGGGAAGACGGACCGTCCGGGGGGTGGGGGGTGGTGGAAGGGGTCCTCCCACCGCCGGGGTTCGCGTCGGCGCCCGCCGCGCGGGCGTCGAGTTTTCCTGACCCGCCGTCGCCCGAGTTCAGGCGGCGCGCCAGCGCGTCCATCTGCTCGCGCAGCGCGACCACGGCGGGGTGCTTGTCCTTGTATTTCGTCTTGAGCTCGGCCATCTGCTGCCGCATCCGCTCCATCTCGGCGACGCCGACGTCGGCGTTGGCCACGCCCGGGTCGATGGAGGCGACCTGCTTGGCCAGCTGGTCGCGGCGGTCCTGCAGGCGGTTCTCGCGCTCCTCGGCCGTGGAGATCTGGCTGCTGAGCCGGTTCAGGGTGGAAAGGTTCCCCTCCATCTGCTCCGGCAGCTCGCCGTTGCTCTTCTCCTTGTAGGCGGAGAGGCGCTTCTCCTGGTCCTCGAGGCGCGTCTTCGCCTCGGCGAGCTGCGTGGTCAGAAAGTCGGCCGCCTGCCCCTCCTGCTGGGCCCGCCCGCGCACGTTCTCCTTGACGAAGCCGGTGGCCAGCGCGTTGGCCACCTGCGCCGCCAGGCGCGGGTCCTCGGAGAGGTAGTTGAGGTTGAAGGAGATGGTGCCGCCGCGCGCCGAGGTCGGGTCGGAGGATTTGAGGTCGAAGCGGATGTTGCGGCGCATCGCCTCGATCGCCTCTTCGGGCGTGTACGACCCGACCCGCAGGCGCGGATAGAGGTCGAAGCGCTCGATGAGCGCCTGGAGCGGGGCGCGCGCGACGATCTGCTCGCGGATCGCCTGCAGCCGCGCCTCGGAGTCCTCGGCCATCGGCTTCTCCTCCACCGACTGCGCGATGCTGCGGGGCTCGACCAGGATCGAGACCGAGCCGCGGTAGAGATCCGGCAGGGCGGCCACGCCCGCCGCCGCGCCGGAGAAGACGATCGCGAGCACCGCGAGGAACCAGCCGCGCCGGCGCCGCCACAGGACGAGCAGGGCGGGGCCGGTGGACGAGGTGGCGGCCGGGACATCGGTGGTCGCGTAGCCGTACATGTCAGGCCGCCCGCTGCGGGTCGTGCGCGACCGGAAGGAGGAAGCGATCCGCCTCGCGGCGCGCGGGCCGCATCGCCACCGGCGCGTCGAGGGGCTCGACCGAGGCCGCGTCCATCTCGACGGCGACGCTGCGCTTGAGGACCGGGAACGACATCACGAAGAACCCCCTCTCGGGGCGCGAGCGCGCGAGGATCCCCTCGATGCCGCCGAGCGCGCCCTCTTTGACGCGGACGCGCCGGCCGGCGCACAGGAAGGCGTGCGGGACCGACGGGACGCCCGAGTCCAGGAGGCGCCGGATGGTCTCCATGTCGGCCTCGGGGAGGACGGCGGGGTGGTCGTGGCCGACGACGGCGATCACGCCGCGCGTCCGGCGCACCTGGTCGAGGCCGTCGCGATCGAGCGGACCGCGCACGAACAGGAAGCCCGGGAAGAGGGGGGCGCCGCAGGCGCGCTGCTCGCCGTCCGGGGTGGTCCAGTGCCGCGTCCGAGGCAGGTAGACCTCGTGGCCCTCGGCCGCCAGGGCGTCGTGCACCTGCTGCTCCCACTGGCTGCGGGTCTGGAGCACGTGCCAATTCGCGAGTTCGATCATGGAACCTCCACGCTGAGAAGGAGGGGTCCCCGCGTTCGATCCGGACCCCGGCGTCATTCGTGAGCCTCGTGATTGCCGTACGTGAGCGTGCCCGACACGTCGAGCACGACCTCGCCCGACGGATTGCGGATGATGATGGCGGCGTGGTCCTCGACCCCGGCGGTCCCCGCGTCGGT
>DASYQE010000318.1:0-6969 GCA_036005805.1 Candidatus Polarisedimenticolia bacterium | reverse complement strand
GGCGGGGGATTCCGGCGCGCTGTGGATCCAGTCGTCGACGAACAAGGTGGTGGGGCTCGCGCACGGGGTGGGCTCCACCGGCGCGCTCGCGTCGCGCATCCAGGACGTGGTCAATGCGCTCGCGATCCAGATCGCCTGAGGGGGAAACAATGGAAGCGGTGAGGATGCTATCGGACGTGGCGCGCGAGGCGACCTCCGGCCGCTGCCGGACCTCCAGCCGCAATTGCCGGAGGGGATTCACCTGCGGTGGGCGTTCGTGCGTGACCGCGACAATCCCAGCAGGGATCTCGGGTTCCCCTGGTACGGGTTCTATCTGTTCCGGCGGCCGTCGCTGACCGGTGGCACCTTCACCTGCGTTGGGGCGCAGCTCGCCGGTCGAACGCCGGGGACGCTCCCCGGCAACACTCTGCCGCTGCCGCTCGGCACGTTCAGCAGCGATCAGCCGCTGCGTTTGACCGACGAATTCCCGGCTTCGGGGCAGGTCGAGGTCGATCTCTCCGGCCGCACGTTCCTCGACTTCCGTATGGACGCGGCGGCACCCAGCCGGCGCGTCGATGTCACGCTGGGGTTCATCTCGGACTTCCCGCCGCCCGGCGGTGGCGGGTCCGGCGGCGGCAACGGCGGCAGCGGCGGCAGCGGCGGCAGCGGCGGCAGCGGCGCCGGCCTGGGCGCCGGCAACGGCGGCTTCGATCCGACCTGCGGCTGCAGCTGCGACCGGAGCGCGGTCCAACCGATCCTCGAACGCGTCGTCGCGCTCGGCGGCGGGCGTTTTGCCGCCACCTTCGGCTACAACAACCCGGGCGCGACGCCCGTGGCGCTGCCCATCGGGCCGCTGAACCGCTTCTTCCCCGACCCGGCGAACCGCGCCCAGCCGACGCTGTTCCTGCCGGGGCGCCACGTCGGCGTGTTCACGGTGGTGTTCACCGGCCGACCCATCAGCTGGTCGCTGGGCGGAAACACCAGCATCGCCACGCCCGCGGCGTCGAACAGCCCGGGTAGCGGGGACGGCATTCTCGTCACCGCACTACGCCAGGGTGGGGCGGTGGCGTCGCGTCTGGTGACCGGTAGGGCCGGCGAGGTGGTCACGGTGTCGATCGCATTCGAGGCCATCGACGAGGTGAAGATCTCGGCGGGGCCGGTGCGGCTGGTCGACTTGTGCGTGGTCAGCGCCAGCGACGGCGTGGCCCAGGGCTGGGTCCCGGTCCCCAACTTCCCGCAGCCGATGTGCTTGCCGGTGTTCGACCCCCTCTACCCCTGCAACCCCGGCAGCGCCAACGAGGCCGCTGCCCGGGCACTGGCCCTCGGGCGTATCCGCTACGGCGCCACCGCGGAGTGGGACGGCACGGTGTTCACGCCTATCCACGAGGTGCTGCGGGAGATTGTCTCCGGCGGTCCGAGCAAGGGGATCACCGACAACATCGCGGACGTCGGGGCCGCCCCCGACCCCGCCGACCCGCAGGCCACGCCGCCGACGATAGCGCAGTCGTCGCTGGACTTGCTGCTGGGCGCGTCGGTGAACCCGGCCATGGCCCAGATGCTGGGGCTGTACTGGGTCGACGATGCCACCGTCGAGGGCCAGAGCTACGACTACCTGCTGGTGGGCGACTACTCCAACGCGGGCGGCGGCAGCCTGGCCACCGTCCAGGGACTGGTCAACGCCGCCGATTTCGCCAACCTCACCGCCTACATTGCCATCGGCGTGCAGCGCGTGGCCAGCCCGCCGCTGGTGCCGCCGTCGAACACCGCGGCCTATTCGCTGCCCATAGGTGGCGTGCCGGCGAACGCGCCCGGCGACGTGGCGGGGCAGGTCGGCCTGCGCTGGGACATCCCCACCTTCTCGCCGTTCAACGATCAGATCGCCAGCAACGGCTCGATCCTGTTCCACGTCTGGCGCAAGGACTTCGGTCGCACGCTGCCCGACGGGACGGACCAACCCGGCGAGTTCCGTCGCATCACCGACCTGCCGATCGCGCCCGGCGAACCCCGCACCGAGGATCCCACTCAGCCGCTCACGGGGTGGCCCAGCGTGAGCATGTTCGCGGTCGACGGCCCGCTGGTCGAGGGATGGTACGGTTACCGGGAGAGCGGCATCGACATCTTCGGGCGCTACAGCGGGCTGTCGGGGTCGACGCCCTGGGTGAACGCGGGGGCGATCCAGGTCGGCGATCCAAACCGGGCGGTCCATATCATGGACACCACGCCACCGCCGGCACCGACCGGCGTGCAGGCGTGGCTGCTGGACCCGGGCGACGCCTTCGTCATCGACGACACCGCCTACCAGCAGTGGCGCGGGCTACCGGGCAACACCGGCCTCCTCGGGCTGCGTGTCCGCTGGCTGTGGACGGGCAAGCAGATGCGCCAGGCGCCCGACACCAAGGAGTTCCGGATCTACGTCCAGGCGGGATCCTCGATGCGCGACGCCGCACTGGTAACCAAGTGGCAGCGACGAATCGCAGTGGTCGGGATCGGCGAGAGGATCGTCGACGAGCGGATCATCACGGCGGCGCCCGGGGGCGTGCCGCTGACCGGGCAGGGGGCCACCGCCGCCGGAGCGGAGGTCACCCTGCCCGACGCCGACACCAACGCGCTGTCGAACGCCGTCATCGACGCGCTGGAGCTGGAGCTGCCCCTGGCGGTCGGCGGCCGTACCCGGTTCGCGGTCCTCAGGATCGATCCGGCTCGCAAGCTGGTGACGCTGGACGCGGCGCCGGGGCTCACCGGCGCCTCCAGCTGGACGCTGGGAACGCGCGAGCGGACGTACGAGGTGTTCATCCCCGGGATCACGCTGGCCGAGCCGCTCGACTTCGTGCTGCCGGCGTCCCCGTCGCCGGCGACGCCCGTCGTCTACACGATGGTCGGGGTCTCCGCCGCCGACGACAAGACCAACGAGCGGGCCACTGATCAGTTCGGTGCCCAGGTCGCTCCGTTCACCAGCGCCATCGTCCCGCTCAAGGGGAACGAGGGGGCGGTGGGCGGTCCGGCGGTCGTGGTGCAGGTGCTCCGGCAGCCGCCCGACCCGCCGCCGCTGCCGTTCCCCGACGAGACCCTCAGCGCTACCCGCGCCGACTTCAACAGCAAGTCGTTCTTCAACCTCCACTTCATTCGCGCCGACAACATGTCGACGCACGTCTTCCGGGCGCTGGACGAGACGCTGTTCGCCGTCGATCGCCGGAAGCGGTTCGGCCCGAACCCCAGCGCCAGCCCGACCGGCAGCGTGACCCGCGCGTCGCTCGGCTGGACGCAGGCCCAGCTCGACGGCGCCGCCCTGGAGATCAGCCGCCTGACCACGACCGGTTACGGCGCCCTCAGCTCCAACGCGCAGCGTCTGCTGGCCAGCCTCCCGTCGAACGCCACCGCGTTCAGCTGCCTGACTGCCCGCCCGCTGGATCCGTCGACGGCGGACGCGGTCGGCCTCAGCGATCCCCCCAACTACCCGCTCGATGGAGCCCGCGGCGCCTACCAGGACACGCTGGACGGACGGGCCACCAATCGTTACTTCTACCGGACCGCCTGGGTGAACGGCGCGCACGATGCGGGGCCGCTCGGCGCGTCCACGCCGCCGGTGGTGCTGCCCCGGGTGTCGGTGCCCGCCGCGCCGACGATGCTGGGCGCGCTGGGCGACGACCGCGCCATCACGCTATCGTTCGTGGCGGTGACGGACCCCGCCGTCACGTCCTACCGGATCCTCCGCGCCAGCACCGCGGGCGCGGCCGAGGACATCCGGTCGATGGACGTGGTGGCGACGGTCTCCGACAGCCGCCCGCCCAGCGGCCGGACGGCGCCGCTGCTCTTCAACGACGCCACCGCCCGCCCGTATCAGGACTACTTCTACCGGGTCACGGCGGTCCTCGCCGGCGGCGTCGACTCGCCGCCCTCGACGGTTGCCACCGTGCGCGCGTTCGACGGTGCGCCGCCGCCCGAGCCGACCTGGGAGCGCGCCGAGTGGGTGAGGCTCGACGCCGCGGGGGTGGAGCACGCCTTCACGGAGACCGACCCGACGCTGGTCCCGGCGCTGGCGGTGAGGGTTCGTTTCGCGAGCGCGGCGGTCGCGCGCGCGCTGGTGCAAGCGCAGACGGGCTCCACCTTCAAGGCCGCATCGGCCTGGCTCGACCCTTCGGTGTCCGGCACGTCGGAAGTGACGTTCACCACCTACTTGCGCGGGCGCGACCCCGCCGTAGCCGAGACCATCCGGTCCCGCGCTGTCTCACGCGGAGGGGTCGAGGCGTTTTCGACCCCACGAGTTATACCGGCACCATGAACCACCGGAACGAATACGTCATCCTCCCCACGGCGGCCACCACCATCCTGTTTGGCTGGTCGATCGCCGTAGCCGGCTCGGCCGTGAGCCGGCCGGCGAGCGCAGCATCGGACGATGCGGTCTGCACGACGTGGTCGAGCCACCCCGACGACGCCGCCGCCTGGATCGACGTCGGCGAGTCGCTGCTCGCCGGGAAGCGCCTGTCCTGTGTCGGCGCCGTCCAGCAAAGAGCTCTGGGAGGCGCGTCCTCGACCGACGCGGCCGCCGACCCACGCCTCGTCGTAGCTGCGGCCCGCGAGGCGCTGGCCCTGACCTGGGCGCCTGAGATGCGCGCGCGCGCGCTGCGCCTGGCGGTCGACGGGACCAGACCGCGCCTGATCCCGTGTCCGCCGAAACACGTTGACGATTGCCCCAGCGTCAGCGGGGACCCGGACGCCTGGTCGACGTTCCGGGCGCTGTTCATCGCCGAGACCGGTGCGCCCCCGGAGGCCGCCGCCTCGCTGGCGAGGAGTCGCGAGGCAGCGGCGAAGCTGTCTGGCTGGGTCGAGCCTGGGACGAGCTCGACGGAGGCCTGCACGCCGGCCGCCGAGAACCGGCCAGCAGTCGACGTCCCGCCGACCGATCCGCAAGCCAACTGCGGCGCGCACGGTTACCGCGTCTGTCCGGTCGCGCCCAAGGCGACCTGGGTTCACATCGAGAAGACCTACTGCGAGCACGACGTTCTGAAGAAGGCGACCTACGCCGACGAAAACGGAGACGGCGTGGAAGACGCTTCGCTCTGGATCCGCTACGGGTTGATGTCGGACGAAGAGGTGGTGGGGAACATCACCTACCTGGACGTCGTCGACGGGCGCACGGGACGGAACCTGATCCACGGGCTGGTGGCGGCGACGGCGACCGGGTCCGATGGCGGGGCCTTCGCCTTGACGGCGCAGAGGATCGGTCCCGGGCGCCTCCGCTTGAAGGCGCCCGCGAAGGTCGACCACGCGACGGAGGTCCGGCTGCGACGTGCCCACCCCGAGTTCCTGGCGCCGGGCGCCTACGTGCTCGGCCCGAACGGCTTTCACCGCGTGACCAGCAAATGACAACGACAGGGTGAGTCACATGTGGAACCTCGTAGACGCCTTCACCGACCCGAACGATCCGGACAAGAGACGCGCCTTCTATCTCCCCCTCGCGTCCGTCCCGCCCGGCGGCACCCCGCTTCCGCCGGTTCCTGTCCAGTCGTTCGTGCCGGTCGACTTGCCGCCGGTGGCGGGAACCGGGGCCAACAACACCGTCGATCTCCCCTTCTCGATCACGATCCCACTGCCGACGGGCGGGTTCGTGAATGATGGAACGCTCCCCGACCCGCGCATCCGGCTGCACGCCACCCAGGCGGGACAGATCTCCTTCACCCCCGCCGGTAACGGCAAGCAGGCGACTCTGAAGCTCACTATCTTTCTCTTCGCGACGCCGGACCTCACGACGGTCACCAACGGAGCGGCCTGGTTCGAGCGCTGGCGTGACGCCAACTGCATCCCGGGGGAGCTACGCTACGAAAACGTCGACGTCGATCAGTTGCGCACGCGGCTGGCCGCGTTGCCGGCGCCCGCGGCGGTCGATCCTGCCGCGCCGCCCGCCGCCGATTTTGGGCTCTCGTTCCCGCTCGGGGTCACGGCCGCGAACAAGCAGACGTTCATCGACGACTTCCTGGCGGGCGGCGTCGGGCGGAGCCTGCTCGCGCTGCCCGGCGGGTACCTCGGCACGGCCGGCGCCAAGGATCCGGCCACGCCTGCGGGGGATCGGCAGGTCATCCTGCACGCCGCTTACGCCCCACCCACCCCCACGGATGCCCCCGATCCGATGAGCCCGCGCGAGTACTTCCACCTGCTGTTCGGCAACGACTCGATCGAGGCGACCACGCACCCCCTCCTGGTCGCCATCGACACCGCGGGACGAAACCAGACCACCGTCCAGCCCGAGACGAAGCGGATGCTCCTGCGCCCCCCTCTGCGCACGCACGCCCGGATGTTGTGGGAGGCCGACCAGGAGATCACCAACCATGCCGACGCCTGGGCGGCCAGCAGGACGGTCGCCGCGCGTGGGCTGGGACCGAGCCGGTTCTTCGCGAGCGGCGCCGACGCCATCACCTTCCGGAAGCGGACATTCAGCACCGATCGCTTCCTGAACGACAACAAGTGCAACATCTTCGTCGGGGAGATCGCAATCCGCTCCGGGTTCCGGTTCATCGTCGGCGACGTCGCCACCAGCGTCTATCACTTTCAGGACGCCAACACCGCCTCGAACCTGAGCCACAAACTGCGCAAGGACACGACCTCACAGGATCGCCAGTCCATCGTCACCGGCGTCATCGAGGCGGACCTGAACGCGACGGGCACCCACCGGCGTACCTGGGGGTACCGGCTCTTCAATCTGCTCCGTGCGCAGCCAGACGCCGATCGGCAGAAATTCCTCAACGCCCTCATGGACGTCGAGGGACGTTGCATCATCCTGGCCGGATCTCGAACCAGGAAGTTTCGGCCCTACACGATCACGAACCCCCAGGGGAATGACGTCACGGGCATCGCCGAATGCGACAAGGCCATCGGCCGCGGTATCGGCCACATCGTTCACATCGAGACGTTCACGGATCGGTTGAACGTCCAGAGCGTCAACCAGGAGACCCGGGTCGCCAACGATCCGACGAGTCCGGCTCTGACCCGGCTGAC
>DASYQE010000317.1:0-9184 GCA_036005805.1 Candidatus Polarisedimenticolia bacterium | reverse complement strand
CGTCGCTTCTTCTACGGCCTCAACATCGAGGTCGCCCGTGAGACGGAGAAGTTCTCACAGGGCCGGTGGGGGGCCGAGGTGCGGCCGATCGTCGGCTGGCGCTGGCCGCGCCTGGAGTTCATCGTCAATCCGATCGTCGAGCTTCCTCTCAGCGGCCCCGAGCGCGAGGCGATCTTCTCCCCCGCCGTCCGTCTCGCGTGGCTGTTCCCGCCCTCCTGGGCCGTCGGCTTCGAGCACTATGCCGAGCTCGGCCCCCTGAAGGATCTGGTGACCCTCGAAGAGCAGGCGCAGGAGCTGTTTGCGGTCGTCGACCACGGCACCCCCTCCTTCAACGTCAACTTCGGCATCGGCCATGGCTTCACGCCGGCCTCCAACGACTGGACGGTGAAGGGCATCCTGTCCTGGTCGTTCTGACCGCACCCCGGGTCGTCCGACCCCCTGATTCTTCTGACCCGGAGCGGCCCGTGTCGTGTTTTTCTCCGCAACGGTGATCTCCCTGGTGAAGCGGGTCTCCAGGGAGGATCGACATGTCCAGCCGTGCGGGGTCGGTTGCAGGGGTGCTGTGCGCTTTCTTGCTGCTTGGGGTGCCGGGGGCGGTCGTCGCCGCGGTTCCCCCGGCCCAGATCAACTACCAGGGTGTCTTGAGAGGGTCGACGGGGGAACCTTTGAACGGCGACTACGAGATGACCTTCCGGTTCTTCGATGCCGCGACCGGAGGGAACGAGATCCTGATCGATCGGCACCTCGCCTCCGTCGGGCAGCAGGTGACCGTGGACGGGGGCCTCTTCTCGGTCGAACTGTGCAAGGGACTGGTGGGTTTCGCGGTCCTGGACGGCTCGGGCCCGGGGACCTATAGCTCGCTCATCCAGGTCTTCCGCGACTATGCGTTCGTCTGGCTGGAGGTGACCATCGGAACGGAAACCCTCGCTCCACGCACCCGGATCCTGGCCGCGGGCTACGCGCTGAGCGCCGCGAACGCGCAGTCGGCCGACGTCGCCGGCTCGGCCACGACCGCCGTCACGGCCACGACCGCAGCCGATGCCACCAACCTGAACGGTCAGCCCGCTTCCTTCTACCTGGACACCAGCTCGACCCGGCAATTCAAGGCGGGCGGGGCCCGGTTCACGTCCTCGGATCCCTCGAACTACGTGCTCGAGGCCTACATGAATCCCGGGTCGCTGGGCGCGATGCTCGCGGAGGGGATCAACGGCTACTGCGCGATGGGGTACGACACGGTCGGCGCCGTCTGCGGCGGGACCGACTACGGCGGGTATTTCTACGATCGGAACGACAACTCCTATGCCTACCTCGGCCATGGCACCGTCGGGGTCGACGCGGGGGGGTTGGCCTACGGCGTCATCGGTGTCGGCTCGGCGGCGGCAAGCTACGGCGTCTATGCCGTCAGCTCGGGAACCGGTGGCTACGGCCTCTACGCCCAGGGGCAGATCGCGGGGCGCTTCGTGCAGGCGAATTCCACCGACACCACCGTGAACCTCGCCTATTCCGGCTACGGGGTGTTCTCGCGCTCCCACAACGGGATCTACAGCCTGGACGTCGACGACAACACGTACGCCTACGTGGGACGCGGGGGCTACAAGATCCAGGGAACGGGAACGGTCTCCTTCGTCCAGAACGACCCCGACCATGCCGATCAGGTCGTCATCTACCACGCGCCGGAATCGTCGGAAGTGAACGTCTTCACGCGCGGCAGCGGGAGGCTCGAGAACGGCGTGGCGCGCATCGCGCTCGATCCGACCTTCGTGCTGACCGCCAACCCCGATCTCGGCCTGACGGCGCAGCTGACGCCGCGCGGCGAGGCGGTGCCCCTCGCCGTCGCGGCCGTCTCGGCGACCGAGCTGGTCGTGCGCGGGCCCCAGGGCTCCGACGTCGCTTTCGACTACGACGTCATGGGGCTGCGCATCGGCTTCGAGGAGATGCCGGCCATCGCTCCCAAGGAGCAGGAGTCGGTCATCCCCGGCTCCGCCGACGGTGCCGACGTCTATGCGGCCCACCCCGAGCTGCGGTCCTTCAATGCCCTGGAGCGCTACAAGACCATCGAGCGCGCCGTCGGGCGGAACATCGATTCGGATCTCAAGGCGAGCGCCCGCCTGCGGAACCGCATCGGCGTAGGCCATCCGAAGCCGATCATCCGGGCCGATGCCGCCGCGGTGCAGCCGGCGGACGGTTCGGCGCCAGCCGGACCTGTTTTGCCCGCCGGTCCGATGCCCGCAACGGCGGTCGGGCTGGCCGCCGCACCCGCTCCCTTCGAAGCGCCGCGCCCGCAGCCGGCGATCGACCTGCGCCCCCTGGAAGCAGGCGCCTCCGCCCCTGCTCCGCAGCCCATGAGCCAGCGCTTCGCGGCCACGTCGGCGATCGAAGCCGGGGACGTCGTCGTCATCGATCCCGCGGCGCGCGGCGCGGTGCGGCGATCGGATCGGGAGCGCGACGCCGCAGTCGTCGGCATCGCCCTGGGTCCAATCGTCAACGGCCAGGTCGAGGTCGCCGTGGGCCTGGTCGCGTCCGTCCGGGTGGACGCCGGCTACGGGGCGGTCCGCGCCGGCGATCTGCTGGTCTCCTCCCCCGCGCCGGGGGCGGCGATGCGCGCCGAAGGGCCCGCGGCCGGGACGATCCTCGGGAAGGCGCTCGAGCCGCTCGACTCAGGCCTCGGAACGATTCGCGTCCTTGTGGTGCTCCGATGAGCGCGCGCCGGGTGTCCGGGAAGCTTTTCGCCAGCCTGCTCTTCGCGCTGGCGCCGTCGGCGCTCTTCGCGCAGTCGAGCGCCAGCTACCGCATCGACGAGAAGACGCTCAACGAAGGAGGACGGCCGGCGCAGGCCGTCGTCTCCGCCTCCGCGAGCTACCGCATCAGCCTCGACGCGATCGGCGACTCCTTCGCCGGGCTGGCGATGAGCGGTCCTTCGTTTCACCTCGGCGGCGGCAGCATCGCCACGGCGTTTCCGCCTCCGGGGGAGGTGGATGGACTGCAGATCCTCGCCGACCGGCAGACGCTCGTCTGGTCTTCCGAGCCCGCGTCCAACGCCTACAACGTCTACGCGGGCCTGCTCTCGACGCTTCCCGGACCGTTCGGCATCTGCGCCATCGCGCACGTCGCCGGCACCTCGGCGGTCGATGTCACGGTGCCCGGCACGGGAACCGGGGTCTTCTATCTCGTCACCGGCGTGAACGGCCTGAGCGAGGAAGGCACCAAGGGCGAGACATCGAACGGAACGGTGCGCGCCAACCCGTCACCCTGCCCTTGAACGACGCCCGGCCGGGAGCACCGGGCGCGGTTCCGTGGTAGAAGGACCCAGCTGACTCGCTCGATGCACGCCGCCCTGGCGCAAGGAGACAAGCCGATGAAGAGACTCAAGCGCGTGGTGTTCCCCGTTCTGGCCCTGGCCGTCCTGGCGTGGCTCGCGATCGCGGTCGCCTCGACCGGATCCCAGGCGCAGCAGGCGAAGGTCGCGGCGCCCGACTGGGCGCTCAACGGGACCGTCATCGAGGCCTGCTCCTGCCAGATGTTCTGCCCGTGCTATTTCAGCACCAAGCCGGCGCCCGGCGACAGCGGCATGCACGAGATGGCCGGCGGGCACTACTGCCGCTTCAACATCGTCTACAAGATCAACAAGGGGCATTACGGCGCCACCGATCTCGCCGGAGCCAAGGTCTGGATCGCCGGCGACCTCGGCGACGACTTCGGCGACGGGCAGGCGGAGTGGGCCGAGGTCACCTTCGATCCGGCCGTCACCAAGCCGCAGCGCGACGGCATCGCCGCCATCCTCACCGGCCAGGTCTACCCGTTGAAGTGGAAGGCGTTCACCGTCGGCCAGGACGCTCCCATCGAGTGGAACGGCGGAAAGGATCGCGCCGTGGCGAAGCTCGACGGCGGCAAGGCTGGCGAGGTCGTCCTGGTCCACAACCCGACCGCGATGAGCGCCGAGCCCTCGGTGATCAAGAACGTCAAGTACTTCGGCGCCCCGCGCAACGACGGCTTCATCCTGATGCCGAACGAGGTCCAGGCTTACCGCCGCGGCGACAACAAGTTCGAGTCCAAGGGGACCAACGGCTTCATGCTGACCCTGGACATCAACTCGAAGGACGCGAAGTAGGGACGAGCCGTCCCCGGCGGCCTCACCGGACACGATTCCCGCGCGCCCGGTGAGGCCCTGGCCTGAAAGGGTACGCCGACGCGAACCGCGCGCGCCGGTCTCCCGGTTACTGCGGGCAGCCCGGAGGTCCGGCCGGCGCCTGGCGGTTGTCGGTGTTCGGCGTCGTCTGGCTCGTGAGGACGCCGGTCACGCTGATGTTGTCGATCCACCAGCCGTCGTCCTGCAAGGTGCCGTTCCAGCCGCTGCCGATCTCGTAGTAAGAGTCGCTGAACGAGTCGAACTCCCAGGTGGCGCCGATCCAGCGCAGGCGCACCCGCTGTCCGACGTAGGACGCCAGGTTGAATCGGGTCTCGACCCAGACGCCGCTACCGCTCGGATCCACCGTCCCCGGGCCGGCGCAATCGCCGACGGCCGTGTTCACCGTCCCGCGGGCGCTGCCGCAATGCGACCATGAGCCCAGCGGGAAGCAGATCGTCTCGTGCACCCCACGCGGCGCGGGCGCGGCCGTGCCGGTGTCGGTCGGGGTGAAGTGGCAGTAGTAGCCGCCGAAGACCGATGCCGCGAGGGTCTTGTGATCGTAGACGTTCTGGAACGGCACCAGCTTGTCCCAGGTCCCCCAGCTGTCCACAGCCGGGTTCGCGTTCTGGTCGACCTGGATCTGCACATCGCCGCAGTCGGAGCACTGGTTGCGGTTCCCCGGTCCCACGCCGTTGTTGTCCATGAGGTCGGCGATATGGAACATCGACAGTTGCAAGTCCCCAGGGCGCGGCGCGGCGGCGAGATTGAGCGGGCCCGACACGAACGCCTGCATCGTGCGGAGATGCGTGGTGTCGCCTGCGAGCGTGCTGGTGGGGTCGAAGTGCGCCCCCATGTGCAGCGAGTTCGGTCCGCTCAGGGCCTTGGCGCCGCCGGTCGGCGTGCTGTAGGAGCAGCCTCCCACGCAGGCGCCGCTCTCGAGGTTCGGACAGTTGGCCGCGCCGGGCGGGCAGTGGAGGTGCCAGTCCATGGGGAAGTCCGGGGCGAGGTCGCACCCGGGGTTCCCCTCGGCCACCGTCTGGTAGCCGCCGCAGGCGATGCCACCGACCGTCGTGTCGCTCGAGGCCGCGGCGCCGCGCAGGAACGATCCGTGCCCGGTGGTGCCGGTGCCGGCGTCCAGCAGGCGGAAGGTGTCGTTCACCGTGAAGTTCCCGTCGCCGTCGCGATCGACGTCGAAGTTCTCCAGCACGGTGCCGTCATCACTCGTATTCGGGAGGCCGTCCGGACCGTTCACGAAGGTCTGCGAGCCGCCCGAGGGAAGATCGAGATCGGCGACCAGCGAGAAGCAGACCGGACCGGCGCCGCTTCCCGGGATCTGGTTCGCCTTCAGCTTCAGGCAGAGATCCACGCGGGCCGGGTTGGTGACCGACACGGTCTGCATGGTGCTGCTCACGCGGAACTGGAACCCCTGCTGGTTGGGATTGAGGCTGCCGACGGCGATCGTCTGACCCTGCGCGAGGTTGCCCACCTGCACCGAGGTGCCGGAGATGCAAGTCACGTCGGGGTCTGTGGACGACAGGGTGAACTTGGCATTGGTCAGCGCGCCGGAGTTGTTCCGCACGGTCACGACGACGCGTCCCGTTTCACCGGTGTCCGGGAACATGTCGAGATCGCCGTTGAGGTCCTGGTACTGGGTCGAGACGATGACGAAGGGGATGGGCGGGCCTTGTTGTGCGCCGGCCTCGGGCGGGGCGGCGAGACCGATCACGGCGGCCAGCAGGAAGAACAGGACGATGGCTCCGGCGGGAAGTCGCGTCATCCGGACTCCTTTCTCGGGCGATAGCGGCCCGACAGTGACGGAACAGGCGGTGATGTTCAAATACCCGCGCACGCCGGGGCGCGCCACAAGAAGGATCTCCGCCGATCTACGTAAACGGGACGGACGAACCCGTCACCCCGGCGATCTCTTGGTTGGTCGCGCGAGGAGCGCTCAGGTTTCCAGGGTTCGCCGGAATGTCACTGGCTGGACGAGCCTTCGATCCAGTGCAGGGCGTCCTCGAGGTCGCGCAGCAGCTCGTCGCGGCCGCCGGCGAAGCCGTGGTTGCGGGCGTCCACCTCGTACAGCCGGCGTGTCGGCGTGTCGGCGCCGAAGAGGGTGCGCGCCTCGTCCGCGGGGACGTACTTGTCGCCTTTCGACTGGATGACGGCGAGCGGCGCCTCGCCGGCCAGGGCGATGGCGGGGTAGAGCTGGATGCGCTCCTTCTCGTCCACCTGGATCTGCGGCGGGCGGTTGGCCGGATCGGGCGCCTTCAGGTAATCGCTCTCGCGCGTCAGCGCGATGGCGATGGTGCCGGCGACCTGCGGCTGCAGGCGCGGCGACACGGCGGCGAGCACGGCCGCGCTGGCGCCGCGTGACTCGCCGATGAGGATGAGTCGCGTCGCGGCAGGGAGATGCAGATCCCGCCGCGCGCGTCCCAGCAGATTGTCCAGCCAGAAGGCCGTGCGCTGCAGTCCCGCCTTCTCGCCCCCCTCCCGGATCGGCTTGAGCATCTCACGCGCGTTGTAGCCGGCCGCGTAGTAGCCGAGCTCGGCGAGGCGCTCGAACACGGCGCCGCTGGCCCCCAGCCAGCCGGCATCCCCCGTGGAGAAGACGACCAGCCGGTCGGGATGGAGCGGATGGGTCGGCGTCACGTACGTCGCCGTGAAGTCGCGGTGCGCCATCGACACCGTCTGCCTGCGCACCTCGAACAATCCCGGCCGCGTGGCGAGGCGGCCGCCGCAGGCCGGCAGAAGGGCGGCGACACACGTCGCCGCCACGAGCGTCGCGCGGAGCCGGGCTGTCCTCACCTAAGCGTTGTCGCCGCCGGTGTCGGCCGGACGCGATCGCGAGGCGCCGGACGGCGGCGGCCCGGAGCCGTCGCGACCCCAGGTCCAGTCCCGGATGGCAGGAAGGTCTTCTCCGTGCTCGCAGATGTACTGCTCGTGCTCGATCAGGATGTCGCGGATCGCCTGCTTGGCGTAGGCGGCGCGGGAACCCAGCGCCGGGACGCGATCGATGACGTCCTCGGCGAGATGGAACCGGTCGAGCTGGTTGCGCACCGTCATGTCGAACGGCGTCGTCGTGGTCCCTTCCTCTTTGTAGCCGCGCACGTGCAGGTTGTCGTGGCCGTGGCGCCGGTACGTGAGACGGTGGATGAGCCAGGGATAGCCGTGGAACGCGAAGATGACCGGCTTGTCGACGGTGAACAGATCGTCGAACTCCTGGTCCGGGAGGCCGTGCGGATGTTCGTGCGGCGGCTGCAGCGTCATCAGGTTCACGACGTTCACGACGCGCACCTTGATCTCCGGCGCGTGGCGCCGCAGCAGGTCCACGGCCGCCAGCGTCTCGAGCGTCGGCACGTCGCCGCAGCAGGCCATGACGACGTCCGGCTCCCCTCCACGGTCGTTGCTGGCCCATTCCCAGATGCCGACGCCGGCGGTGCAGTGCTTGATCGCCTGGTCCATCGAGAGCCACACCGGCGCCGGCTGCTTCCCCGCCACGACGACGTTGACGTAGTCGCGGCTGCGCAGGCAGTGGTCGGTGACGCTCAGCAGGCAGTTCGCGTCGGGCGGCAGGTAGACACGCACGACGTCCGCCTTCTTGTTGACCACGTGATCGATGAAACCGGGGTCCTGGTGCGAAAAGCCGTTGTGGTCCTGGCGCCAGACATGGCTGCTCAAGAGGTAGTTGAGCGAGGCAATCGGCCGGCGCCACGCGATATCCCTGGAGACCTTCAGCCACTTGGCGTGCTGGTTGAACATCGAATCGACGATGTGGATGAAGGCCTCGTAGCACGAGAAGAAGCCGTGGCGCCCGGTGAGCAGGTAGCCTTCCAGCCAGCCCTGGCACTGATGCTCGCTCAGGACCTCCATCACGCGGCCGTCGGGCGAGAGCTTGTCGTCGCCCGGGAGGATCTCTCCGACGAAGCAGCGAGGGGTGGCCTCGAGGATGTCCTGCCAGCGGTTGGAATTGTTTTCGTCGGGACTGAAGACCCGGAAGTTGCGGGCCTCGAGGTTGAGCTTCATGACGTCGCGCAGGAGCTTTCCCTGCACGCGGGTCGCCTCGGCCGCGACCGCGCCCGGCCTCTCGACCGCGACCGCGTAGTGGCGGAAGTCGGGGAGCCGCAGGTCCTTCAGGAGCAGGCCGCCGTTGGCGTGCGGGTTGTCGCTCATGCGCCGCTTGCCTTCCGGAGCCAGCGCGGCGAGCTCGGCCCGGAGCGTGCCCTTCGCGTCGAACAGCTCCTCCGGCCGGTAGCTCTTCATCCAGCCTTCGAGGACCTTCAGGTGGGACGGCTGGTCCATGTCCCCCATCGGCACCTGGTGGCTGCGCCACGAGTCCTCGCACTTCTTTCCGTCGATTTCTTCAGGGCAGGTCCAGCCCTTCGGCGAGCGCAGCACGATCATCGGCCAGGCCGGCCGTCCCTTCGCGCCGCGGCTGCGCGCCGCCGCCTGGATGTCGCGAATCGCCGCGACCGCCTCGTCGAGGGCCGCCGCCATCTTCCGGTGCATCGGCCCGGGCTCGTGACCCTCGACGAAGATCGGCCGCCAGCCGTAGCCCTCGAACAGGCGGCGCAGCTCGTCGCCCGGGATGCGGGCCAGCAGGGCCGGATTGGCGATCTTGTAGCCGTTCAGGTGGAGGATCGGCAGGACGCACCCGTCGCGCGCCGGGTTCAGGAACTTGTTCGAGTGCCAGCCGGTGGCCAGGGGACCTGTCTCCGCCTCTCCGTCGCCGACGACGCACGCGACCCACAGCGCCGGGTTGTCGAACGCCGCGCCGAAGGCGTGCGACAGCGAGTAACCCAGCTCTCCCCCTTCGTGAATCGACCCGGGCGTCTCCGGGGCCACGTGGCTCGGGATCCCGCCGGGGAAAGAGAACTGCTTGAAGAGGCGCTTCATCCCCTCTTCGTCACGGCTGATGTCGGGATAGACCTCGCTGTAGGTCCCTTCGAGGTAAGCCTGCGCGACGATCGCCGGCCCGCCGTGTCCGGGGCCGATGACGTACATCATGTCCAGGTCGTGCGCGCGGATGACACGGTTCAGGTGCGCGTAGATGAAGTTGAG
>DASYQE010000316.1:0-3717 GCA_036005805.1 Candidatus Polarisedimenticolia bacterium | reverse complement strand
TGGGCGAGGACGTCGTCCACGTGGCGCAGCGACACGCGCAGCCGGCAGGCGGCCGCGCGGCCGCGCCGCAGCCGCTCCCCCGCCCGCTCGCACAAGGCGAACAGCACACGCTCGAGGTCGGCCGACGCGTTGGTCGGCTCGGCGAGCGTCTCGTCCTCGTCGAGCGACGGCTGCAGCGACGGCGGGCGCACCGGCGTCTCGTCGAGACCCTGCGCCTGGCGCCGCAGCCGCTCCCCGCTCTGCCCGAAGGCGAGCCGCGCCTGCGCCGGGGTCAGCGCGACGAGATCGCCGACGCGCGCGATGCCGAGGTCGGCGAAGCGCACCTGCTTCGACACCGCCGCCGCGTCCGGTAGCAGCAGCACGGGAAGGGGCGCGAGGAAGACCGATTCGGATCCCGGGAAGACGTCGTACAACCCGTCCGGGCGGATGACGCGCGCCGCGACGCGGCTGACCAGCTTGTTGACGGCGACGCCGACCGTGGCGCGCAGGCGCAGCCGGTCGGCGATTTCGCGGCGGATGCGGGCGGCGGCGTCCGGCGCGTAGCCGAACAGCCGCCCGGTGCCGGTCAGATCAAGGTAGGCCCGCCCGGGCGACGACGGCTCGACCAGCGGCGTGTAGCCGCCGAGCAGTCCGTACACCGCCGCCGCGGCGCGGCGGTAGAGCGCTTCGTCGGTGGGACGGAGGATGAGCCCAGGGCAGCGTCGCGACGCGGCCGCGACCGCCATCCCCGGCCGCACCCCTTCGCGCAGCGCCTCGTCGGAGGCGGCCACGATGAGCGCCCGCGCCGATCCCTCCGGCGCCACCGCCACCGGCCACCCGCGCAGCCGCGGCTCGACCACCCGCGCCACCGCCACCGGAAAGGCGGGCACGTCGATGCACAGCACGCTGCGATTCACGGCGGCAACCCTTCACGCAGTCCGGCGTCTCCGGTGCAGTGCCCTGTTCCGATCTTCGATATCGAATTGGCAGGGATCAAAAGAACCGCCCCACCACTCCCTCATGCTCTTGTGCTCGCGGTGCCGGGGGTTGGAAATGGCCTGCAGGAATTCGTAGTAGCCGCTGATTCCACCGACATTTTCGGGCGGGCAGGCGCCCTGTGCGTCCAGGATTACGGGATAGCGTTCGCGCGGATCTCGTTCGCGAATACGCTCGAGCACCAGGTGATGCAGCCAGCTGTCGCCGAAATCGTATTCATACCGGATCTTGTCCTTTGGCTTGCGCAACGCTTTGTCGAGGCGCATTCGCCTCTCATCTTTTTCGCCGTGGCTTTCCTCAGGATCGGGTCCACCGTAGCAGTGTTCGCCGACGACGAAGTGATGCAGATGGCTGTCGGTCCAGCCCATGACAATTTGGAGAGTCCGGTGGACTTCGTCGAGCGTCGCGCTACTCAGGATTTCGAAGCGCCGCCAGATCGCAGGTCGTGAGTCCCGAAGGGTCACCTTGATCTGGTAGACCCTTTCGCGGGTTGCTGCGGAGACGACACGACGAGCCATCTGCTACTGCCCCTCGCTCCAGCGCTTCAGCTTGGGAATCTTGCTCGTGAACATGCCGGCAAGGAAGCCCGGGAAACCGTATTCCTTCAGCTTCTCTTTGACGCGGACCTGCATCTGCTCAGCGGTGAGGTCGGGCATGGTGAACTGACCCCCGGCGTAGCAGTGGCTGCAGTACATCGTGCTCTTCGAGCCATCGGCGTTGGTGCCGCCGCCCTGCGCATCGCGCTTCAGCGGCATGCCGCACGACTGGCAGTATCCGGATGCGGCGTCCATGGTCATCCTCCTACTCGATAGACTTCACCGGATCGAACACTCTCGAGGACTCGCTTCAGTTCGGGAAGAAGTTGAATCGGAAACTCGATCTTGTTGCGGCGAGAAACCAGGACCACCAAAGCCACGGCAAACTTCGGAACGGCTTGTTGATAGCTGATGCGCTGATCCGTGGTCAGGAGGACGTCGAACTTGCCCTGGGCCAGAGCAAGCAGGGCCCCATTTTCCCGGGAAGCCCATCCCATCTGTGGCACTGTTCGGACTTCGTGTTCGGTGAGTTCGTCGGCCAGGCTGGCCGGAACACACTCATCAAGCAGAATTCGCATGAGCCAGCACCGAGTCCTTGGCCAACTCCAGCACCGCGACTGCATGCTCTCGAGTCACTGTGGGGAAATCCCTCAGGAAACTATCGAGAGTGTCGCCCTCCTCGATGTAATCGAGAAGTGTCTGGACGGGGACTCGCGTGCCGGCAAACACCACCGCGCCGCTCATCACAGCGTCAGAGCGTGTGATCAAGGGCTTCGGAAGTGTCATGCCTGCCTCGGTCTCAGATTGGCCACAGTATAACGAGAATTCTTGTGAGCTGTCGACTTCCAAACTTCTCTAAATCACGCTCTCCGGGCCACCGGGCACCCGGTCGTTCGGGTTCTCGATGATGCCGACGACGTTGCCGAACGGGTCGAGCACCGACGCGACGCGGATACCGCCGCCGACGTCCTGGACCGCGCCGTGCGGCCTCGCGCCGGCGGCGAGCAGGTGCGCGAGACCAGCGTCCGCGTCCGCCACCTTCCAGTAGGCGAGCGAGCCGCCGGGGCCCGGCTTGCCGGTCGAGAGGTCGGGGTCGAGCCCCAGCTCGAAGCCGCCGATGCTGAAGCCGACGTAGAACGGCTCGTCGAAGTATGGGTCGATGCCGGTCGCCTTGCGGTACCACGCCTTCGCGGCGGCGAGGTCGCCGACCTTGTAGATGACCGTGCGCAGTCCGAGGAATGCCGGGGCCGCCATCACTCCCCCTCCCAGTAATCGACGGCGTCCTTGACGCGCAGGACGTGCCGCACGGAGTCCGGTGTCGGCGGGCGCCCGCCCCCCTTGCCGAAACTCGCGACGATCTTCCCCGAGTCGGGATACTCCACCAGCTCGGGCGTCTGCATCGTGCTCACCGCCAGGTAGCGCAGCGTCGCGTTCGAGTCGTTGACGATCTGGTGCGCCGAGTCCTTCCCCGGCGGCAGCGAGATGAAATCCCCCTGGCGGATTCTGTGGGTCTCGCCGTCGATGCGGATCGACCCCTCCCCTTCCAGGATGAAGAACATCTCCTCGTTGCCGCGGTGCGCGTGATACGGAAAGGCGCGCTTCCCCGGCGGCACGATGGTCACGTTGAACCCGAGGAGCTGCGAGTCGAGCTGCGCCCCGACCGGCGCGAAGTGCGACTCGAACTTGTCTCCGTGGCCGCGCGTGATGAGCGCGACATTCTCGAGATTGACGATGCGGGTCTTCATGGGGGGCTCCGGCTGTGTGGTCACGGCTACGGTCCGGCTTTCGCCAGGGCGTACTCGAAGTCGTACTGGTGCTTCCCCTCGTTGATCGTGATCGCCATCCGGCCGGTGAGGCCCGCGAGCTCTCCCGTCCCGGAATCCGGCACCACGTTGATCTCGAGCTGCTGGGCGCCCCGCGTCATCCGGCCGTGGTGGTCGAGGACGAAGGTGCCCTGGCGGCCGTTGAGCGTCCCGCTGACGCGCTCGATCGCGACATAGGAGCCGGAGCCCTTCACGTCGGCGAGGGCGGAGAGCATCTCTCCCTTGCCGGTTCCCTCGAGATCGCCGTGATACTGCTTGTCGGCCGTCGCGCGGCCGGTGGTGGCGCCGTCGCGCTTGTCGTCCTCACCCTGGGGCGTCAGCTTGACGTCGAAGGTCCCCTTGGCGTGAAGCGTTCCGGCCGGAGCGGCCGGCGTGGCGGGAGC
>DASYQE010000315.1:0-9154 GCA_036005805.1 Candidatus Polarisedimenticolia bacterium | reverse complement strand
CCAGGGTCGGTTCCACCCACGTGGTCGGGTTCGTGAGATCCGGCTCGTCGTCGAAGGGGCGGGTCTTTCTCTCGAGCGGCGCGAGCCTCTTCTTCAGCAGATCGACCGTGCGGTCGTCGAAGCCGGACCCGACGTGGGACGCGAAGCGGAGCTTCCCCTTCTCCCGGTAGCCGACTAGGATCGCCCCGAACGACTCGCGCGATCCCTTCCCGCGCGTGAAGCCTCCCACGACGAAGTCGCCGCTCTGCGTCGGCTTGATCTTCAGCCACGAAGAAGACCGCCTCCCCGCCTCGTAGCGGCTGTCCCGGCGCTTGCCGACCACCCCCTCGAAGCCGCTGGCGAGGCACGCTTCGTTGAGCGCGATCCCGTCCTCCACGGCATGCACCAGCTGCACGCGCGGAGTCGGCAGCAGGCACTGCGACAGGTAACGCCGGCGATCGCGGTACGGCGCCCGGCGCAGATCGACCCCGGCGAAATACAGCAGGTCGAAGCAGTAGTACACCGCCGGCGCGGCCTGCTCGGCGGCCGCGACCTCCGCCGGCGTCTTTGCCTGCGCCCGGTTCTGCATCGCGTTGAATGACGGCCGGCCGTCGGCGTCGAACGCGACGATCTCGCCGTCGAGGATCATCGATCCCGCCGCCTGCCCGGCCAGCTCCTCGACGAGGCGCGGGAAGGTTTCGCCGAGCTCGTGACCGCGCCGCGAGCGCAGGCGCACCTTCGCGCCGTCGATGAAGGCGAGGACGCGGTAGCCGTCGAGCTTCGGCTCCCACATCCAGTCGGGATGGTTGAAGGCGGCGGGCCCGATCTCGGCGTGCATCGGCTCGAGCGCGTCGGGCATCGGCACGATCTCGCCCGTCGGCACCAACCGCGATGCGGGGATGCGATGCGCCGGCACGACCTTCATCTCCTCGACCGTCGCCCCCGACAGCACCGACCGGTTCTGCTCCAGAAGATCCGCGGTCGAGACGAACCGATCCCTGTGCTTGATCAGCAGCCAGTTCTGCCTGGTGCGCACGAACGCCCACGAGCCCTTCACCTTCTCGCCGCGGAAGGTGACGCTGAGCTTCCCCTTCGCGATTCCGTCGCGCACGCGCGCTTCGGCCGCGGCGCGGTCGTGGAACCAGGTTCCCCCTTCGTCGGGCGAGTAGACGCCGCAGTCCCAGACGATCACCTCTCCCGCGCCGTACTGCCCGGGCGGTATGATTCCCTCGAACGACGCATAGTCATAAGGGTGATCCTCGGTCATGACGGCGAGCCGCTTCTCGGCCGGGTCGAGCGACGGCCCCTTCGGCACGGGCCACGACTTGAGCACGCCGTCGCACTCGAGGCGCACGTCCCAGTGCATCGCCCGGGCGGCGTGCTGCTGGATGACGAACAGGAGCGGCCCGCTGCGCGGCGCGATCGCCGCGGGCGGCTCGGGCGTGACGTTGAAGGCCCGCTTGGCGGTGTACGCGTCGAGCAGGCCGGGCGGGTCGGGCGCGTGAGGGTCGCGGGACGCGGGCGGAGCGGGGGGCCGATCGGGCGGCTTCTTCGGGGATCGGGGCAACGATGCGGATGTTAGCAGGAACGAGCGGCTATTCGTACAAGGAGTGGGTCGGCCCCTTCTATCCGGAGAAGACCGCCGCGCCGGACATGCTGCGCTTCTACGCGCAGCGCTTCTCCACCGTCGAGATCAACAACACCTTCTATCGCATGCCGGCGGCGGCGCTGCTGGAGCGCTGGGCGCAGGAGGTGCCGGACGGCTTCGCCTTCGCCATCAAGGCGCCGCGCCGCATCACCCACATCAAGCGTCTGAAGGAGGCCGGCGAGATCGTCGAGGAGTTCCTGCGCCGCGCCGCCGCGCTCGGCGGCAAGCTCGGCATCGTCCTGTACCAGTGTCCGCCGACCCTGCGGAAGGATCTGCCGCGGCTGCGGGACTTCCTCGCGGCGCTTCCGGGCGGCGCCCGCGCCGCGTTCGAGTTCCGCCACGACTCCTGGCACGACGACGAAGTCTACGACGCCCTGCGCGCGCGCTCGGCGGCCTGGTGCGTCGCCGAGGAGGACGACGGCTCGACCCCCTTCGTCTGCACCGCGCCGGACGCCTACCTGCGCCTGCGGCGCACGCACTACACCGAGGAGGAGCTGCGCGCCTGGGCCGAACGCCTCGCCGCGCAGCCGCTGGAGCGGGCGTGGGTCTACTTCAAGCACGAGGACGAGGCGCTGGCCCCGAAGTTCGCGTCGCTGTTCGCCGATCTGTGGCGAGGGCGGCGATGAAGCAGGTCAAGGACACGCTGCGGCTGAGCGCCACCGACCTGGCGAACCACCTTGCCTGCCGGCATCTGAGTCATCTCGATCTCGCCGCCGCCGAGGGCCGCCTCCGGGCTCCCGACTGGCGCCCTCCGGACGTGGCGTTGCTCGCGGCGCGCGGCCAGGAACACGAGGACGCCTTCCTCGCTCATCTCGAGAAGCAAGGGCGGAGCATCGCCCGGCCGCTGGACGGGCCCGAGGACCAAGCCCTCGATCGAACGCTCGCGGCGATGCGCGGCGGGGCCGAGGTGATCGCGCAGGCGACGCTCTTCGACGGCCGGTGGTTCGGCCGGGCCGACGTCCTGATGCGCGTCGGGAGGCCGAGCCGTCTCGGGCCGTGGTCGTACGAAGTGTGGGACACCAAGCTCGCCCGCGAGACCAAGGGCGGATCGGTTCTGCAGATCTGCCTTTACTCCGACCTGCTCGGAACGCTCCAGGGGGCGCGGCCCGAGCACATGTCCATCGTCCCGCCGCGCGACGACTTCCAGGAAGACCGGTACCGCGTGGACGAGTTCTTCGCCTACTACCGGCTGGTGCGCAAGCGCCTCGAGACGGTCGTCGGCGGGACCTCCCCGGAGCGCACCTATCCCGACCCGGTGACGCACTGCGACGTCTGCCGCTGGGCGAAGGAGTGCGATGCGCGCCGCCGCAAGGACGACCACCTCAGCCTGGTCGCCGGCATCAGCCGGCTGCAGACACACGAGCTCCAGGAGCGGCAGCACGTCCCGACGCTCGCGGCGCTCGCGGCGGTCCCGCTTCCCATTCCCTGGAAGCCGAAGCGGGGGGCCGTGGACTCGTACGCCCGCGTGCGCGAGCAGGCGCGCCTGCAGCGGGACGGGCGCGAGGCCCGCCGCGCCGTGCACGAGCTGCTGCCGCAGGAGCCGGGCAAGGGGCTCGAGCGGCTCCCCGTCCCTTCTCCCGGGGACGTGTTCTTCGATCTCGAAGGGGATCCGTTCGTCGGCCCGTCCGGCCGCGAATACCTGTTCGGCTGGGCGGTCGAGGAGGAAGGCGCGCCGCGCTACCACTGCGCCTGGGCGCTCGACGAGGCGTCCGAGCGGGCGGCCTTCGAGGCCTTCGTCGATCTCGTCATTGCGCGCTGGGCCGCGCATCCGGGCATGCACGTCTACCACTTCGCGCCGTACGAGCCGGCGGCGGTCAAGCGCCTCATGGGGCGCTACGCCACGCGCGAGAACGAGGTGGACCGGATGCTGCGCGCCGGGATCTTCGTCGACCTGCACGCCGTGGTCCGGCAGGCGATGCGCGCGAGCGTCGAGGAGTACTCCATCAAGAAGCTAGAGGCGCTGTACGAGTACACGCGCGAGGCGCCGCTCGCCGACGCGGGCGTCAATCTGCGCATCGTGCAGCGCGCCCTCGAGCTCGAACAGCCGGAGGCGGTCAGTCCGGAGGTGCGCCGGATCGTCGAGGCCTACAACCGGGATGACTGCGTCTCGACGCTGCGTCTCGACCGGTGGCTCGAGGCGATCCGCGCCGCGGAGGAGGCGCGGGGCGCCGTGCTGGCCCGACCGGAGACGGGCGACGGCGCTCCCAGCGAGAACGTCGAGGAGCGCGACGCCGCGGTGCGCGAGGTGATGACGGCGCTCCTCGACGGTCTCCCCCCCGATCGGACGGGACGGACCGACGAGCAGCAGGCGCGCTGGCTGCTCGCCTACCTGCTCGACTTCCACCGGCGTGAGGACAAGGCGGCCTGGTGGGAGTACTACCGCCTGCGCGAGCTGCCGGACGAGGCGCTCCTCGACGAGAAGGCGGCCCTGTCCGGGCTGCGCCCCGTCGGTCCGGGAGACCCGGTCAAGGGAAAACCGACTTTCCGCTACAGCTTCCCGACGCAGGAGACGAGCCTCCGCCGCGGCGACGAGCTGCACCTTCCGCAGCAGGACGACACCGAGTTCGGGGAGGTCACGGCGATCGACCTGCGCGCCCACACGCTCGACGTCAGAAAGCGCGGCGCCAGGATGGCCGTGCACCCGACGGCCGTCTTCGCCTTCTTCCGCGTCTCCCCCGAGAAGCTCGCCAACTCGCTGCTGCGGCTCGGCCGGTGGGTCGTCGCGCACGGCATCGACGCCGCCGGGCCGCACCGGGCGGCGCGCGATCTGCTGCTCGGCCGGCCGCCGCGGTTCCCGCGGGTCGCCGGCGCACCCCTTCGCCGGGGGGATGAGACCGGCGTCGTGGCGGCTCGCCGGCTCGTGGGCATGCTCGGACAGGGGGCGCTGGCGGTCCAGGGCCCTCCGGGCACCGGCAAGACGTACACCGGGGCGCGCATGATCACCGACCTCGTCCGCGCCGGAAAGAGAGTCGGCGTCTGCGCCACGAGTCACAAGGTGATCGACAACCTGCTGGCCGAGGTGCTGCGCGCCGCGGAGGAGGAGAGCATCGCGCTGCGCTGCGGGCACAAGGACACCTCCGACGCCTCGCCGGAGGCGATCCAGGATCTCCCCGACAATGGGCGCGCGCTGCAGGCCCTGCGGACCGGCGCGGTCCACGTGCTCGGCGGGACGGCGTGGATGTGGTCACGGGAGGAGTTCGCCTCGGCCGCGGACGTGCTCTTCGTCGACGAGGCCGGGCAGATGTCGCTCGCGAACGTCGTGGCGATCGCCCAGAGCGCCGGCTCGCTCGTCCTCCTGGGAGACCCGCGCCAGCTCGATCAGCCTTTGCAGGGCACCCACCCGGAGGGGACCGAGGTCTCGGCCCTCGAACACCTGCTGCTGGAGCGCCGGACGGCGGGCGCAGGGCATCCCGTCGTCGAGGAGCGGCACAAGACCATCCCCGAGGATCGCGGCCTCTTCCTCGAGGAGACCTGGAGGCTCCATCCGGCGATCTGCCGGCTGACCTCCGAGCTCTTCTACGAAGGCCGCCTGAAGCCGCGCGGCGATCTCGAGCGCCAGGCGATTCTCGGCTCGGGCGTCGTGGACGGCGCCGGCCTGTGGTTCCTGCCGGTGGCGCACGACGGGAACCAGAGCTCCAGCCCGGAGGAGATCGAGGTCATCGCCCGGCTCGTCGAGAAGCTGACCGCCGGAGGCGTGCGCTGGCGGAAGCGCGACGGGAGCGAGCACCCGCTGACCCTGCAGGACATCCTGATCATCGCCCCGTACAATGCCCAGGTCGCCGACCTGAGCGCGCGCCTGCCCGGGCAGGCGCGTGTCGGCACGGTGGACCGGTTCCAGGGACAGGAGGCGCCGGTGGTCCTCTACTCCATGACGACGTCGAGCCCGGCGGACGCGCCGCGCGGCATGGAGTTCCTCTACAGCCTGAACCGCTTCAACGTCGCGACGTCGCGCGCGCGCTGCGCCTGCATCGTCGTCGGCAGCCCGCGCCTGTTCGACCCGGAATGTCAGACGCCGCAGCAGATGCGGCTCGCCAACGCGTGCTGCCGCTACCTCGAGCTGGCGACCATGCTCACCCTCGGGCCCGGGGATCCGGTCACCGGCCCCGGCGCCGCAAGGGCCCGCCGCGCTCCGCGCGCGGGCGACGCGGGAGACAGCGCCCCGGAGCAGGGAAGGTTGTTCCCGTCGTGACGCACGTCTTCGAGGCCGCGCCGACCGGCCGCGCCAAGTGCCGCGGCTGCGGGAAGCCGATCGACAAGGGGACGATCCGCTTCGGCGAGCGGATTCCCAATCCCTTCGCCGAGGGCGAGGCGACGCTCTGGTTCCATCCGCTGTGCGGCGCCTACAAGCGGCCGGAGGCGATGCTCGAGGCGCTCGAGCAGAACCGGGCCGCGGCGCCGGAGGCCGACGCCCTCGAGCGCGCCGCGCGCGGCAACGCCGCGCAGCGGCGCCTGCAGCGCATCGACGGCGCCGAGCGCTCCCCGACCGGCCAGGCGAAGTGCCGCCACTGCCACGAGCCGATCGCAAAGGGAGACTGGCGCCTCCGGCTGGTGTTCTACGAGGAAGGGCGCTTCTCTCCTTCCGGGTTCGTGCACCTGCGCTGCCGCGAGCCGTACTTCGAGACGAAGGACGTGCTCGCCCCGGCGCTCCATTTCAGCCCCGGCCTGAGCGAGGACGACCGCGCCGAACTCCGGCGCACCCTCGAGGAGACTGGATAGATGGACAAGGCACGCCTGGTCACGTGGTTCCTGCTCCGCGTCGTCTCCGGCCTGCTGTTCATGCAGGCCGGAGGCCTGAAGATGCTCGACTGGTTCGGCGGCATTCCCCCCGAGCACGGCGGGCACCCGGTGTTTCTCTCCCAGATCTGGGTCGGCGGCATGCTCGAGCTGGTCGGCGGCGCGCTCGTGCTGATCGGGCTGTGCACGCGGCCGGTCGCGTTCGTCCTGTCGGGGGAGATGGCGGTCGCCTACTTCCAGTTCCACCAGCCCGGCGGCCTCTGGCCGGCGCAGAACCACGGCGAGCCGGCGGTCCTCTTCTGCTTCATCTTCCTGTTCTTCGCCGCGCACGGGGCGGGCCCGTGGAGCCTCGATCGCCTCATCGCGCGGCGTCGCGCGGGCGCACCGGCAAGTTTTCCGCAAGTCACGCCGCTGCAATGAATTGACGCCTCGAAGCCGTCCCTTTCCGGGCGGCGATTCAAGAGTTGTTCAACCTCCCGGGTCCACCCTTCGCGCGGTCAGCGGAAATCCGCTGGTTTTCGGTCCGACACGATGGAAGGGGGACTCATGGACTCTCCGCACCGGCGCATCAGGTTCTCGGATCCGGTCGCGCACCGACGCGGCGCGGCGCTTCGCACCTGGGGTACCGCCTGGCTTCTCGCCGGGCTCGCCCTCACCCTGAACGCCGGGGGGACCGCCAGCGGCGCCTCCGCCGGCTCACCCGCGCTGGCGCAGCCCGACGACGACTGCGTGTCGGCGCCGGCCCTGGTCGTCAGCGATCCGGCCGGCGATCAGGCCCCCTTCCCCTCCGGGCAGGACCTCACCGCGGTGTCGGTCGGAGAGGACGATCGCTTCATCGGCTCGGAGCGCCTCGTCTTCGTGCTCAAGGTGGCGGACCTTTCCGTCATCCCGGCGAGCGGCATCTGGAGGGCGCGCTTCACCTCGGGCGTGACGACGTACTACATCGCGATGAACTCAGATGCCGACTCGTCGGTGACCTTCGACTACGGCACCCAGTCCGGCAACCTCGTCACGTCGGTCGGGGCGATCGAGTCGGGGACCTGGGCGACCGATGGCACGATCACCATGGCGATCGCGCTGGGGAAGATCGGGAACCCCTCGGCCGGCGCGTCCCTCACCGGCGTCAGCGGCGTCACGCAGCAGAACCTCGGCGGCACGCTGTTCCTCGCGGCCGACTCCACCTCGTCGGGCGCCTACACGGTCCGCCCGCAGCCCGCCGGCTGCGTGCCGGTGGACATCCCGCCGCCGTCGGTCACGTACCTCAAGGGAGGCATCTCCTTCAGCCCGAACGTCACCGTGCGTGCCCCGTACATCGGCCAGGACGTCGAGCCGAGCCTGCGCGTCGATCGATTCGGCAACGCGTACGTCGCCGCCATCCGCGGCGTCCCGGGGGGGACCGACCTCTGGTATTTCGATCTCCGGCCGACGATCCCCGGCCCGGGCGGCGGGTCCCCGGCTCCGAACCCGGTCTACGACCCGAACATGAGGAACCCTCAGTACCGCGGCCAACCCGACGGCATCACCGGCTCCGAGGATGTCGAGGTCGGCGGAGACGGAGGCGGCGACGTGGATATGGCGGTCGGCTTCGACGAGGCGAGCCCCGGAAGCCCGCCGTATCTCGCCTACACCAGCCTGGTCATCGGCAACATCTCGACGCAGCGCTCGACCGATCGCGGCGTCACCTGGGTGAAGAATCCGATCGGCAACGTCACCGGCGGCGTGCCCGGGGACGACCGGCAGTGGCTGGAGTTCTTCGGCCGCGACCAGGTCTACCTCCTGTACCGGTCGCTCGCTCCCGCCGTGACCCAGATCCAGCGCTCCATCGACGGCGGACTGACCTACGGGCCGGCGCGCACGGCCGGGCTCATCGGGCAGGTGGGCGGGATCGACGTCGATCAGAACGACGGCACCGTCTACATCAGCGGCAGCGACGGCGTCGTCGCGGTCGGCATCCCGCCGGCCGCCGGGATCGAACCGCTGACCTACACGGTCCACACGGTGGCGGGGCCCGGCCACGCGCATCTGTTCTTCACGGTGAAGGTCGCGGCCGACGGGACCGTCTACGCCTGCTCTTCCGACGACACGAACATCCTCCTGCAGTACTCGAAGGACAAGGGGAACACCTGGAGCGCTCCCGTGCGGGTCAGCGACGGCCCGGAAACGCGCACCAGCGTCTTCCCCTGGATCGAGACCGGGCCGGTGGCCGGGTCGATCGGCGTCGTCTGGTACGGCACCGACACGGCGCTGCCGGTCCCCGGCAACGACGTCGCGAACTGGCGCGTCTACTATGCCCTCGGGACGGCCGCCGACACGCCGCATCCGACCTTCCGTCAGGTGGTGGCGAGCGATCACGTCATCCACGCCGTGAACATCTCGGAGTCCGGACTCGTCGTGAACGGCTCGTCGCCGAACCGGAATCTCGCCGACTACTTCCAGGTGGCCTTCGATCCGACCGGCGCGGCGGTGATCGCCTACGCCGACGACCACAACGATTTCGCCGGTCACTCCTACGTCATGCGGCAGATCGGCGGGCCCGCCGTGAGCGGCGGCGTCGTCCCGGCGCCGGTCGAGGGGAGCGCGCTGCCCCCGCCGACTCCGTTCTCGACGGACGGCTCGCAGGTCGTCGATTTCGCGCGCGACGTGCGCGACGGCGGCAACGCCCAGCTGGGCGGACTCGTGGTGCTGCCGGTGGACGACCCGCTCGACATCGTCTCCATCAAGTACTCGGAGGAGATGTCGGCCGGCACTCGCCTGCTGGTCGCCACCCTGAAGGTCTCCGACCTGAGCCTCGTC
>DASYQE010000314.1:0-11718 GCA_036005805.1 Candidatus Polarisedimenticolia bacterium | reverse complement strand
AGGGGAGCATGGCGCTCGTCCTCGGGGCCGCTCCCTAGAACCAGGGAACCGTTTCTTCGAAGGAGAGCCTGCCCGCCGTGATGGACCCGGCCAGGGCGCGGACGGCCCGGGCGAGCTCGTCGTGTCCTCTGGCTGCGAGCTGCTGCTCGAGCCTCCGCAGCGAGACGTTCCCCCCGGCATCCCTCGAAGCGTCGAGCGACTGGGCGAGCGCGATGGCATCCATGTGTGGACCTCCTCGATGTGAGGTCGCATGCTGGCGCACGTCTCTCGCTCGCACATCGGTGGCCGCGGGCCTGGCAGGACGGTGTTTCCCGATACGCGGTTTCCACGGAGGCGCCGACTACTGCGCCTCTTCGAGGAAGACCTCGGCGGTGCCGTTCTCGTCGTAGGTCACGTGGACGTGACAGGGCTGGCAGCAGACCTGGCAGTCCTCGACGTACTCCTGCGACCGGCCGCCGCTGGGGTCGAGCGGGAGGGTGATCCGCTCGCCGCAGTGGGGACAGGCGGCCTCGGCAGCACTCTGGAGACTCCCCTCCCCGGACAGGACATCGAGCTCGCCGCTCCCCGTCTCTTCGTCGCCGTCTTCGCCTCGGGCCATGAGGCTCCCTTCCTCTTTATATGTGGTGGCGGGCCGGGACCATCGGACCGACCTCCACCGACAGCGGCATGTGGTCGCTCCTCGCGGCCCACGCCCGATGCTCGCCCACCGACACATCGCGCAACCGGCCCAGCCAGGAGGCGGGCAGGAAGCAGTAGTCGATATGGTACGGGCGCCGCCGGTGCCGGTACAGGAAGAACGTCGGCCGCGACTCTTTCCCTTGCGCCTCCCTGTAGCGACTGTGATACGCGCTCACCAGCCCCAGCTCCCCCAGGTAGCGCACGAGAGCGCTGTGGGACCGGTCGGCCGGGTGCTCGGCATCCCAGATCGCGTTCGAGTTGAAGTCCCCGAGCAGAACCGTCGGCTGCGCCCGCATGAGGGACCGGCACGCCCGCACCGCCCGGTGCATCCCCCGGACATACGGGATGGTCGGGTGCGGCATGGCCCAGACGGCCAGCAGCAGGAACGACTCGGGCCCCGACACCTGCACCGGGAGGGCATACCGGGGAAGCCCACACGGCGCCGGCGCCCGGTGCACCCGCCACGGGGGCGCGGCGAAGACGGCGAGGCCTTTTGACGGACGGGTCCCGTTCGAGGACCGGGCCGGCCGGGTGGGCTTCCCCGCTCTCGCCGCCCGGCTCCCCCACCAGAGCGAGACGCCGGGCAGCTCCTCAATGCGGGGGCACTCCGGCACCACGGCGATGTCCGCCTCGAGCGTCTCGAGGTCGGAGAGCTTCCGCGCCAGCGGCCCCGAGCAGCAGTTCCAGGTGACGAGTCGCACCGAGGGATCTTATGACCGGGGGCGGGGATGCCCGATCGTTTCCGAGTTGCTCGCTGGGTTATCCGGCCTTCCGCAGCTTGGAAATGCTGCGCGTCGGGCGAGCGCTTGCCAGGTCGTAGTTGGTCTGCAGATTGACCCAGAACTCGGGCGTCGTACCGAACGCCTGCGCGAGGAGCCATGCCGTATCGGGTGTGATCCCGCGCTTGCCACGGACGATCTCGTTGATGCGCTGCACCGGAACGCCGATGTGCTCGGCCAGCTTCACCTGGGTCAGTCCCATCTGGTCGAGGAACTCCTCCTGCAGCACCTCACCGGGGTGTGTCGGCACTCTGTTGCTGGGAATCATTTCCAGTCCTTTCGTTGACTGCTATGAATGGTAATCGGCGATCCGGACGTCGTAGGCCTTGCCGTCCGACCAGCTGAAGACCAGGCGCCACTGATCGTTGATTCGTATGCTGTTGTATCCCTTCAAGTCGCCGGTCAGCGCCTCCAGGCGGTTGCCTGGGGGCGATGAAAGATCCTGCAAGGCCTGAGCGGCGTTGACCATATCCAGCTTGCGGAAGGCAACGGAAAGAATGCCCGGCGGGAGCCGTCGCACAGCCTTGGATTTCCTGCCATGGTACAAGTCCTCGGTGGCCCGATCTCCGAAGCTCGCTATCATCGAGCCCCCCGAAGAAAGAATTATACTGGATTCACGGATACCATGTAAAACTGGAAATGGCCAAGCTGACCCTGAACGTGGATGAGAGAGTCGTGGCTCGCGCCAAGCGCTATGCATCACGGCGCGGGACCTCCGTGTCGCGGCTGGTTGTACCGGCGCTGGTCGTCCTTGCGCGTCTTCGCGACGAGCTGAAGGGCTCGGCCGCCGATCCGGCCGCATACCGCCGACACTTGGAGCGCAAGCACAGCAGATGACGCAGATGGTGGTGCCAAGGTCGCTTCTCGTCGCGTCTGCGTTTCTCGTCGCCCTGGTCGGCTCCGCGGCTCTTCAGGCCGGCACCGCTTTCCCGTCGGCCGCCGACTCATCCCCGGACCGGAGCAGCGCGCAACCGGGCGCCACTGTTTCCGCCGATACCGTCTTCCTCGGCGGCCAGGTCCTCCTCTATCCCAGAAGTAACGGTTCCCCTCCCTCGCCACAGTCCCTGATGTCCCCCGCCGTCGGCTGGGCGCAGGCGCTCGCCGTCAAGGACGGCCGCATCTCATTCGTTGGGGACAACGGCGGCGCGAAGCAGCGCATCGGCCCCTTGACGCTGGTGATCGACCTCCACGGGCGCATCCTGATGCCTGGACTCGGCGACGGGCACCTTCACGGCGGAACCTGGGGATCGACGTGTCCCATGGGCTACGAAGGCGGCACGGTCGACGAGGTCCTCGGCAAGATCAAGGCGTGCCTCCTGCGCGACGACCAGGCCGCGCAGCTCAAGACCGACTTCCTGCTGAGGCCGGATGAGTTCAACGTCAACGGGATGGTGCCGGCCGGGACCACGCTCACGCGCCACGATCTCGACCGGCTCAGCAAGAGTCCGGCGCAGGACCGGTTCGGCACCGGGACGACCCGGCCGATCGTCATCTGGGACATGGGGGGGCATCAGACCTTCACCAACTCGAAGGCGATCGCCAACGCCGGCCTCGACGCGAAGACGGTGCCGCCGCCCGGCGCGTTCATCGGGCGTGATGCGGACGGCGCTCCGAACGGCCAGTTCGCCGACTTCCACCCGGAATGGGGGACGCGCCCTCCCGAGGATCCCGCCGCCGACTACCAGGGGACGGTGGCCGACTACCGCAATGCCAACCGCGTCGGGATGACGATGCTCCTGCACCCGGGCGGCGACGCGGATTCGCTGCGGGTGCTGAAGCGGGTCGCCGACGACGGGCACCTGACGGTGCGGGTCAACCAGGCACTCATGGCCGGCGGGTTCGGCCGCGGAGCCGACCCGCTTCGCGGCCAGAAAGACCCGGCGGCCGTGGACAAAGTCATCGCGGGGCTGAACGACCTGCGCCGGCAGTACAACGGCTACCGCAGCCCCGCCAGCCCCGGCGACCTGACGGTGGACACGGTGAAGATCTTCTGCGACGGCATCGCCGAGTTCCCGGGCGAGACGGCGGCGATGCTCGCGCCGTACCGCGTCAACACCGGCACGCCGCAGAAGCCGGTGTTCACGCCGGGCACGCGGCGCGGCGAGGACCCGTCGTGCTCCGACGCCCTCCTCGGCTTCAAGAGGCTCGACGCGGCGAAGTGGACGATCCACGTGCACGCCATCGGCGACCGGGCGGTGCGCGAGACGCTCGACAACTTCGCGGCCGCCCAGGCCGCGAACGCCTCCTGGGATCGCCGCCACACCATCACGCACCTCGAGTTCGTGCGCGACGAGGACATGCCGCGGTTCGGCAAGCTCGGAGTCGTGGCGAGCATGGCGGCGGTGTGGTTCGAGCGCGACATGTGGACGGTGACCGCGACCGAGGGGTTCATCGCGCCCGACTCGATGGACGACATCTATCCCGCCGGGGGTCTTGTGCGCGGCGGCGCCGTCCTGGCGCTCGGCAACGACTGGCCGGTCTTCCCACCCTGGATGCCCTGGACCGCCATCGAGCAGACGGTGACCCGCGAGGGCCGCGCCGATCCGAAGCGCGCCATCTTCGCGGGCCGGCTGAGCGAGCGCCATGCGCTGACCTTCCCGCAGGCCGTGAAGGCCGCGACCATCGGCATCGCCTGGCAGCTGCACCGTGAACGGGACTTGGGGTCGATCGAAGAAGGTAAGCTCGCCGACCTCATCGTTATCGACCGTGACCTGCGCAAGCTGTTCGATGCGCCCCCCGCCGCGCAACAGGCGCTCTCGGCGCACATGAAGGCGGTCTACGACGCCAACGTCGCCGCGACCAAGACCCTGCTGACCATGGTCGGCGGCAAGGTGGTGTTCACCGACCCGGGGCTGTGAATCGGTAGCCTGAGGGCCCGCGCCGGATCCCCGCCGGCGCGGCCGGTTAACGGCTCGCCGGCGGCGTGATTCCGTTCAGGCGCAGGTACATGACCAGCTGGCCATAATGGTTGTTGTCGTGCGCGATGGCCTGGATGATCAGGAATCGGCGCGTCGTCCTGCCGAAGAACTGCGACTCCACCGGCTCGGCGTCGGTCTTGCCGGAAATCCGGCGGATGACGGCGGCGCCGTCATCGACTCGCTTGCGAAGCTCGGCGAGAATCTCTTCCTTGGTCTTCAGCGCGTCGAGATTCGTCTCCTTCAGATCGACCTGCTTTCCCTCGGCGTTGGCGAGAAGGACTCGCATCGCCAGGCACACGTGCTTGACCTGGTCGCCGAAGGTGCCCACCTCCGGGGTCGGCTTGTAGTCGTACTTCTCGGCCGGCATCGCATCGGCCACGCCGATCAGCCGCTCGGTGACGTCCTTCCACTGATCGATCCAGTCCTTCGCGGCGGCCGCCTGGGGCGGCGCCGCGAGGGTGTAAGAGACCACGGCCGAGAGCACCACGAGCAGCGCAGCGAGCTTTTTCATTCTGCCTTCCTCCGGGAAATGAGCCTTCCGTATCGGCCACCGGTCCACCTCAGGACATTCGCTCTTCGTCGTCCCACCGCGTCGCGGTCATTCGCCGGCTGCCCGCAGGACACGGATCGTCCAGGGAGACGTGTGGGTCTCGCTGATCCACTTGTGAGGCTCCGTCGCGTGGCCGAGCGGGCGGGTCGTGTGGACGACGGCGAGCCCGGCTCGCCGGTGCGCCTCGTCGTAGTCCTCCGGGGTCCAGAGAATGTCTTCGACGGGCCGCCGGTCCTCGACATCGAGCATCACGATGCGCACCCGGTCGCCGCTGCGCGCCAGGCGGTTCTCCGGAAAGTCCCGCGTCGAAAACGAGGCCCACTCGTGGAGATAGATCTCCGGCGCCGAGACGATGGTGATCAGGCGCCCTGACGGACGGAGCGAGCCCCGCAACGACCGGAAGAGAGCGACTCTCTTCTCCATCGCGGGGATGTTGTCGAACGTGAACGCCGCCAGCACGAGATCGAAGACGGCTTGCTCCAGGTCCGGAGGGGCATCGTCCGGGACCAGCCGGTAATCTCCCCGCGGATCTCGAACCCGCGCTTCGTGCAGCATCGGCTCGGAAATATCGATGCCCCGAACGCGGAACCCGAGGTCGCGCAGGAAGCGCGTCGACCGGCCCGTCCCGCAGCCGAAGTCGAGCGCCTCGGTGCCGCGGACGTGTTCGCGGAGGGCCGCCGGCAGGTCGCGGAAGGCGAGCCAGTAGGTCCCGGGGAACTCGAGCCCCGCGTAGGCCTTCGCGCGGGCGTTGTCGTCATAGGCATTCTGGAAGACCGGGTCCATCGCTGGCCGGATCTTACGTCCGGTGTGGTAGTTTTCCGGTTGGCGTGCGGACGCCGTTCCGGTGGCCATGACACCTCCCCCTTCTGTTGACGCGATGGATGCGCCGAGCGCCGAAGACATGCTGCCGGGCGGCACGGAGCGGCTCGTCCGGCTGGTTCTGGGGGACGAGATGGCCGACCACCTCAACCGCAAGCATCCGGGCCGCATCAACGTCTACGCCGACGCCGTGCGGTTCATGATTCAGACGCTCCACGCCATGGGGGCGGTCGACGGGAAGCACGGGCTGCCCGTCGAGTTCCCGGCAGACCTGATGGGGCTGAAGCCGGTGGAGAACCGGCTGCTCCTCGAGGGCCTCGTGGCCTCCGGCCGCTTCGTCCGCGTCGGTGCGGCGGCCGGCGCCGAGCCGGCCGGGCGCGTCGAGCCGGGGGTCGGAGCCGCGCTGGGAGTCCGCTCCCGGCCCGAGGGCTACCGCCTGACCAAAGCGATGTTCCTGGCGATCGTCCCGGGCTCCGGCCAGACGCAGTAGGCGGCTTGCCCACTCACCCGCGTCGTTTCCGGCTCCTGATCGCCGCCGCGATCCTCGTCGTGGCGGCCGGGGTGCTGCTGCGCCTCGGCCGCGTGGAGCGGCCGGTCAATCCCCCGCTGCTGCAGTACAAGGCGAGCGAGGCGCACCAGTTCGAAAGGCTGGAGCTGAAGCGCGGCGCGCACGAAGACCTGGTCATCCTGGCGTTCTCCGGCGGCGGGACACGGGCGGCGGCGTTCGCCTACGGCGCCCTCGAGACGCTGCGGCGCATCCAGATGATCCAGGACGGCAAGCCGGTCCGCATGCTCGACGAGGTGGACCTGATCACCGGCGTGTCGGGGGGCAGCTTCACCGCCCTCGCCTACCGGCTCTATGGCGACGCGCTTTTCGATGAATACGAAAAGCGCTTCCTGCGGCGCGACGTGCAGGGGCTGCTCGTGCACCGGGCTCTCAACCCCACGCACTGGCCGGCGCTCGTCTCGCCCGGAGGGGGCCGCTCCGAGATGGCGGCGGACCTCTACGACGAGATCCTGTTCCAGGGGAAGACCTTCGCCGACCTCGAGGCGACCGACGGGCCGGCGGTGGCGGTGAGCGCGACGGACCTGTCGAGCGGCTCGCGCGTCGCCTTCATCCCGCAGAACTTCGACGTCATGTGCGCCGACCTGGGCGCGTTCCGGCTGGCGCGCGCCGCCGCGGCGTCGTCGGCGGTGCCGGTCGTCCTGTCGCCGCTCACCATCGACAACTACGGTGGCCGCTGCGGGTACCAGGAGCCGTCCTGGCTGAAGCAGTTCACGCAAGCCTCCCGGCCGCCCCGCCCCGCCGGCCGGATCCTGAAGCGCCTGCAGGAATTGCGCGAGCTGGACGACGCCAGGGAAGACCGCTACTTCCATCTCGTGGATGGCGGCGTGTCCGACAACCTGGGGCTGCGCGGCGTCCTCGACTATCTCGAGACCTTCGAGGCGCTGCGGATGAGCGGCCAGCCCACGCCGCTGGACCACGTCCGCCGCATCATCATCTTCGTCGTCAACTCGGTCTCCTCCCCTGCGACCGCCATGAACGAGACGGTCGACCCGCCGGGCACGCTGCAGATCCTCGAGAAGTCGGCCGGGGTGCCGATCGACCGCTACGCCAGCGAGTCGGTGGAGCTGCTCAAGGACATCGACGCGCGCTGGGACGCCCTGCGCGAGATTCGCGCCAAGGCGGTGCGGGGCGGGGTGGTGAGCAAGCTGGGCTACATCGAGAACGCCCCCGAGGCCGAAATCCACGCCATCGAGGTCTCGTTCCAGGCGCTCGCCGACGAGAAGGAGCGCCGCGCTCTCAACGAGCTGCCGACGACCTTCCACCTGCCCGACGAGGCCATCGACCGACTGCGCGCCGCGGCCGCGAAGATCATCCTCGATTCGCCGGACCTGCGGGAAGTGATGCGCCAGGAGGCCGCGATCGTCGCCGACCCGCCGTTCGCCGAGGCGGAGCGACGCCCGGAGCACTGATCCCTCCGGAAGCCGCCGGGGCGCGTGCAGGATGGTGGCTATGGCGCCGGGAGCTGGTTTCCCGAAACGGTGCGCCAGATCCGGAGCGGCCGGACCACCCATCTCATCGGCGACGGAGAAACCCACCTCGGGTACGTCGAGATCGGAGACGTTGGCGAAGCCTTTCGCCTGGCCGCGGAGAAAGGCGCTGCGGGGACCCGCTTCAACGTCGCGGACGAAGAGCCGCTCACCGTGAGACAGTTCGTCGACGAGACCGCCCGGACGCTGGGCGTTGCGAAGCCACGCGGCGTCAGCTTCGATGAGGCGCTCGCGGAGCGCGGCCCGGTCTTCGTCGAGGCGCTCACTTCCCCCGCCAGCCTCGACATCGAATCGACCCGCCGCGAGCTCGGCTGGCGCCCGCGCTACCCCTCGATCCGCCAGGGACTGCCTGCCGCGGTGCGCACCCTGGCCTGAAAGGCCGCATCCTCGTGCCTGCCCCAGGCGGGGCCGGCGCCGGAGCGCCGGCCCCGCTTCGTTCAGGTCAATTGCACGTCAGAGCCCTGCAGCCGACGGAGCACCCATTGATGATGGGGCCCTGGAACTCGGCGTGGGTGCACGCCGTGGTGGCCATGATGCCGTCATCCCCGCAGCCGGGGGTCACACAGGTTGTGTGCGGACAGTCGTGTGGACAATGACCGCCACCGGCGCAGGCATCGTCGACGGTGCCGAAGTGGGCCGGGATGAGGAGCACGCACGCCGCTATGGCGATGCTCACTGCCAGCAGACGCAACGCTTTCTTCAATGACATGGACATACCCTCCCGCGGTCGGCCTTGGTTGGTTCACTCCGGGAGCGGGCCGAGAGGCGTTCCCGGCGTGACGGTGCGGCGACGAGTGCCGCGACCGTACTCCCCGGAAACGGCCGGGTCAATGAAGCAGACTTGCAGAGGGATCGAAAGCGGACATTCCCGAACGGACCCTGCAGCCTCGCGGGGGCCTACGGTTTCGCCGGCTCCTCTTTCTGCAGCGCGTCGAGGCGCTTGCGGGCGTAGTCGTTGGCAGGATCGACGGCGAGGGCGCGCTGCATCGCCTCGATCGCCTTCGGCTTGTTCCCCGCCTTGGCGTAGAAGTCGCCGAGGCCCGACTGAGCGAAGGTGTCCTCCGGGTGCAGCTCGGCGTTGAGCTCGGCGGCCTTGATCGCGTCCGCCGGCTTGTTGTCACGCATGAGGCGCTCCGCCAGCATGTTGAGCGAAACGGGGCCGAAGTCGTACTGCGCGCCCCCGTAGTACTTCTTGCGCAGCTCCCGGTACTCATCGAGCGCCGCATCGATCCCCTTCTCTTTCGTGGTGCGCGTCAGGAGGGTCTGGAGCTGCTCCGGGCGGGTGAGGCCGTGATGGCAGGTCACGCAGTTGATCGGCATCCGCTCGGTGCGGCCGAGGTCGGCCTTGGCGATGTATCTCTTGTTGATGGCGTCGGCCATGCGGATCATGTCGCGCGCCGCCCGCTTCGTGGTCTTCTCGTCGCTGACGAAGTCGAAGGTGGACAGCGGCTTCCCGTCCTCGCCGACATGGCAGTACGCGCAGCGGACGCCGAGCGCCCCGGCGAACATCCGCATCACCCCGACCAGCTCACCCTTCTTGATGTCCTTCGGCAGGACCTTGAGGTTCTTGAACGTGTCCGGGATCTCCTGCGCCGCCGCCGGAGAGAAAAGCGCCGCCGCGAGCAGCACTCCGAACATCGCGCTCCCGGCCAGTCTTCGCCCAGCGCTCACCCTGCGCCCCGCACTCACCATGGTCATGACGTCCTCCGCACCTTTCGGACCACCGCTGTGGCGGCCTGGACGTTAGCAGCGGGAGGCGCCCGGTCGAGGCAAGGGTTCGGTGCGGGAATTGTCAGGGTTTCGTCAACTCGAAGGGGCGCCTGACAGCGTGGACGGGGGGTGCGTTAGAGTCGGCGCATGAGCCTGGCGCCGAGCCGCCGCGATGCGTTCCGCTGGAGTGGTTTGATGCTCCTGCTGGTCGCGGGGCTCGTCCTGGCGGCGGTGCTGGCGTGGCAGGCGGCCGATGCCGCCCGCTCGCACCAGGCGGCCACCGCGGCGGTGCTGCGCGATTACGCCGGGCTCGCCGGCGCCGAGTTCGTGCGGCGCTCGTCGGCGCTCGTCGGATACGAAGGGTGCTTCCGGCTCGTCACGGCGATCCGGCAGGCGACCCCGCCGCTTTCGGCAGCCTCGACAGCCGCGGGGGACCAGGTCCTGTCGCCGGACCAGGTCGCGACGCGGGACCAGGTCGCGACACGCCTCGATGTGAACACGCGCCGGGCGCTCGACCTCGCGACACGTTACCTGCGCTTCACTCCCGCCTCCGGACGGCTGGAGGCGACCGATCGGCTGCCGGAGGCGTTGTCACAGGAGCTGGCCCGCCGGCTCGGGGAAGTCTCGGGACGGATCGCCTCGGGTCGGGGTGCCTTCACCACCATCCGGGTGAACGACGCGGGGACCGCGCGCGCCTTCGTTGTGGCGCCCATCGAAGCCGCCATCACTCCGCCCGGCGGCAGCAAGGGCGCCCCCGCCG
This sequence comes from Candidatus Polarisedimenticolia bacterium, assembly GCA_036005805.1. GTDB lineage: Bacteria > Acidobacteriota > Polarisedimenticolia > Gp22-AA2 > Gp22-AA2 > DASRAU01. The sequence goes on along the minus strand of DASYQE010000314.1, from coordinate 1,449 downwards.
ATCTGGTCGGGTTCGAGCTGAACCTGGACGCGCTCGCCCCCTGGTTCCGGCAGGTCCTCGAGCGCGCGCCGCTCCTGCCTCCGTCCATCTCTCATGGCAAAGTCGGCAACGACCGCCTCGCCCTCGAAGTCGTGGACGCCGCCGGCCGGACGCGCTTCCGCTCGGGAGCCATGACCTATGGGGGTTTCGGCGAGGAGATTCCCTTCGGCGACGCCTACGACGGGGTGTTCGAGGGGATGCGGCTGCGTGTGTCGCTGAACGCGGCGGCGGCGCCGGCCCTCGTCATCGGCGGCCTGCCGCGCTCTCGCCTGCCGCAGCTGCTGGTGCTTCTGGTGATCGCGGCCGGGCTGACGGCGGCCGGGCTCGTTCTGCTGCGGCGCGAACGCGCGGTGGCGGCGATGCGATCCGAGTTCGTCTCGCGCGTGTCGCACGAGCTGCGCACGCCCCTGACGCAGATCCGCATGTTCTCCGAAACGCTTCTGCTCGACCGGGTGCGCACGGACGACGAGCGGCGCCGGGGGCTTCAGGTGATTGACGACGAGGCGCGGCGGCTCGGGCACCTCGTGGAAAACGTCCTGCAGTTCGCCCGCGGCGAGCGCGGGGCGCTGCGGCTCGATCTGCAGCGACGCGATCTCGGCGCGCTGATCCGGGAGACCGTCGAGGGATTCGAGCCGATGGCGCGCCGGGCCGGGGCGGCCGTCGAGAGCCGGCTCGATGGGGACCTGACCGCGCGCCTCGATGCCGGCGCCCTGCGGCAGGTGCTGCTCAACCTGCTGGACAACGCGGTCAAGTACGGACCGGAGGGGCAGCGGATCCGCGTGGAGGCGGAGCGGCTGGACGGCTTCTGCCGCATCCGCGTCGAGGACCAGGGCCCCGGCGTCCCCCCGGGCGAGCGCGAGCGCATCTGGGCGCCGTTCCAGCGCCTGCAACGCGACGAGACGGCCGCCGTGGCCGGCACCGGGATCGGGCTGTCCGTGGTGCGCGAGCTGACGGTCCTGCAGGGAGGGCGCTGCTGGGTGGAGGAGTGCCCGGAGGGCGGGGCGCGCTTCGTCGTCGAGCTGCCCGCCGCGGGCCCGGCACCCTCCGATGAACGGGCGCGGGCGGACACGTGAGCCGCATCCTCGTCGTCGAGGACAACCGCACGCTCGGCTACGGCCTGCGCAACAACCTCGAGATCGAAGGTCACGAGGTCGAGGTGGCGCGCGACGGGAAGGCCGGGCTCGATCGGGCGCGCGAGTGGCTCCCCGATCTTGTCATCCTCGACCTGATGCTGCCGAAGCTGGACGGCTTCCATGTCTTGAAGACGCTGCGCCAGGAAGGGCACGAGTTCCCCGTGCTCATCCTGAGCGCGCGCGGCGAGGAAGCGGACAAGGTGCGCGGCCTGCGCCTCGGGGCCGAGGACTACCTGACCAAGCCGTTCGGCCTCCTGGAGCTGCTCGCCCGCGTGGA
>DASYQE010000313.1:0-6132 GCA_036005805.1 Candidatus Polarisedimenticolia bacterium | reverse complement strand
CTCGGAGGCGAGGAGCATGCGGCCGGCGAACGACCGTCGCAGCAGCGGCTCGTACTCGGCGGGGCACTCGACGACGTCCGCGACGAGGCGCTGCGCTTCGACGAGCGCCCGGGCCAGCGCGGGCGCGCGCTGCTCGTCCGTCGTCGGCCGACGGTCGAGGATGCGGAGCGTGGCGCAGCGCTGGTCCTGGGTGATGCACAGGACCACGAAGCCGCCGCCGTTCGCCTCGAAGGTGAGGTAGCGGAACATCTCCCGCCGGTACGGCAAGGGGTAGCGGAGGGACGCGTGCGAGTCCTCGCCGATCCACGGATGCCGAATCGTCCAGTTGATCACGCGCTCGTCGCGGACGAAGCGTGGCCGCTCTCCGGCCTGCGGCGCGCCGTCGGCCCCGTGGGCGGACATCGGCGCGCGGGCCTCGGTGACGAGCCGCCAGCGGTCCTCGATATGGCCGCCCCCGACCGACCGGACGAGGACGCGCAGCGGGATTCCCTTGAGCTTGCCGAGGCGGGACAGCCTGAGGCGCAGGGTGCGCGGCACCGGCGCCGGCCGGAAGCCGAGCGGAGTGAGAAGCGCGCGGATGTCCGGGCCGACGCGCGCAACGTAGAGGTCGCGCCCGAGCTCGATCGCGGCGCGCGCCAGCATCGTCGCGAGGTCGCGGCCGTGGTCTGCGGGAGCCACGTGGAAGCCGGTGAAGCTGGAGACGGGGTGGCGCCGCCCGCGGAACTCGACGGCGCCCGGGAGCAGGCCCAGGAACCCCGCGCAGCGATCCTCGACGAAGCCCACGAGCAGGCCGACGTCGTCCGGATTCGCCAGCGGGTTGAGCGCCTGCGCCTGGGCACGCATGGGCGAGATCGGCAGCAGTGGATAGCGCACCGGGTCCGCCATCGCGGCCCGCGCCAACGCCGGCAGGTCGGCGACCCGGACAGGGTCCACCCGCACACCGGCCCGTGCCGGGTTCACGGCGTCGCTCCTGTCGGGGAAGGCCATGCGCCCGCCTGCGACGGCGGCGTCGATCGCCTGCTGGACTTGACCGGTGGTTTCCATCTGGAGTCCGGAAGGATATCCCGGGTCGAAAGTATATGCGACGGGTCGTCGTAGAATGCGCGGCCTGACGCGTCACCGAGGAGCAGCCATGCCCCCGAAGACCATGAAAAGCCGCAGCCGGATGGTCATCTACCTGCCGCACCCCCTGCCCATCTGGCGGCTCCCCCAGGGGGCGGTCGAGCGCATCCGCAAGGCGGCCGGCCGCCACTACGACGTCGAGCTGCCCCGTGACGAGCGGGAGCTCGAGCAGGTCATCCCCGAGACCGAGATCCTCTACGCCTGGGGGCTGACCGGGCGGCTGGTCGGCTCGGCTGTGCGGCTGCGCTGGATGCACACGCCGCTGTCCGGCGTGGACCGGGTGCTCAACCCCGAGCTGCTGGAGACCTCGATCCGGGTGACCTCGTCGCGCGGCGTCAACTCGGTCGCGGTCGCGGAGCACACCTTCGGGATGGTCCTGGCGCTGACGCGCGGCATCGCGCAGGCGGCGCGGGCGCAGGCGGACCGCCGCTGGATCCAGGGCGACCTCTACGGGCGCACGCCGCCTCTCTCCGAGCTGCACGGCAAGGTGATGGGTCTCTACGGCTTCGGCGAGATCGGCCGCGAGCTGGCGGTGCGGGCGCACGCCTTCGGGATGAAGGTGTGGGCGGTGTCGCGCTCGGCGACGAGCCGGACGAAGCCGCCCCACGGCGTCGATCGCCTGCTGCCGGCGAAGCGGGTCGAGGCGATGGTCCGGGCCTCCGACGTGCTGGTGCTGGCGCTGCCACTGACCGAGGCGACGCGCGGCGTGGCGGGGGAGCGCCTGCTGAACGCGATGAAGCCGACCGCGATCCTCGTGAACATCGGCCGCGGCGCGCTGGTGCAGGAGCCGGCCCTGTCGCGCGCCATGCGCGAAGGCTGGATCGCCGGCGCCGCCCTCGACGTCTTCGTCCACGAGCCGCTTCCGGGCGAGAGCCCGCTGTGGAAGCTGCCGAACGTGCTGATGACGCCGCACGTCGCCGGCACCCACCCCGACTACATGGCGCGATCGGCCGGGATCTTCCTGGACAACCTGAAGCGCTACCGGGCGGGCAAGCCGCTCCTCAACGAGATCGACCTCACCGCCGGTTACTGACCGCCCGGCGGATCAGGGCGATCACCTCGTCGAAGTCCTCGATGGCGTCGAGCGCGAACCGCTTTCCCCGGGTCGTCACCAGGAACAGGGCCCGGGGCGGGTCGGCCGGGCCGGAGCCGGGACGGCGATGCTCCTGCACCCGCACGACGTCCTTCCACTCGACCCGGCGCTCGCCGACGCGGACGAGGCCGCCCGTCATCCGGGTGAAGGCGCCGTTGCGGATGGTGACGCCTCCGGAGTCGATCACGATCCGGTCGCCCCACGCGCTGATGACCCCGGCGAGCGACGCGAGGGTCAGCGCCGCGAGGACGACCCAGCCGAAGCCGATCTCACCGGTCGCCCGCGACGCGAAGGCCAGGCCGAAGGTCAGGAGCGCGACGACGCTGACGGCGCGCGTCGCGAGGCTGCGGCGGAACGTCCGGCCCACGCGGGCGGGTTATCCGGGCGGCCAGGCGAAGCGGCGGCCGCCGAGCAGGTGCAGGTGAATGTGGAACACCGACTGGCCGGCGCTCTCGAGGCAGTTGGCGACCAGGCGGAAGCCCTCCTTGTCGAGGCCCTTCTCCTGCGCGACGCGCGACGCGACCACCATCATGTGGCCGAGGAGCGACTCCTCGCCGGCGCCGACGTCGTTGAAGGTCGCGAAGTGGGCCTTGGGAATGATGAGGGTGTGGTGCGGCGCCTGCGGGGTGATGTCCTCGAAGGCCACGACCTGCCGGTCTTCGTAAGCGATGCGGGCCGGAATCTCCTTCCGGCCGATCTTGCAGAACAGGCAATCCGCGTTTCCCGTCATTCCCCCCGCTCCTTTCAGTTCCTGATGCGATCGATGCGCGCCCCCAGGTTCCGGAACTTCTGGACCACCTGCTCGTAGCCGCGGTCGATATGGTACGCGCGGTCGATGAGCGTCTCGCCTTCGGCCAAAAGGCCCGCCACGATGAGGCAGGCCGAAGCGCGCAGGTCGCTCGCCATCACCGGCGCGCCGGAGAGCGGCGTCGGGCCGGTCACCGTGGCGGTCTCGCCGACCACCTCGATACGGGCCCCCATGCGGCGCAGCTCGCCGACGTGCATGAAGCGGTTCTCGAACACCGTCTCGGTGACGGTCGAGACCCCGCTCGCCGCGGTCAGGAGCGCCATGAGCTGCGCCTGCAGGTCGGTCGGGAAGGCGGGATGCGGCAACGTCGTCACGGACGTGGCGCGCAGCGGCCCGGTCGGCACGACCGTCATCGAGGTGCGTCGTTCGTCGGGCTGGCTGCCGCCCGGGTGCAGCTCGACGCGCGCCCCCGCGGCGCGCAGCACCTCGAGCAGCGCCGCGAGGTGCTCCGGCTCGGCCCCTTCCACGGTGACCTCGCCGCCGGTCGCGGCCGCGGCGATGAGGAACGTCCCCGCCTCGATGCGGTCGGGGATGGCGCGGTGCTCCGAGCCGCGCAGCCGCGTCACACCGTCGATGGTGATGGCGCCCGTGCCGGCGCCGGAGATTTTCGCGCCGCAGCCGTTGAGGAAGGCGGCGAGATCGCCGATCTCCGGCTCGAGGGCGCAGTTGCGCAGCACCGTGCGCCCCTCGGCGAGGGCCGCCGCCATCATGATGTTCTCGGTGCCGGTGACGGTTGGCTTGGCGAACTCGATCTCGGCGCCGCGCAGGCGCGGGCACTCCGCCAGGACATAGCCGTGCTCGATGACGACGCGCGCGCCCATCCTGCGCAGCGCCTCGATGTGCAGGTCGATGGGGCGCGCCCCGATGGCGCAGCCGCCCGGCAGCGAGACCTTGGCGCGCCCCAGCCGCGCCAGCAGCGGCCCGAGCACCAGGATCGAGGCGCGCATCTGCCGGACCAGGTTGTACGGCGCCTCCGGCTCCTTCGGCTCGCATCCGGAGGCCGAGAGCACCCCGCCCTCGAGCACCAGGTCGCGGATGCCGAGATGCCTGAGCACCAGGCCCATCGTCGAGACATCGCGCACCGACGGGACGTTCCTGAGGGTGACCGGCCCATCGAGCATCAGGAAGGCCGCCATCTCGGGGAGGACGGCGTTCTTGGCGCCGCTGGCGCGCACTTTCCCCGAGAGACGGCAGGGGCCCTGGATGAGGATCTTGTCCATCGCCGCCGGCGATTATAGATGCGCGCGCCGGGACGGCTACTTGCGGATCGGTGTCGTCGTCCCGGAACCCGCCGGAGCCTGCTCCACGCCGGGACATCCCGCCTCGCAGTTCACCGCCACGCGCGGGAGCGGTGCGCTCTCGGTGCCGTAGCCCGCCGGGCCGTGCGCCGTATGCTGCTGGATCAGGTAGAAGAAGGCGCGCCCGACCGGCGGGTTCGCGGCGCCGACGGGTTCGCTCAGCGATGCGCTCGCGGTCGCGCGCGCCAGCGCCAGGACCGGACCGACGTCGAGAGCGCCGTTCACGACGTGCCATCCGCCGAGGTCGCCGGTGATCAAATCGTAGGCGGTCGCACCGGAAACGGCCGGCCAGAAGATCCGCACGGCGCCGTTGCCGCTGACCACGGGCTCGAGCTGCATGACAAGCGGCTCCGGCCCCTGGCCCAGGTCATGCGGCACCGTCACGGTCGCGACCGCCGTCGTGCCGTTGCCGCTGGCGTCCACGGCGCGATAGGTCAGGACGTAGACACGGCCGGAGCCCTGGCCATCGCGCTCGACGCGCAGCAGCAGTGACGCATCCGGAGAGCCGATTTCCGCTCCCTGCACGTCCGAGGTGGTCGCGCCGTCGGCGCTTCCTGCCGCGTCATCGGCCTCGCTGCTGCTCACCGAGACCAGGCTGACCGCGACCGAGGCGGGACTGCAGGCGTCGGTGGTGTCCCAGGCGACCTGCACCGGAACCAGACCGTGGTTCGGGGGCCAGAGCGAGCCGGGATCCGTCTGCAGCGCCAGGCTCGGCGGACGGGTGTCGCGCACGACGAACGTGGCGGTGGTCGTGCCGCCGTGTCCGGCGCGGTCGGTGACCTTCAAAGTGATGGCGTGCGTTCCGAGCGGCAGGTCGAGGGTCAGCGTCTCTCCCGAGCCGAGCAGGCGCTCGGCGGCGCCGCCGAAATCCTCGTACCAGTCGAACGCCGCGATGTCGTCGTTGGTCCCGGGGGTGGAGTCGGGGTCGGTCGAGGCCGAGCCGTCCAGCGTGACCGAGCCGCCCGCAGGCCCGCTGCACTCGACCGCCGGCTGAGACGCGATGGCCGCGGCCGGCGCGGAGCCGGTGAGCAGCGCGAGAACTCTCTCGGCCGTGTGCTGGAAGATTCCCGCCGCGTTCACCGGATGCGTGTTGCCGTCGCTCGCGGTGATCTCGAGCCTGTAGGGCGTCGCCGGGAGGAGAGCCGTGATGTCGAGCGTGCCCGGCAGGACCGACGCGAAGGGAACGTCGATGACCGGCGGTGTTTCGGGAACGAGGATCATCGCCGAGGCCGGTCCCACCGACACGATCATCCAGTCGGTGCCCTCCCCGGGCGCGCCGGAAACGGCCGATGGCGCCGGCCGGACGCAGATGGGGTAGGGCAGCGGCAGATCCGCGAGCGGCAGGAACGTGTCGAACCCCCCGTCCGGCTGGCGGCATGTCCCCAGGGCCAGCTCGAAGTCGGGAGCACCATCGTCGCAGGAGAGCATCGAGTCGAGGTCGAACAGGTACGGCTCCGACCCGTTCGCGATGCCGAAGGCGACGCCGCGGCCCGGCTGCCCGTCGGGGAGATAGCCGCGCCCGCACTCCATCGTTTCGAGCGCGTCGAGCAGCTCTCTCGGCGGCACGATTCTGACCCGGCCTGAGAGCGCCTCGCCCTGCGGATCGTGCGCCGAGACGGTCGTCTCGATGCGATCCGGGCCCGGGTAGCGGAAGCCGCCGAGACTCACCGTCGGCTGGCACCCATCGCCCGAGCCGTCATCGTTCATGTCCTCCTGTCCCGGATTGGCGCTCGCCGGGCAGTTGTCGCAGACGTCGCCCGTTCCATCCCCGTCGAGGTCCTGCTGGTCCGCGTTTGGGGTCGACGGACAGT
>DASYQE010000312.1:0-10291 GCA_036005805.1 Candidatus Polarisedimenticolia bacterium | reverse complement strand
GAAAGGCCGCGGCGTGACATTCGAGACGTACGACATGCCGAACATGGACGTGGACGACAAGGGGATTGCGACCGGCGGCGGCGCCAGGGCCGCGTGGTTCAAGGACACGGAAGGAAACATCATGGCGGTGATACAGACGCTCTGACGGCGCCGCGCCGGAGGCCTGACGGCCGAGGCCGGACCGGATTCACCGCGGCGGATTTCGCGCCGGCGTGCCGACACCGCCCCAGACCGCGATCGACGCGACCACCAGCACCCACGACGGGAAGAACGCGAGGCCGGGAATCGCCTCCGCGATCAGCCCCGGCAGGATCAGCCACTGCCGGCCGAGGATCAGGAACAGGATTCCCGCCGTCAGGAGGTCGAGCCCCCACTGCAGCGGCAGGACGATCTCCATCCCGGCGGAGAGGACGTCCGAAACAGCGGCGACGGCGAGTGCGGCCGCGAACCGGGCGGTCGCGAACCGGACGGTGCGCCCGGGCGCGCTCCTCAAGTGCGCTCTGGTCCCCGGAGGATCCGCGCCGGCAGGAGAATGATCGACCGGAGCAGCTCGAAGACACCGGTCACGACGATGCCGACGAGGCGGAAGGGGAGGAGAAGCAGCCAGACGACGGGATAGAGAATGAGGGCCAGCAGGGCCAGCGGCCAGCACAGAACCAGCAGGATGCACCAGAGCAGGAATCTGACCATGGGTTGTCCTCGGGCCACGGGTGAGCCGATCCGAGTGGCTAGGTTTCCTCCAGAATGGGATCGGTGTCAACCGTGAGCCCTACCGTGTCACCGTGGCCCAGAAGGGAAGGTACTTCTTCGCCTGCTTCGCCCCTTCGTCGGTGACCGGGGTTCCGGTCAGGGTGAGCTTGGTCATTTTCGGGAACTGCTTCATGTGCACGAGACCGGCGTCGGTGATCTTCGTCCCGGTGAGGTTGAGTCCCGCCAGGCCGGACAGGCGGCCCAGTTGAAGGAGGCCGGCGTCGGTCACGGTGTCGTTCGAGAGATTGAGCGACTCGAGGCGCGTCAGGCCGGCGAGATGGGCGAGCCCGGCGTCGGTCACCTTCGTGTCGGCGAGATTCAGATTGCTGAGGCCGGTCAGGCCGGAAAGCTGAGCGAGCCCGGCGTCGCCGATGCCGGTCCCCTTGAGGCCGAGGTACTCGAGCGCGGTCAGGTCCCGCAGCTGCGCGAGACCGGCGTCGGTGACCTTCGTTCCCGAAATGTTCAGGACCCGCAGCGCCGGCAGCGTCTTGATCTCGGCGAGCGCGTCGTCGCCGATGGGCGCCCCCATCAGTCCGAGGCTGCGGAGCTTCGGCGCGCTTTTGAGCGCGCGCACGTGGGCCAGGGTCACGGCCGGGTTCCCGAGGTTCACCTCCTCGACGTCCGGGAGCCGCGCCAGCAGCGGGAGGATGGCCTCGAGGTCGGTCGCCTTCACGAGGCCCACGCCGGTGATGCGCTTCCCATCCCTATCGATCTCGGCGCCGGCGGCCTCGAGGGCGACCTGCACGTCGGAAGCAGGTGACGCCACCGGCGGCGCGGACGCGCTCCGCGCCACGGGCGCGGCCGCCGGCACGGTTTTCGCCGCCTTGTTCTCCGTGGGCTCGAGCCGGAACTCCAGGTAGTCGGTCCGGACCGGCTTCACGAAGCGCGGCTCGCCGGGGTAGGGCTCGTCGCGCAGGTAGTAGCTCAGGCGCACCTTGCGCTCTTCCGGGTAGTAGAAGGCGTGCCAGAAGGTGCGCTCCGGCGGCTCGGACGGGTTCACGGCCTGCGACGCCTGCGCGTCGCACTTCTGATGCACGGTGCGAACCGCCTGGTCGTCGAGCGGGCCTTTGGCGAGGTTCTCGGTGAGATACGCGTAGCGCTTGCAGGTCCCGCGCGCTTTCTCGGCCGAGGGTGGTTTGCCGTCCTCGAGCTGCTCGTGGATGGTGAAGTTCGTCATCACCAGCGGCTGGCCGGGGTTCTCGACGATGTACTCCTTGTTGTGGACCGCGGAGTACTCCCAGACGAACGCGGCGCCCGTGCGGTCGGCCACGAGATAGTGGATGGGGACGTACTGGTAGTACTGCTTGGTGGCCATGAGCGTCTGCTTCGCCTCGTCGACCGTGGCGCAGGTGTCGAGGAGCAGGCGCAGGGTCTGCAATTCCCCCAGGCCCACGGCCGCGCCGCGCGTCGGCTCCGTCTGGCCGTGGCTGAAAATCTGGTTGTCCATGGCCATCGTCACGGTGAGCCCCTCGGAGTTGATGCCGTCGATCACGCCGCTCAGGAGGTCGTACGCGACCATCGCCATCGAGGCATACCCCTGGTCGGGGTGCAGCTCGACCAGGTACGGGCGCGCCGTCGGATGGAGCATGCCCGGCGGCAGGAACCCGAAGGAAAGCGTGCCGGTCGTGAAGTCGTAGTCGCGGCTCACGACGCTTCTGCCGTTGGCGGTGGAGGCGGGGGGCAGGTGCACGATCGAGCAGCCGGCCTTGAGATCGATGAATCCCAGCGTCGAGAGATCCCAGCCGTCGTCCTCGATCGACTTGCCGTACGCCGCCGCGACGCCGCGCATGCGATCGAGCAGGATCGGGTCGTTGCGCTGCAGGAAGGCGCGCTGCGCGCGCACCTGCAGCGGATCCTTTGCCCGGTCGGGGCGGGCGCCGTAGCGCTCCTTCGCGATCGTCGCCAGCGCGTGGCCGATCTGCTCGTTGGTTCCCCGCAGGACGAGGTGGCGGACTTCGAGGGAGTCCTGCGGGCCTCCGGCGATGACCCGGTCCTCCCGCACGACCGCGTCGGAGGTGGCGGAGGGCGTGGCGAGGCAGCCGGTGGCGCCGAGGATGAGAGCGAGCCCGAGAACGGGGATGGCGCGCGCGAGACGGTGCAGCATGGGACCTCCTCCCAAAGGTCTTGCTTTCCTGAACAGTGGTCAGTATCCTGACCACTGGTTATATGCGGAGTCAAGCGGAAGGTTCCAACTTTCGCGAGCGGGCCCGGGACGTTCTGAGACGGTCCATCCTCGAGGCCGCCCGGAAGGCGTTCGTCCGGGACGGCTACGAAGGCGTCTCGATGCGCCGGCTCGCCGAGCGGGTCGGCTGCTCGCACGCCAACCTCTACCTGCACTTCCGGGACAAGGAGGCGCTGTTCGACTGCCTGGTGGAGGAGAGCTTCGACGAGTTCGACGTGGGCCTGAAAGCGATGTTCCAGTCGGCCCGGGGGGGCGATCCGGTCGCTCTCGTGCGCAAGGCGGGCCGCGCCTATGTCGAGTTCGGTCTGGCCAACCCGAACATCTACGAGTTCGCGTTCCTGATGCGCCGCCCGGGACGAAAGCCGGACAAGCCGCACGTCACCTACGAGGGGCTGCAGGCCCTCGTGCGCCGGTGCATGCAGGAGAAGCGCTTCCGCCGCATGGACGTCGATGTCGCGAGCCAGGCGCTGTGGGCGGCCGCCCACGGGATCACGTCGCTCCTCATCATCCGCCCGCACTTCCCCTGGGCCGACCGCGACAGGGTGATCGCCCAGGTCGTCGACGCCGCCGTGGACGGCCTGCTCGCCTGACCGGCAAGCTCCTCCCGAACCGTCCTGAAATCCCGCTCATCGACGGGGGGTGGAAGCTTCAGTCGCAGCGCAGCGCTTCGGTGGGGGCGATGCGCGCCGCGCGGCGGGCCGGCACAGAGGCGGCGGCCGTCGTCGCGAGCAGCATCGAGGGGACGACCACGGCGTAGACCGTCAGGTCGACACCGCCGACGTTGAACAGCATGGAGTTCATCAACCTCTCGACGGAGAGGCCCAGGCCGAGCCCGATCGCGCTCCCGGTGCCCACCAGCACGAGACCCTGACGCAGCACCAGGCGCAGCACGTCGCCCGGCTTCGCTCCCAGGGCCATGCGGACGCCGATCTCGCGGGTCCTGCGGCTGACGTTGTACGCGATGAGACCGTAGAGACCGGCAATCGCCAGGATCAGCCCGATGACGCCCAGGCTCCCGACGAACGCCATCGCGGCGGCCGGGCCTTCCACCGCATGGTAACGGTACAGGTCCTCGTAGCTTCGCGTCGCGAGCAGCGGCATGTTCGCGTCGAGGGTGCGCACGACCTCTTTGAGGGGAGCGACCAGCGCCAGGGGATCGCCGTTCGACCGCAGCATCAGGACCAGGCGCGGCGCCGGCTGCTGCCTCACGGGCAGATAGACGCAATCGGTCGGCTTCTCCGAGCCTTCGCGGTACTTGACGGTTTTCACCACGCCCACGATCTCGAGGCGGGCTCCGTGGGCGTCGTCCAGCCGGATGTGCTGTCCGACCGCCTCCCGGTCCGGCCAGTAGTGCCGCGCGAGCTGTTCGTTGACGATCGCCACCCGCGGCGCGTCCTCGGTGTCGGAAGCGAGGAAGCCGCGGCCCCGGAGAACCGGGATCCCGACGGTGTCGAAGAACCCTTCGTCCACCGTGTCGAGGAGCGACGCGAAGCTGTCACGATTGCGGGGCATCTCGAAGCCGTCGGGCACGAAAGTGATGGCGCCGAAGGGGTCGAGCGTCAGCGGCGGATTCGCGCTGAGAGCCGCGCTCACGACGCCGGGGATGGCGCGGGCGCGATCGGTCAGCTGGTCGTAGAACCGCCGCGTCCGGCCGCTGTCGTACTGGATGAGGCGCGGGTCGAAGCGCGCCAGGAGCACCGGGTCCTTCGCGAAGGCGACCCCCTCGCTGACACTCTGGCGGAAACCACGATCCATCAGGAAGGCCGCGGCGAGCAGCATCAGCGAGGTCGCGACCTGCGCGATCACGAGCACGCTGCGTCCCCACAGTCGCCGCCGGCCGATCGGCGTCGCGTCGCCGGACTTGAGCCCTGTCAGGAGATCGGTCCGGGCGCTCTGCAGCGCCGGCGCCACGCCGCAGACGAACGCGCTCAGGACGGCCAGTGCCATGGCGGCGGTCATGACCCGTCCGTCGATCTGGAAAGGAGGCAGGGCCGGCAGCTCGGTCGGGAGCGTCAGCCGGGTCATCCAGGTGAGGGCGAAATGCCCCACCAGAATTCCACTCAGCCCGCCGAGGACGGCGAGGACGAGGCTCTCGGTCAGGAGCATCCGCACCAGCCGGAAGCGGCCGGCCCCCAGCGCCAGCCGCACGGCGATCTCCCGCGTGCGCGCGTGGGCCCGGCTGAGGAGAAGGCCTGCGACGTTGGTGCACGCGACCAGGAGGACCGCGAGCGCGAGGCCGAAGGCGATCGCCAGGAACTTCCAGTTGACGTCATCGGGCCGCGTCCGCATCTGGAGCGGGGTGTCCACTTCGGCGCCCCGCTCGCGGTTCGTCTGCGGGAACTCGCTCGCGAAGTTCCGCGCGAGCAGGGCCATCTCGCTCCGGGCTTCCGGCTGCGTCACGCCCCGCCTCAGCCGCGCCCTGACGGACAACTGGCGGTCGTCGCGATCGACAAAGAACTGCTTCTGCGGATTGGCCGAGAAGAGCGACGCCATCGCCAGCGGCACGTAGACGTCCGGCCTGAGGAAGATCTGCAGGCCCGGGAAGGACTCGGGCGCGACCCCGATCACCGTGAACTCGGCGCCGTTCAGGCGGATCGTCCGTCCGACGGCCGCAGGGTCCTGCGCGAATTCACTCTTCCAGAAGCCGTCGCCGAGGATCGCGACGGCGTCGCGCCCGGGCACCTCGTCTTCGCCGTCGCGGAAACCGCGCCCGATCGTCGGCTCGACGCCGAGGACGCGGAAGTAGTTGCCGGAGACCATCATGCCGGCCGCGGCGCGCGGCACGATCGCGGGCCCGGGGCTGTACCCGACCGCGGCGGGGAAGGTGCTGGCGATCACACCGTCATAGCTCTTCGTCTCGTCGCGAATGTCCGCGTACTCGCGCCAGGAGAACCGGCCGTAGCGGTTGTCGTGCGTCGTGCTGACGAGCGAGACCACGTCGTCCGGGCGCGGGACCGGGTACGGCCTGAACACCAGGCCGTCCAGTCCGCTGAAGCTCGCCGCCGACATGCCGATCCCCAGCGCCAGCGTCAGCACCACGAAGGCCGACAGGCCGGGCGTCCGGCGGAGCCCGCGGATCGCGTGACGCACGTCGGTGGCGAAGTCGGTCAGCAGGCGCAGGCCCCGGGCGTCGCGGATCTCCTCCTTGCGCTGCTCGAGCCCTCCCATGGCGCGCATCGCGGCGTGGCGGGCCTCGCCGGGCGTCAGGCCGGAGGCGATCCCCTCCTGGATCCGGTGGTCCAGGTGGAACAGCAGCTCCTCGTTCATCTCGTCTTCGACCCGCCGGCCGCGCAGCAGCGAGCGCAGCCGCAGCCGCGTCGTGGACCAGAGCCGTTCGATGCGCATGGGAACCCCCTACGTCTCCGAAAGCCGGACGACCTGCGAGATGGCCGACGAGAGGCGATCCCAGTTCGCCGTCTCGGCGCCGAGCTGCTTCCGGCCGGCGCGAGTGAGCGCATAGAACTTCGCCCGCCGGTTGTTCTCCGTCTGCTTCCACTCGGCCTGGATCCATCCCTCCTGCTCGAGCTTGTGGAGCGCGGGGTAGAGAGAGCCTTCGCTCACCTGGAGCACGTCGCCGGAGATCGACCGGAGGCGCAGGCTGATGGCCCATCCGTGCATGGGTTCGAGCGCCAGGATCTTCAGGAGGAGAAGATCGAGGGTGCCCTGGACGAGGTCGGCCGGTTTGCTCATCTCGGTTTCCGAGGGGAGATTACATCAGGCTCCTCTCGGTTAGCAAGGGGAGTGTGCGGAGTGCCTGAACGAAGGTCAGCGCGGTGGTCGAGCCTGCGCCCATTCTCCCGGCACGCGCGCGATCAGCACGAGATTGTTCCCCCAGCGGCGCCCGCGATCGGCGAGGCGCAGCAGGTGCAGGCCGGCCAGGGTGTAGAGCTCGACCGGCAGCCGCAGGATGCTGAGCGGCGTGCGAACTCCCCAGTCGGCGCGGTAGCGCCCGGAGGCGTACGACTGATCGAGCGAAGACTCGGTGAAGCAGGATTCGACGTGGAAGCCGGAGCGCTCGAACAGCCGCCGCGAGCTGCGGGCGTTGAGCGCGTGGACGTGCCGCGGCGGGTCGCAGCAGATCCACGGGGTGCGCAGGAACTTCAGCGCGGCGGACGGCAGGCCGTGCGCCGCCATCGCCAGGTAGCCGCGCAGCCACCAGACGCGGAAGAAGAACTCGCGGCATCGCTGGTTGGGCGTGGCGACGATGGCCACACCGCCGGGAGCGAGCAGGTGGCGCAGCCGCGCCGTGAACCGGACCAGGTCGGGGGTGTGCTCGACCACGTGAGAGCAGTAGATGACATCGAAGCGCTCGCTGCCGGAGTACTCGCCCGGGTCGCCGGTGAGGATCTCGAAGCGACCCGGAAACCTCTCGGCGGCATAGCGGGTGGCCTGGGGATCGATGTCCATCAGGGTGACGTCAAACCCCTCGCCCGCGAAAGCGTTGGCGTAGAACCCCGGCCCTCCGCCCCAGTCGAGCAGTCGCGGCTTCGCGGGCAGTCCGGGCAGCGCACGGAGGTGCGAAGCGATGCGCCGGACATCCCGGTTCACCTCCGCCACCTTGGCGTCGAAGTCCCGGTCCGCGACGCTCCCGAAGAGGAACCCGTCGTAGAACTCCCGCAATTCCGCCGGTGTGGGGATGGGGAGCGCGGTGACGAGAGAGCAGGCGCGGCAGTGCCAGTACGCGTACTTGTCCACCCGCTTCACCAGGAAGCTGAGGTCGGCGCCGCAGGCGGGACAGGGCGGGCGATCGCTCATCGCCAGCAGGCGAGGCGGTCGGGGGTGCTGCCGGCGAGGTCGCCGGTGCTGCAACTGCGCATGGTGCTCTCCGTGTTGGATTCGAAGCGAGCGGGGCGAAAATACGCCGGTCCCCGCCGGGGCGCAACCACCTTGTGGCCGCCGTCCGCGTGTCATTCCCGGACAGGGGCATCCTGATTCCGGACGGGGCGGGCCGCGTCCCCACAGTGCCGGCGCGACGCAGGCAGGGGGATGCGCTCTGGCACGTCGGTTGCTGACCCGGGTCGTCCCTCGCAGCGGAGACTCGCGCGGATGATCAGCCAGCTGGTGCAGGACGTCCGATACGCGGTGCGGACCCTCGGGCGGGCGCCCGGGTTCACGGTGGTGTCGGTGCTCATCCTGGCGCTCGGTATCGGGGCGACCACCGCCCTCTTCAGCGTCGTGAACGCCGTGCTCCTGACGCCGCTCCCTTACCCGGAAAGCGACCGGCTTGCCATGGCCGAGCGCACCGAGACGGGGAACCTGCGCACCATCGCCTCCTTCCCCGAGTTCATGGACTGGCACGACAGCGGTGTCTTCGCCCAATCGGCCGCGGTCGTCGGCAAGGGCTTCTTCCTCGACACGGACGAGGGGCCGGCGCCGCTCGTCGGACGCCGTGTGACCGAAGAGTTCTTCGGCCTCCTGCGTGTCCGTCCGCAGCTCGGGCGGGATTTCCTGCCGGACGAAGCCCGGACGCGCGACGACGTGGCGGTGATCGGCCACGCCTTCTGGGCGAACCGCCTGGGCGGCGATCCAGAGGTCGTCGGCCGCGATCTCCGCCTGCGCGACCGGGTCGTCCACGTGGTGGGCGTCCTGCCGGAGGAGTTCGTCGATCCGATCGACCCGGCCCGTCCGCGCGATCTCTACATCCCGCTCATCGCGTCGGCGGAAGAGCGCGGTCCGGGAGGCCGCAACTCGCAGTGGGTCCAGGTCCTGGGACGGCTGCGCGACGGGATCACGCTCGAGCAGGCGGCGTCGCAGATCCGGGCGATCTCCGAGCGGGCGCAGCGCGAGCGCGCCGGCTCCGACCCGCGCTCGCTCGCGCCCTTCACGCTCAGGGCGCTCATCGATCACCACGTGGCCGCCGCGCGGCCGGCGTTGTGGATGGTGTTCGGCGCGGTCGGCTGCGTGCTCCTCATCGGCTGCGTCAACGTCTCGAACCTGATGGGGGCGCGCCTCGCGGCGCGCGGCCACGAGCTGGCGGTGCGCGCCGCGGTCGGGGCGAGCGGGCGCCGCCTCGCCGCGCAGCTCATGACCGAGAGCCTGGTGCTTTCCTCCGCCGGAGCCGTAGTGGCCCTGGTCCTCATCCTCTGGACGATCGATCTCATCCGCGAGGTCAGCCCGGCGGACCTCCCGCGCATCGGCCAGGCGGGACTCGACCTGCGCGTGTTCGGCTTCGCGCTCTTCGTCTCGGTGGTCAGCGGATTGCTGCTCGGGCTCCTGCCGGTCCTGCGCGGCTCGCGCCAGGACCTGCTCGCTGTGCTGAAACAGACGCGCGGCGCCGGCGGGACTTCGATGCCGCGCTCGCGCGGGTGGCTGCTCGCGGGTGAAGTGGCCCTGACCTGCGTCCTGATGGTCGGGGCGATGCTCTCCCTGACCAGCCTGCGCCGGCTGCTCGCGGTCGATCCCGGCTTCCGGACCGACCACGTGCTGTCGGTGGACCTCAGCTACGCCGGGGACTGGAAGCCCGAGGCGGTGCGGAGCTTCTTCGCCGCCCTCGTGACGCGGGCCGGCGAGTTCCCGGGCGTGGTTGCCGCCGGATCGGTGGACAACCTGCCCTATTCGGGGTCGTGGTCCCAGTTCAGCACGACGGTGCAGGGGTTCGCGGAGGGATTTCTTCCCGAGCTGCAGGGAAAGACCATCGAGTACCAGCAGGCGGCGGTCGGCGGCGACTATTTCCGCGTCATGGGGATTCCGCTCGAGGCGGGGCGGGTCTTCGACCGGCGGGATGACGCGCCCGGCGCGCCCGGCGCGGTCGTCATCAGCGCCTCCCTGGCCCGCGCCCTCTGGGGCGATCAGGATCCGCTCGGGAGGCGCCTCGGGGGCGAGAATGGCTCGTTCGGCAGGGGCGGCCGGCCCAGCGCCCTCGTCGTCGGCATCGTGGGAAGCGTGCGTCAGTTCGGTCCGGATTCACCCGTGGAGCGGACCCTCTACCGGCCGATGAACCAGGGGGAACCCTGGGGCGGGACCCTGCTGGTACGCACCGAAGGGGATCCCGCCACGCTCGTGCCCCTGATCCGCCAGGCGGCGCGCGACATCGACGCAGCGGTGATCTTCCGGCGCGCACTCACCATGAAGGAACTGCTGAGCGCGCGCACGGCGGCGCCGCGCTTCCTCGCGGTGCTGCTCGGGTGCTTCGGGGCCGCCGCGCTCCTGCTCGCGGCCCTCGGCGTGTACGGCGTCCTGGCCTATTCGGTGAGCCAGCGCACCCGCGAGATCGGCGTTCGCGTCGCGCTGGGCGCAAGCCAGGGGAGCGTGCTCGGCATGGTGGTGCGGCAGGGAATGGCTCCCGCCGTGGCCGGCATCGCCTTTGGCCTGGCGGGCGCGGCGGCGTTGTCGGGTCTGCTGCGCGGTCTGCTCTATGGC
>DASYQE010000311.1:0-7734 GCA_036005805.1 Candidatus Polarisedimenticolia bacterium | reverse complement strand
CGCCAGCGCGGCGCGCGACGGCGACTGCCCGAGATCGTGCGTCAGGTACAGGATGAGGAACGGAATGACCATCGTCCCCATCCGGTTGACCAGCACCGCGCCGCACAGCACCCACGCCTCGCGCGGCAGCCCCTGCAGCGAGGAGTACGGATTGAACCCGCGCCAGCGGGTCATCGCCGGCCCGCGCGCGGCCGCCTGTCCCGTGCCTTCATGCGCCGCGCTTCACGACGAGGAACTGGCGCGCGCGCACCGCGGTGCGACGGGTCGTCGAGCCGTCCGGCCAGGTGACGACCACCTCGTCGACGTCGTCCGCGGCCCCCAGACCGAAACTCAGCCGGGGGTCATGAGACGACGCGTACGAGTCTCCGGCCTGAACGTCGTGAACGAAGGTCTTCCCGCCCGCCCGGACATGGACGATGGTTCCCGGAGGGGGCGGCCCGCCGTTCTTTCCCTCGGGGATGACCGTCAGCCACGCCCCCTGCGGCGTGTCGTTGCGCAACAGCGTCGGCGGCGCGTCGAGCCGCAGCACGAGCACGTCGAGGTCGCCGTCGTTGTCGTAGTCCCCCAGCGCGAGGCCGCGATGCGCCGCCGGCTCCGCGAAACCGGGTCCGGCCGCCTGCGACACGTCGGTGAAGTGGCCGCCCTGGTTCTCCAACAGGGTCATGGCCTGGGCGTAGGGACCGACCAGCTCCGGGTGGCGGTCGATTTGAGGGTAGATGTGCCCGTTCGCCACCACCAGATCGAGGTCCCCGTCGGCGTCGAAGTCGGCGAAGGCGGTGCCCCACGACAGCGACTTCCAGGTCGCCGGGCCGACGCCGGTCTCCTCGGAGACGTCCTCGAAGGCGCCGTTCCCGAGATTGCGGTACAGGGTCGAATAGTCCTCGCTGAAGTTGCTGACGAACAGGTCGAGCCGCCCGCTGCCGAAGACGTCCCCCGTCGCGATCCCCATGCTCGCCTGCGCGGCGCCGGCGGCGTCGAGAGCGCAGCCGGACCAGACGCCCACCTCGCGGAAGTGCCCGCCCCCCTCGTTGCGGTAGAGGTCGTTCGGATCCGAATCGTTGGCGACGAACAGGTCCGGATCGCCGTCGCCGTCGAAATCCCCGGCGCGCACCGCGAAGCCGAACCCGAGGCCGCGATCGGCGAACCCCGCCTCGTCCGTGGCATCCACGAACCGGCCTGCGTCGTTGCGGAAGAAATGATCCGGCGCGCCTTCCAGGCCGAAGGGCCCGAAGGCAACCTTCTCGACGCCCTTCCAGTCGAGCGTCGGCGTCGCCTTCAGCACGTCGTCGACCGACGCCTTGATGTAGGCCGCCACGTAGAGATCGAGATCACCATCGCCGTCGGCATCGAAGAAGGCGGCCGCCGTGTTCCAGCCGGGCGCCTCGACTCCGGTGCGCGCCGCGACGTTCTCGAAGCGCCCGTTGCCGAGATTGCGATACAGCAGGTTCTTTCCGAAGCAGGAGACGAACAGGTCGGTCCACCCGTCGGCGTCGTAGTCCGCCGCGACGACACCCGTTCCCCAGCAGCCATCGCCGTCGACCTGCGCCTCCTGCGTGACGTCGCGGAACGAACCGTCGGGCAGGCCGCGGTAGAGGGCGTGCCGTCCGCGCTCGACGATGCGCCCCGCCTCGATGCGCCAGCCATTCGGCAAGTACAGGTCGAGACGCCCGTCGCGGTCGTAGTCGAGGAACGCCACGCCCGCACCGGCCGAGTCGAGCAGGTGATCCTTCCCCGGCCGGCCCGCGAGCGTGACGCGATCGAGGCCGGCTTCGCGCGCCACGTTCACGAACCGGAAATGCGCCGGCCCCGCGATCGAGGCGTCCGGCTTCGCGGCGTGATTCCCGGAGGGAGCGGACGGTCCCGTGCCGGTGCGCGAGGCGCAACCGGAGCAGACCGCGACGGCGGCCAGGAGGACGGCCCAAACGACGAGCGCCGCCACATGGTGGCGGCGCCCTCGGAATCTCAGCACGATGAAGACCGGACCGCGGCTACTTCATCAGGGCCGACCAGGCCGCCTCGACCTTGACCCACTCCGCCTCGAGCGCGTCCGCCTTCGGCGCCTTGGCGAGCTGTCCGAGCGCCTTCGCCGCTTCGAGGAACTGCGCCTTCGCCGCCTTGGTCACGACGACGAAGCCCTCGTCGTAGATCCCCTTGGCCTCGCCGTCGGAGTTGTGATGGTGGCCGCCCTCGAGGAGCCGCTTGCGGACGGCGCCGACCGAAGCATCCCCCTCGGATCCGATCTGGCCGACCGCCGCCGCCATGTTCTCGATGGCCTCCTGCGCCCCCTTGGCGTCGTTTCCCTTGAGCGCGGTGCGCGCCCGCATCAGTTCTTGGTACGCCCGGTCGTGCGCCGAGGTGAGGATGCTGCGGACCAGGTTGGCCTCGGTCTTCTTGGCGCCGAGGATCACGTCGGCCAGCGTCTTGTACGACGCCACCATCGCGGACGGCGTCTCCCCCGCCCCTTCCATCGCCCGCGCCGGCGCCGTCGCCAGCAGGACCAACCCGAAGCCCAGCCCCGTCGCGATCCCGCTCTGCCACCGCCGTCTCGAGTTCATCGACCCTCCTTGGATGGTGCTGCGGGCGCGAGTCTATCGAGGTGCCGCGCGCGTCCGCAATGGCCGGCTCCGGTCAGGTCAGGACCACTCGAAGGCGGCCATGGAGAAGGTCTTGAAGGTGAAGGCGGCGTGGATGCGGCGACCGGGGCCGGAGGCGGCGCCGAGCGGGACGAACAGCGGCATGAAGTGATCGGGGGTCGGGTGGTTGCGCAACGGATCGGGAGCGCGCTCGCGCCAGGCGACCAGCTCGTCCACGCGGTTCGCTTCGATGCCGGCGCGCAGCCACTCATCGAACGCCTTCGCCCACGGCGCGGGCGCGCCTTCGAGCGGCTCGAATCCGAAGGTGCCGAGATTGTGGGTGGCGCCGCCGCTTCCGAGGATCAGGATCCCTGCGCCGCGCAGCGGCGCGAGGGCCCGGCCGACCTCGAGGTGGTGGCGCGCGTCGAGGTGCGACTGCACCGAGACCTGCACCACCGGGATGTCGGCCTCCGGGTACATCAGGAGGAGCGGCACCCAGCAGCCATGGTCGAGCCCGCGCTTCGGATCGATCGCGGCCGGCCGACCGGAGGCGCCCAGCAGGTCGAGGACGCGCTGCGCCAGGGCCGGATCACCGGGAGCCGGGTAGCGCAGCGCGTATAACGCTTCGGGGAAGCCGCCGAAGTCATGAAGGGTCCCGGGGGCGGGCGCGCCCGTCACCCGCGGCGACGGCGTCTCCCAGTGGGCCGAGACGCAGACGACCCCGGCGGGCCGGCCGAGACGCTGCCCGAGGTCGCGCAGGAACGGTCCGGTCGGGCCGGGATCGATCGGCAGCGTCGGGGCGCCGTGCGACACGAACAAAGTCGGAAACATCTCAGAAGCGTTGACCGAGCAGGAAGTAGATGCGGTCGCGATTCCCTTCCGTGTAGCCGTAACCAAGATACACCGGACCGAGGACGGTGCGGGCTCCGAAGAACAACGAGCCCCCCTTCAGGAGACTGTTCCAGTCAACCGGGTCGTCCCGCTGGTACACCTGCCCCGCCTCGAGGGAAATGCCGAGATACACGCCCTGCGTCAGCGAGCCGAGGTCGAGGCGCGCCAGGGAGTAGTAGGCGATGACGCTGGCGAACACCGACTTGTCCCCGAGCAGCTCGCTCTGCCCGAGTCCGGAGAGCTGCAGGAACCCGCCCAGCTTGCACGAGGATCCGACGGTCGCCGGCTCGTCGAGGTTGACGCACCCGTCGCCGACCGGGTAGAGCGTCACCTTCTTGATGCCGATCGCCTTCGAAGCGCGCAGCGTGGCGCGGGTGCGGTCGAGGTCCGCGCCCCAGGCCTCGCGCGAGTCGTACCAGCGCGCCTGCACCGACGTGCCGCGGTGCGGGAAGACGACGGCGTCGAGGGTGTCCACGTTGAAGGCGAAGGAGTACCCGGCATCGGCTTCGTGGTAGGACGGAATGGTCGGATCGCCGACGCGCACGTCGCCGGTCTCGTAGGCATAGAAGGCGCCGACCCGCGCTTCGCCCCAACGTCCGAACACGCGCCCGAAGTCGACGTGCGCCGAGTTGCGGTTCACCCGGAACTCCGCCAGCACCTGCTCGTCCTCCCAGATGTCCCAGTTGGTGCGGCGGGCTTCGGCGCCGATCGAGGTGAACCATTGCATGCGGTCGTCGAAGGGCTGGTAGAACTCGGTGCGGGCCAGGTCGACGTCGCCGATCTGGCCGATGTTCTCCCACTCGCCGCCGCGCCGGTTCGCCGCGATGTCCAGGTGCCGGAACGACAGCGAGTAGCCGGTGTCCCCCTGGAAATCGTCGCGGAACGAGGCGCCGAACTGCAGGCTGTTGTGCCCGTAGACCTTTTCCGGGACGTTCAGCGACAGCGTGTTGCGGACGGGTCCCGGCTCGCCTCCCCGGGGCTCAGCGTGCTCGGGCTGCAGCCGCACGTCGATGGTGCCGCTGTAGTCGAGGCCGTGCAGCCGCATCACCTGCTCGTTCACCTTCGGCTCGTCGAACGGCTTCCCGGCGGGGATGGTGACGTGCGCCGCGACGATGTCGTCGTCCACCCAGGAGTGGTTCTCGATGCGCACGGCGTCCACCATGGTTTCCTCGCGCGGGCGCAGGTGATGGCGCTCCTGGAACGCCTTCCAGGTCGCGGCGTCCGTCGCGAACGGCTTCAGCACCGGGATGGCGGCGCGGGCGTACTTCTCGCCGATCTCCATCGCCTCCCCGGCCCGGTCGAAGCCGATGAAGGAGATGTCGCCCAGCTCGGGGGTGATGATGACGTCGCCGGGCCGCAGCCGCTTGATGTCCTCGCGCCTATTTCCCTCGGTGATGTAGCCGGTCCACTGGTTGTAGATCTGCACGAGGGATCCGAGGCTTTCGATGTCGCCGAGCGGCGAGGTGATGTCCACCGCGATGATCCGCTCGGCGCCGAGCGCCTGGGCGATGCCGATCGGAAGGTTGCTGGCCGCGCCGCCGTCGATGAGCTTGATGCCGTCGATGTCCACCGGCGGGAAGAGGCCGGCGATCGCCATGCTGGCGCGCTGCGCGGTCGCCAGGCTCCCGCCCTCGATGACGACGCCCTGCCCGTCGGCGAGGTTGGCGCCGACGGCGCGGAACGGGATGGTCAGCTTGTCGAAGTCCTGCTCGCCGGTCGACTGGATCTCGAGCGAGCGCAGCAGCAGCGCCATGCGCTGCCCGCCGAGCAGCGACGCCGGCAGGTACGGCTTCCATCCCTTGAAGCGCAGCCGCAGCGGGATGAGGAAGGTGGCGTCGTCCTGCTTGCGCCGGTAGGAGCGGTCGGTGCGGTCCACCTTGTCGATGAAGATCTGCTTCCAGTCGACGCCCTTGAGAATGCCCTCGATCTGCCCCGACGAGTAGCCGGCCGCGTACAACCCGCCGACGATCGACCCCATGCTGGTGCCGACGATGAGGTCGGGCTTGACGTGCAGCTCTTCGAGCACCTTGAGGACGCCGATGTGCGCCGCGCCGCGCGCCCCGCCCCCCGAGAGCACCAGCGCCAGCTTCGGCCGCGGCGACAGCGGCTTCAGGTCCTTCGTGAGGACACAGGCCCCCTTCGCCGGGTTGAGCGCGACCGCGTCCACGTCCGGCTGCTTCTCCTTCGAGCGCTCCGCCGGCGGCGGCGCCTTGGCCCGCGGCGGCGCGGCGGCCTCCTGCGCCGATGCCGCGGTGGCGAGCAGGAACGGCAGGGCGAGCGCGAGGCCGGCGAACCAGGGGGGAAGGCGCATGAAGGGTGAATCCTAGTCGGCCCGAATCGGCGCGCGCAACCGGCCCGCGCGGTCAGGCGCCGGTCGCGGTGGCGCGCTCGATGAGGACCTGCGCCTCGGCGACGATGCGCTCGAGGTGCTCCTGGCTGCGGAAGGATTCCGCGTAGAGCTTGCAGACGTTCTCGGTACCGGAGGGACGGGCGGCGAACCAGCCGCCGTCGGTCGTGACCTTGAGGCCGCCGATCGGGGCGTCATTGCCGGGAGCGCGGGTGAGGATGGCGGAGATCGGTTCGCCGGCCAGGGTCGCGGCGGTGACCGCCTTCGGCTCCAGGCTCTTGAAGGCCTGTTTCTGCGCCGGGGTGGCCGGGGTGTCGATGCGGATGTAATGCGGCGCGCCGAGCCGCTCGCGCAGGGCTTTGGCGCGCTCCCCCGGATCCTGTCCGGTCACCGCGGTGATCTCCGCGGCGAGCAGACCGAGCAGCGGCCCGTCCTTGTCGGTCGTCCAGACGGTGCCGTCACGGCGCAGGAACGACGCGCCGGCGCTCTCCTCGCCGCCGAAGCAGCAGGTGCCGTCGAAGAGTCCCTTCACGAACCACTTGAACCCGACGGGCACCTCGTAGACCTGGCGGCCCGCCGCGGCGGCGACCCGATCGACGAGCCCGCTCGTCACCAGCGTCTTGCCGACCACCGCGCTCTTCGACCAGCCGGGCCGGTGCTCCAGCAGGTACTCGATGGCGACCGCGAGGTAGTGGTTCGGGTTCAAAAGCCCCGACCCCGGGGTGACGATGCCGTGCCGGTCGGCGTCGGCGTCGTTGCCGAAGGCCACGTCGAAGCGATCCTTCATCTCCACCAGCCCCGCCATGGCGTACGGGCTGGAGCAGTCCATGCGGATCTTGCCGTCGTGATCGAGACGCATGAACCGGAAGGTCGGATCGATCGCCGGGTTGACGATGTCGATCGCCAGGCGGTATTCCTCGCGCACCACCTCCCAGTACGGCGCCGCCGCGCCGCCGAGCGGGTCGATGCCGATGCGCACGCCCCTGGCGCGCACCGCCTCGAGGTCGAGCACGTTCGCCAGATCGCGCACGTAGGGACGGATGAGGTCCTCGAAACGCGTCGTCGAGGCGGAGCGCGCCCGCTCGTACGGCACCCGCCGCACGTCCGCTGTCGCCGCCGTTCCGAGCAGCGCGTTGGCGCGCGCCTCCACCCACCCGGTGACGTCGGTGTCGGCCGGGCCGCCGTCGGGCGGGTTGTACTTGAAGCCGCCGTCGGACGGCGGGTTGTGCGACGGCGTCACCACGATGCCGTCGGCGAGGCCGCTCGTGCGCCCGCGGTTCCAGGCGAGGATGGCGCGCGAGATCGACGGCGTCGGGGTCGGCTGATCGCGCTCCTGCAGAATCGTCACGACACCGTGGGCCGCCAGCACCTCGAGGGCGGTGCGCTCGGCCGCCGGCGACACCGCGTGCGTGTCGCGCCCGAGGTACAGCGGTCCGTCGACCCCCTTCCCTTTGCGGTACTCGCAGATCGCCTGGGTGATGGCGGCGATGTGGTCTTCGTTGAAGGAGCCGGCCTCCGGGGAGCCGCGGTGCCCGCTGGTGCCGAAAGCGACGCGCTGCGCCGGGACTTTCGGATCGGGATGGAGGGCATAGTAGTCCCGCTCGAGCCGGGCCGGGTCGATCAGGACGTCGGGAGGGGCGGGTTTCCCTGCGAGCGGATGGATGGCCATGTCACAGGATAGCGCGGCCCGCGGCCGCCGCCCGCAGGCCTCAGAAGGCGAAGTTGAGGTAGAACGACCAGCCGCGCACCTCGTACCGGAAGCGCGCCCGCGTGTCGCCCGATTCGTAACTCTTCAGATCGATGCTTTCCTTGTCGAGCCCGGCGGAGATCCCGGCGTGCTTCACGTACCACCACTGCAGCCGCGCGGCGGTTTCGCCGATGCCGCCGTTGATCCCCGCGAAGTTGACGTAGATCTGGCGGTTG
>DASYQE010000310.1:0-5684 GCA_036005805.1 Candidatus Polarisedimenticolia bacterium | reverse complement strand
GCGGCGCAGTTCACGGTGACGAGCGGCCGCTGCCGCCGTCCGCTCGCGGCATGGATGGCGCGCGCGACGATCTCCTTCCCCGACCCGTTCTCGCCGAGGATGAGCACCGTCGCATCGGTCGGCGCGACCTTGCCGATGGTGGCCTCGAGCTCGCGCGCCGCGGCCGAAGTTCCGTGCAGGCGGCCGGCGAGCCCGGCGTCGTCCGCGAGCCGACGGTTCTCCTCCCGCAGCCGCTCGAAGCGCAGGGCGTTGTTCACGGCGAGGAGCAGCCGCTCGGTCGAAGGGGGCTTTTCGATGAAGTCGTGCGCCCCGAGCCGCACCGCCTTCACCGCCCGGTCGATGCTGCCGTGCGCCGTCAGCACGATCACCGGGATGCGCCAGTTGCGGCCGGAGATCTCCTCCAGCAGGGACAGCCCGTCGAGCACCGGCATCTGCAGATCCAGAATCATCAAGTCAATATCCCCCGACTCCAGCCGCTCGGCCGCCTGGCGGCCGTTCTCCGCCTCCTCGGTCAGGAACCCTTCGAGCTTGAGCGCGCGCGCCAGGGTGGCCCGGATGTTCTTCTCGTCGTCGGCGATGAGGATCGTGGGCATCGATCGTTCTCCCGCGCTCAGGCGCTCCGCCGGCGGCGGTCGTCCAGAGGCGCCGCCGGGCTCTCGGTGCGCGGACCGGAGACGGGAAGGCGCAGCAGCACGAAGGCGCCCCCCCCGGGAGCCGTGCCGGCTCCGACCGTCCCGCCGTGCTCGGTGACCACCCGCTGCACCAGAGCGAGCCCGAGACCGGTGCCGCCGTGCTCGGCGCGCGTCGTGACGTAGGGCTCGAACATCCGGCCGTTCAGCTCCTTCGCGAATCCCGGTCCGCTGTCGCGCACTTCGATCTCCTCCCAGGACGGCGGCACCGACCGCAGCGCCAGGCGCAGCCGTTTCTGCGGCGCCAGCTCCAGCGCGTCGAGAGCGTTGGCGATGACGTTGGTGAGGGCGCGCCCCAGGACATCCGCGTCGCCGCGCACCGTGTGCGCCGCTTCGGCGTCCTCGACCTCGATCGCAACGCCGAGGGCCTGCACGCGCGGACCCGCGAGCGCCAGCGCCTGGCGCGCGACCTCGCGCAGGTCGCACGCGGCGATCCGCAGCCCCGGCAGGCGCGCGAACAGCGAGAACTCCTCCACGAGGCGTCTCAGGCTCTCGACCTCCTCGAGGATCGCCGTCCCCTCTTCGCGCAGGGCGCGATCGAGGTCGGCCGGCGCCCGCTCGCGGGTGCGCCGCAGGTTCTCGACGGCGAGACGGATCGGCGACAGGGCATTGCGCACCTCGTGCGCGACCCGGCGCGCCACCTCCTGCCAGGCGGCGACGCGCTCCGCCGACAGCCGCCGGGTCTCGCTTTCCGACAGCGCCTCGAGCATCCTTTCGAACGACCGGGTGAGGCCGCGCACCTCGTCCCGCTCGTGCACGGGCGACAGCGGCTCAAAGGCCCGCTCGGCCGAGATCGCCTCGGCGCGCTCGGCGAGCGCACGCACCGGGCGCGAGATGCCCTCCGCCAGGAGCAGCCCGATGATGGCGGCGGCCAGCAGCGCGACCGGAGCGACGTTCTTCAGGGATGCGAGCAGCTCGCGGCGCACCGCCGCGGCGTCTCCGGGAGCCGCCTCGACCCGCACCGACCAGCCTCCGCCCGCGACCGGGACATCGGTCCAGAGCCGCGTCACGGAATCCGGCGGTGCCCCGCTCGCTTCAGCGGGCATCCCCGCCTGCACCGTCTCGCCGTCGGGGTCGACGAGCGCCGACGCGGAGCCCGTGACCTCGGACACGGCGGCCAAAAACCCGGCTCCCAGCCGTCGCGCGCCCAGCACCTCGTAGCTCTCTCCGCCCATCGGGACGGTGCGCAGCGCGACCATGCCCCGCTCCGGCGGGTCGGACGGCAGCGGGCGATCCGGCGCCTCATCGCCCGGCGCGGACGGTGCCGCGGACAACCCCGCGGCGTCGGGCGTCGCCTCGTCTTCCTCACGCGGCGGGGGCAGCGGCTTCAGCGGCAGGTCGGCGATCGCGACCTCGTCCGGAGGGATCGACGCCGGCGGCAGGGCGAGCGCGGAGGAGCCGAGCGGGTCGTGCACGGCGAGCACCACGCCGTCCGCGCCGCGCAGCTCCAGGTGATCGAGCCCATGACGTTCCGCCAGCAGGCGCACCAGGGCGCGCACCGTCGAGGCCGGCCCTTGCGCCAGCGCCCGCGGCGCCGTGCGGTCGGCGGCGAGATCCGAGGCGGCGCGTTCCACCCGGCCGCGCAGGTCGGCCTGCTCGCGCCGGACCAGGACCGCCGCCTGGCGGCGCGCCTGCTCGAGGCGGCGCGCCCCTTCCTCGGCGGCGTGGCGGCGGGCGTTCAGGAGCGGCCGGCCGGCGACGACCGCCATCGGCACGAGGGCCGCGAAAGTCAGCGCCAAAGCCAGCCGCAGCCGAAGGCTCATCGGTCGGGAACTCTAAGGCGTCACCCGGGTCGGGGCAAGGGTGCGTAGTCGGAATAGGTGAAGACACGGCGCCGGTGCTGCCCGAGGAAGACCAGCCGCGCGTGGCTGACGATCGACAGCTGCCGCGGCAGGAAGCGGTCCGGCGCGATCCGGCCGGCGTCGAAGGCCACCTCGAGCGACTGGACCTTGAACAGCCCCAGCGAGAGGGTGATCGGCCGGGTGCTCGTGGCGCGTGCCCGCACCAGGTGCGCTCCTTCGACCGTCAGCCAGATCGAGCCCGACATCGCCTCGGCGATGCGCGCCTCGAGGCCGCTGCCGGGCGGGTTCCGCTGCGGCTCGAAGTCGAGGCGGCGGCACTCGAGGCCGTCGATCGTCTCCCGCCCGGCGTCGCGGTACTCCGTCAACCGCAGGAGGGTGCTGATCGAATAGCCGCCTTCGGGGTCCTCCTCCCCGCTCCCCGCGAGCAGGGTCTGGTAGTGCTTCTGGAAGCGGCCTTCACGGCGGTGATCGTCGATCTCCCCTTCGGTCGGGTCGAGGCCGTCCCTCTTGATCAGCCGCTCGTCGAAGCCGTCCTGGAGCGGGGTGATCTCGTAGTCGAGGGTGCGGACGCTCTTCACCTGCCCGGTGTCGGTCAGCTCCTCGACCCGCTCCTGGCGGTGGAAGCGATACTCCGCCCACCCAACGATATCGCCGTGCTGCGCCTCCCGCGCCTGCTTGAGGAGCGGCGGGAGGTCGAGCACCGTGGAGGGCGCCGAGACGACGGCGAGTCCCGCGCCCAGCAGGGCCGCCGCCAGGGCGGCGCTCTTGATGCTTGTCAGGGTCATTCAGGTGCGGCCCGGTGACTCGCCGCGCCGCGCATTGTGCCACCGCGGTCGCTCATCCGCAGTCGGTGTTGTCGTTTCGCCGCGCCCAAGATCATCGACTGCGGCCCGCGGCGGGCGAGCGCGGCACATTCCCGCCGTCCGCCTCGCTCTGGAGGACGCCATGCGACATCGACGCTCACCCCGCAGTTCCTCCCACCGTTCTTTCCCCCGCATCTGGCCGGCGATCGTCCTCCTGATCGTCTCGTCGGGCGTCGATGCCGCATGGGGCCAACTGGAGGGTGACATCGTGAAGGACGAGAAGGATTCCGCGGGCGAGTCCCCGGCACTCCGCTGGAGGATGCACCTGGAGCAGGGCTTGAGGGACATGAGCGTCGGATCGCTCCAGGATCGGCTCGTAGCCGTCTCCGAAGCCGACGCTCTCCTCAAGCCCGACGACATCGCGGCCCTGGACGACCCCGCCAGCCCCACGCAGGACGAGATCGGCGCAGCGCTCATCGCCTTTTTCGAGTCCGAGCAGGATGAATGGATCCGATGGAATCTCCTCGATTCCACGTGGTCCGACTCCGGACCCGCGGTTCACGCTCTGTTCCGCGGCGCCCTGGTTTCCCCTTCCTCCAATCTCCGCGCCAAGGCCCTTTCCTTTTATGCCTACGATCTGGACCCATCAGCCGTACCGCTTCTCGAGGGATTGTGGGAGACGGGTGTCCCGTCCTGGGCGCTTCCGGACCTCATGGCCGCGCTCGCCGCCCAGGGATCAACGCTGCATCTCCGGGAGTTCCTGGACAAGACCAGAGCGCCGGAGGTCCGCACGCGCATCGCCGCGATCAGGGCTCTCGCCGACCTCCGGGATGATCGCGCGCTCCCACGGCTCATCGAGCTCGCGCGCTCGGGCGAGTCCTTCACCCGCCGCTCGGCGATCGATGCCCTCGAGCGGTGGCCCGAGTCGGACGAGGTGGCCGAAGCGCTCGCCGAGGCCACGTTGTCCGATCCGGAGTGGCGCGGCGACGCCCTCGACGCGCTGCTGAAATCGGATAGCCCGGTCCGGAACGAGACGCTTCTTCGTCTGCTCTCCAACCCGGAGGACCGGGTGCTGTGGGTTCAGACGGCCGGAGGCCTGATGTTCTCCAACAACTCCGAAGTCACCCCGGCTCTCGTGGGAGCACTCGCCGCTGCGGTGGGCCAGAACGACCCCGGGACGGTCCGCGGCCTCATCAACGTGCTCTACAACCGGGACGACCGAGATGCCGTGCCACTCCTGAGCCGGCTCGATCCCGACATCAACGGTTCCGGCGTCCTCACGGTTCGGATCCTCGTCGCCTACCTCGAACGGGATCGGGCGTCCCGACCACCGCTTTTCATTGCCACCCCCGGCCCTTCGCCTCCTGCTCACGAGCCGGAGGCCGACCCGCGCCACATCATCGCCGGCCGATCGGCGACGAGCGTGCGTTGCTGGCACGGTCCGGAGATCGCCTTCGACTCATGGCTGAGGCACCGAATCCAGGATGGAACCGAAGTGACGATCGAGCGCTACTTCGACGTAGCGGGTGAGACGTGGGCGCAGCTGAGCGGCTCAGGCGCCGCGGACTGCTGGGTCCCGCTGCGCCAGATCGCCGATGGCGCCGGCCCGGGCGTGGTCCCTCCAGATCCGCGCCGCCCCGAAGTTGACCTCCCCGCCGGCTCCCTGCGCACCTCCACCGCACTGGCACTCCTGAAAGACGGCACCCTCGAGGTCGTCGATGAGAGCGAGGAGGCGGTTGGGATCGCGGTGAACATCCGCGTCCCCGGACCCTCGCTGCAGGATATTCTCGAGACACTGAGAACGGCGACGCGCCGGACCCTGGACGAACAGATGGGTGACGTCCTCGCGTGGCTCGACGACGAACGCGATGCCGGAATGCACTGACTCGCCTGGTGACTTCATCGCGGCCCGCCGCTAGACTCCACCCGGAGCCGCGGCAGGGCCGATGATGCGCTTCGCGTTCAATCCGTTCTTTCGCGCCGGGGTGGTGAGTCCCGGCCCCGCCGCGCGGCAGCGCGACGTCCTCGCCTTCCACCGCTCCCTCCCCGGATACGCCCCGACTCCCCTGCAATCCCTCCCGGCCGCGGCGCGCGCGCTCGGCCTCGGGACGCTCCTCGTCAAGGACGAATCGCGGCGCTTCGGCATCAAGGCGTTCAAGGCGCTCGGGGCGTCGTGGGCGCTGCACTCGCTGCTCGAGGAGCGCCGCGCGACAGGTGACGCGCCGCCACGCACCGTCGCCAGCGCGACCGACGGCAACCACGGCCGCGCGGTCGCCTGGGCGGCGCGAAGGCTCGGGCTCGAGGCGGTCATCTTCATCCCGGCGCACGCCGCAAAGGCTCGCATCGAGGCGATTCGCGGCGAAGGGGCGCGTGTCGTGCCGGTCGAAGGG
>DASYQE010000309.1:0-15018 GCA_036005805.1 Candidatus Polarisedimenticolia bacterium | reverse complement strand
GTGTCGAGCAGGTCGAAGAGGCGCTCGAGCGACGCCATCGCCGACTGCAGCACCGCGTAGAAGCCGGACAGGTCGCGGATCGGCTGGAAGAAGCGCGCCGTGTATTCGAGGAAGGCGACCAGCGTCCCGAAGGTCAGGGCGGTGGACAGAACGCGCGCGCCGCCGGACCAGAGGATGGCCGCGGTCGCGACGGTGCCGACCAGCTCCACCACCGCCGAGAACGACGACTCGTAGACGACCGATCGCAGCTCGGCGTCGCGGTGATCGTCGTTGATCGCCGTGAAGTCGCGCCGGTCTTCTTCCTCGCGCCGGAAGAGCTGCGTCAGCATCATGCCGCTGACGGCTTCCTGCAGGAAGGCGTTGATGCGGGCGACCCGGCGCCGCACGTCGCGGTACGCCTGCCGGATGCGCCCGCGGAACAGGATCGACAGCGCGAACAGGATCGGGACGATGGTGCAGGTGACGAGCGCCAGGCGCGCGTCGAGCCAGAACAGGATGCCGACGATGGCGGCGAGCTTGCACGCGTCGCCGAGGAGCGTCACGGTGCCGCTGGCGAAGAGGTCGGCGAGGGACTCGACGTCGGTCGTCACCCGGGTCATCAGGCGGCCGACCGGGTTGCGGTCGAAGAAGGCCATGTCGAGCCGCTGCATGCGCGCGAAGACCTGCACCCGCAGCGCCTGGATGACGTTCTGCCCGGTCCGCTCCATCGTGTAGATCTGGCAGTACCGCGCCAGGAGCTCGACCGCGAACGCGGCGAGGTACAGGAGCGCGAAGGTGGCCACCCCCTCGATCTTCCCGGGGACGATGTGCTCGTCGATGAGGCGCTTGATGAGCCACGGCTGCACCAGGCTCGCTCCCATGACCGCGAACATGAAGGCGATGGAGAGCGCGATGAGCCCGGCCTCCGGCCGGACGAACGCGAGCAGCCGACGCGCCAGGCGCGCGTCGTAGACCCGGGCCGGGACCTCGTCGTCCGGCAGCGGGACGCCGGCGCCGACAGCGTGCGGCGCACCGTGTCCGCCGCGCGCGCCGCCCCTCACATCGCCTCCAGCTCGCGCTCGATCTGCTGCGTGCGCGACAGGCGCGCGAACGGCCCGTCGGCCGCCAGCAGCTCGGCGGGCGTGCCGGTCTCGACCACGCGCCCGTCCTCGAGGACGAGCAGGCGATCGGCGCCGGCGACGGTGGCGACGCGGTGCGAGATGACGAAGGTCGTGCGGCCGCGCATGAAGCGGCGCAGCCCGGTCAGGATGGCCGCCTCGGTGTCGGCGTCGACGCTGGAGAGCGCGTCGTCGAGGACCAGGACGCGGGGGTCCATGAGCACGGCGCGGGCGATGGCGACGCGCTGGCGCTGGCCGCCGGAGAGGGTGACGCCGCGCTCGCCGACGCGGGTGTCGAGGCCGTGCGGCCAGGACGACAGGTCGCGCGTCAGCTGGGCGATCTCCGCCGCCCTCTCGATGTCGGCGCGCGG
This sequence comes from Candidatus Polarisedimenticolia bacterium, assembly GCA_036005805.1. GTDB lineage: Bacteria > Acidobacteriota > Polarisedimenticolia > Gp22-AA2 > Gp22-AA2 > DASRAU01. Next base: position 13,550 of record DASYQE010000309.1, on the reverse strand, counting down.
CGCGTCCGGGCGGCCGAGGGCGATGTTCTCGGCGAGGGTGCGCGAGAACAGGAAGGTCTCCTGGGGCACGACGGCGATCTGCTCGCGCAGCCCGCGCGTCGGCAGGTCGTTGAAGTCGTGCCCGTCGAACAGCAGCATGCCGCGGCCGACCGGGAAGACCGCGGCCAGCAGGCGGACCAGGGTCGACTTCCCCGCGCCGACCGGGCCGACGAGGCCGATGGTCGCGCCCGCGGGAACGTCGAGGTCGACGCCGTGCAGCACCTCCCGACCCTCCGGGTAGGCGAACGAAAGCGCGCGGAAGGCGATCTGCCCCGACAGCGGCGGGCACGGGCCGGGCAGGAGGTCTCCCGGCAGGTCGCTCGTCTGCGCCAGGATCTCCTCGAGGCGGTGGATGGCCCCGAGCCCGCGCTGGAACACCCCGAGCATCCAGCCCATCATGATGGTCGGCCCGGTGAGGATGGCCAGGTACGACATGAAGGCGACGAGCCCGCCGAGCGAGAGCGTGCCGGCGATGACGTGCCGGCCGCCGAACCACAGCACGATGATGGTGCTCAGGCCTCCGAGCCCCGACATGAGCACGACGATGAGCCCGCGGCTGCGCGCCAGGGCGAGAGTGCGCTGGCGGTAACCCGACGACAGCCCGGAGAAGGCCGCCACCTCGAGATCCTCGCGCGCGTAGGCCTTCACCTGGTGGATCCCGGAGAGATTCTCCTGCGCCTTGTTGCTGATTTCGGCCAGCTGCTCCTGCGCGGCGTTGCTGCGCTGGTGGATGGTGCGGCTGACGCGGCTGACCGCGTAGAGCAGGGCCGGGTAGGGAAGGATGGCCGCGAGCGTCAGGCGCGGGTCGAGGATGGCCATCATCAGGAGGCCGGCGCTGTAGAGGATTGAAACGTTGATCAGGTTCAGGACGCCGGGGCCGAAGAGCGATCGCACCAGCAGCAGGTCGTTGACGGCGCGCGACATGATTTCCCCGGTGCGGTGGCGCGCATAGAACGAGGCGGGCAGCGTCTGGAGGTGTGCGAACAGCCGGGCGCGCAGGTCGGCGACGATGCGGCGCGAGCCGCCGAGCACGTACCAGCGCGACCAGGTGCGGACGAAAGCCAGGAGCACCGCCACCACGGCGATCCCCGCGGCGTAGCGTCCGACGAGGCGGAGCGGCTGGTGCTGCTGCAGCGCTTCGATGCCGTGCTTGAGCAGCCACGGGATGACGAGCGTCAGGCCATTGGTGATCACCAGGCACGCGAAGCCGAGCAGGAAGTCGCGCCGGTAGGCGTCGAGGGCGCGGCGCAGGAATCTCATGCGTTCAGGGGACCGGCGGCAGGAACCCGAGGAAGGCGTTCTCGATCAGGAGCTGCCGGTTGCCGCGGCGCCGCAGCCCCTCCAGCGCCGACTCGAGGGCGTGCAGCGCCTCGGTGCCGTCCGGCCCCCCGGTGAGGGGCAGCGTCTTGAGCCGCCCGAGCACGTCCGCATGGATGAGCCCGGGCGCCGACCCCCGCCCCTGCACCACGATCATCCGGTCGCGCACCAGGCTGGTGAGGATCTCGAGGTCGGCCTCGGGGGATTCCCCCTTGGCGATCTCCTCGGCCCGCGCCAGGGCCCGCCCGGCGTCCGGCGGACGCAGGAACGATTCGAGCGCCGTGAGCAGGGCGTCGCGCCGGGCCCGGAACGCCTCGAGGTCGAGCCCCATCGCGGCGCCGATGCGTCCCCCCGAGAGCGCCGCGCGCAGGCGCGCCTCGCTCTCCGGGACCTGCTGCTCACAGACCAGCCAGTCGGCGATGGCCGCGGGCGGCAGCGACTGGAACGGCACCGCCCGGCAGCGCGACCGGATGGTCGGCAGGAGGGAGTGGAGCGACGTCGCCAGGATCGCGATGACCGCGTGCGGCGGAGGCTCCTCGATCGTCTTGAGCAGCGCGTTGGCTCCCTCGGCCGTCAGGCGCTGCGCCTGGTCGATGACCAGCATCGAGCGCGCGCCTTCGACCGGACGGCGCTGGACGAAGGCGATGGCGTCGCGGATACGATCGACGATGAGGTTCCAGCCGGGGCTCGTGGCCGCCGCCTCCTGCTTCTCCTGCAGGTCGATCCCGGCGACGCCCTCGTCGGTTTCGCCCTTGCGATAGTCGTCCAGCTTCTCGGGGAACACGACCATGAGATCGGGATGGCGCTGTGAGCGCGCGTCGATGCGCCGGCACGAGTGGCAGGCACCGCACGGCGGATCGCTTTCGGGGCACAGGAGCGCCCGCGCCAGGGCCACGGCGGTGGTGAGCTTGCCGACCCCGGGGGGACCGTGGAAGATGAGCGAGGGGTGGAAGCGTCCCGAGGCGTGCGCGCCTTCGAGCGCCTCGACCGCCCGCGGCTGACCGATCACGCCGCGGAGATGCACAGGGCCTCCTGGATACGCCTTTGCACCGTCTCGGGTTCCCCCGAGGCGTCGATCACCCGGAACCGCAAAGGCTCCGCCTTCGCGAGAGCGAGATAGCCGTCGCGCACCCGGCGATGAAACGGCAAATCCTCCGCCTCGAAGCGGCCTTCATCGTGGTGGGAGCGCGCGTTGCGGCCGCGGGCGCGATCGAGACCGAGCGCCGGGTCGAGATCGAGCAGGAGGGTCGTGTCCGGCGCCACGCGCAGCGGCTCGAGCGCATGGATCGCCTCGATCCACCCGAGCGGCAGGCCGCGTCCGGCCCCCTGGTACGCCCGCGTCGCGTCGAGGTAGCGATCGCACAGGACTATCCGTCCTGCGGTCAGCGCCGGCCGGATCACCCGCTCGAGATGCTCGGCGCGCGCCGCCGCGTACAGCAGCAGCTCGGCGAGCGGAGCCAGGCGCGTCGCAGGGTCGAGGAGCAGGCTGCGAATGCGATCGCCCGCGGGCGTTCCGCCGGGCTCGCGGGTCAGGACGTGGGCGATGCTGCGGGCGTGCAGGGCCTGCGACAGGAGGCCGATCTGGGTGGTCTTCCCCGAGCCTTCGATTCCTTCGAACGTGATGAAGCCGCCGCGCACCGCCCCTCCCGAGGAAACGGCATGGTAGCACGCGGAACCGCGGCCCTCCTCAGGGCGCGGGGTTGGCGGCGAACCAGGCGCGAGCGCGCTCGACGTCGCGGCGGACCTGCTCCACCAGCGCCTCGACCGTGGGGAAGCGCAGCTCCTGGCGCAGGCGCGCCAGGAACGACACCTCGATCGGCTGACCGTAGAGATCGAGGTCGGTGTCGAGCAGATGGGTCTCGATGGCGAACTCCTGGTCGGCGAACGTCGGGCGCGTGCCGATGTTGGTGACCGACGCCAGGCTCCTGTTTCCGGCGAACGTGCGGGTGACGTAGACGCCGTCCTGCGGCACCAGTTCGCTGCCGGATTGCAGGTTGGCGGTGGGGAAGCCGATCCCCTTGCCGCGACCCGCCCCGTGCGCCACCGTCCCCTCGACGGCGAAAGGCCGGCCGAGCAGCTCGGCCGCGAGCTCCACCTCGCCGGCGCGCACCGCCCGCCGGATGCGGCTGCTGCTCACCGGGCTTCCGAGGAAGCGCACTTCCTCGACCTTGCCCGCGGTCATGCCGCGCGCCGCGCACAGGGCGACGAGGGTGTCGGCGTTGCCTTCGCGGCCGCGTCCGAAGTTGAAGTTGGCGCCGACGTAGACCTCGCGCAGCGCCAGGGCGCCGCGCAGGCACGTCTCGACGAACTCCTCGGCGCCTGTCTCGGCCAGAGCCGCGTCGAAGCGCAGGACCAAAACCGCGTCGATGCCGGCCGCCTCGATGAGCGCCAGCTTCTGCCGCCGCGTGGTGATGAGGTCGGGCGCACGTCCCGGGGCCAGCACCTTGAGCGGGTGCGGGTCGAAGGTGATCGCGACGCTTCTCCCCCGAAGCGCCCGCGCCCGCTCGAGGACCCGGGCGAGGATCGCCTGGTGCCCGCGGTGCACCCCGTCGAAGTTGCCGATGGTCGCGACAGGCTGGACGAGATGCGGCCGGAGCGCCGCCGCGCTTTCCTCGACGATCATCGGAGTGTCGTGACGGTCGAGACGAGGAACAGGCCGATGCGGACCAGCAGGTTGGCGTAGACACCGGCCATCAGGTCGTCGAGCATGATCCCCCAGCCGGAGGGGAGCGCCTCCGCCTGCCGCGCGGGGGGCGGCTTGAAGATGTCCATGGCGCGAAAGCAGAAGAAGCCGAGCGCCGCTGCCGTCCAGCTGACGGGAATGGCGAGGAAGGTGACGAAGAGCCCGGCGGTCTCGTCGATGACGACGACGCCGGGATCCTTGATCCCGAGAGCGGCCGAGACCCGTCCCGCGGCCCAGACGCCGACGAGCGAGACGAACAGCGTCAAAACCACGTAAGCCGGAAGGGGCAGGAACGCCGCCGCGAGAAGGGCCAGCGGCAGCGACGCGAGCGTCCCGGCGGTGCCGGGGATCACGGGAGATTTCCCGGCCCCGAGGAGAGTCGCGACGCCCAGGGCAAGAGCGTCGAGAGGGGTGCGACGGTCGTTCATCCGGGCACGGCCTCGTTCACCCGGCTTCGACAGGCGAGGCCGGCCGCGGCTGGACCCCGACGACGCTGCCGACGAGGTCGTGAGGATGGGCTTCTTCGATCCGGACCGCGACGAACTCGCCCGGATAGACGAGGCGCGGAGCATCCGTGAGGATCACGGAGCCGTCGATCTCCGGAGCCTGCCCCTCCGAGCGGCCGCTCAGGAGCAGGTCGCTCTCCTCGTGGGGCCCTTCGACCAGCACGTCCACGATCCGGCCGACGGATCGCTGGTTGGCCGCGAGTGAAATCTCTTCCTGGGCCTGCATCAGCCGGGCGCGGCGTTCTTCCTTCACGTCCGCGGGAACGTCGTCGGGCAGGGCGGCAGCGTGCGTCCCCTTCTCCTCGGAATAGGTGAAGACCCCGACCCGGTCGAAGCGCGCCGCGCGCACGAAAGCGACCAGCGTCTGGAACTGCGCTTCGGTCTCGCCGGGGAACCCGACGATGAAGGTGGTGCGCAGGGCGATCCCGGGGACCGCCTGGCGCAGGCGCTCGAGCAACCTCAGGTGTGCGTCGCCGTCCCCCCCGCGCCGCATGGCCTTGAGAAGCGCCGCGTCGGCATGCTGCAGCGGCAGATCGAGGTAGCGCGCGATGCGGTGTCCGCCCGCGAGCGCCGCGATGAAGTCCGGGGTGATGCGGTTCGGATAGGCGTAGAGCACCCGGATCCAGCGCAGCCCGTCGACGTCGTCGAGCGCCCGCAAAAGCGCCGCGGCGGTGGTGCCGTCGGCGAGGTCGGTGCCGTAGTCGGTGGTGTCCTGCGCGATCAGGTTCAGCTCGACGGTGCCGCCTTGGGCGAGCCGTCGCGCCTCCTCGACGAGCGAGGGGATCGGACGCGAGCGCTGCGTGCCGCGAAACGACGGGATGGCGCAGAAGGCGCAGGTGTGATCGCATCCCTCGGAGATCTTCATGTAGGCCGTGTAGCCGGGGGTGGCGAGATGGCGCGGCGAGCGATCGGTGTAGAGATAGCGCGCCGCCTCCTGGCTCGCCTCGAAGCGCTGACCCGCTTCGAGGGCGCACGCCTCGGCGATGCGCTCGACGTCGTTGAGGCCGACGAGCGCGTCGATCTCCGGGATTTCCTTTTTCAGCGTGTCGTGGTGCGCCTGCACCATGCAGCCGGCGACGACCAGCCGGCGGCAGCGGCCCTCTTTCTTGAGCTCGGCCATCTCCAGGATGGTGTCGATCGACTCCTGGCGCGCGGGTCCGATGAAGGTGCAGGTGTTGACGACGATGACATCGGCGTCCGCGGGGTCGGAGGTGAGGGCGAAGCCCTTCCCCTCGAGCGTGCCGAGCATCACCTCGCTGTCCACCAGGTTCTTGGGACAGCCGAGGCTGACGAGACCGACCTTGATCAAGGGTAGAGGCGGTTCAGCGTGCGCGGGTAAGGGATCGCCTCGCGCAGGTGGTGGATGCCGGCGACCCAGGAGACGAAGCGCTCGATCCCCATCCCGAAGCCGGCGTGCGGGACGCTGCCGTAGCGCCTCACGTCCAGGTACCACTGGAAGGCCTCGACCGGGAGCTGATGCTCCTGGATGCGCTTCAGGAGCAGGTCATGGTCGTGGATGCGCTGGCTGCCGCCGATGATCTCGCCGTAGCCCTCGGGCGCCAGCACGTCGACGCACAGGGCTCGGCTGGGGTTCTGCGGATCCGGCTGCATGTAGAACGCCTTGATGTCCGAAGGCCAGTGGGTGACCATCACCGGCCGATCGGCCGCCTCGGTCAAAAGCGTCTCGTCGAAGCCGCCGAAGTCGTTGCCCGCCACGAACGGCGGCGCATCGTGCTCGCGCATGCGCGCCTGGTTCTCCGGCTTGAGCAGGATCGCCGCCGCCTCGTCGTAGGTCAGCCGCTGGAAGGGCTTCTGCACGCGCTCGAGCTTCGCCGTGTCCCGCTCGAGCGTCTTCAGCTCGGGCCCGCAGCGCTCGAGCACGCGCGTCACCAGCGTCGAGATGAAGTCCTCCGCCAGCTCGAGCAGCCCCGGCAGCTCGAGGTAGGCGACCTCGGGCTCGACCATCCAGAACTCGGCCAGGTGGCGCCGCGTCTTCGATTTCTCCGACCGGAAGGTCGGGCCGAAGCAGTACACCTTGCCGAACGCCATACAGGCGGGCTCGAGGTAGAGCTGCCCGGACTGGCTCAGGTACGCCTTGCGCTCGAAGTAGTCGGTCTCGAACAGGGTCGAGGTCCCTTCGCACGCGGCCGGCGTCAGGATGGGGGAGTCGATGAGCACGAAGTCGCGCTCGTAGAAGAAATCCCGGATCCCCTGGCAGACCTCGTTGCGCACGCGCAGGAGGGCGTGCTGCTTCGAGGAGCGCAGCCACAGGTGCCGGTTGTCGAGCAGGAACTCCGGCCCGTGCTCCTTCGGCCCGATCGGGTAGTCCACCGCCGCCTGGTGCACCACGATGTCCTGCAGGGCCATCTCGTAGCCGCCCGGGGCGCGGTCGTCCTTCTTCACCTTCCCGGTGACGGAGATCGACGATTCCTGGGTCAGGGACCGGCAGGCCTCGAAGACGCGCGCCTCGACCTCCGGCTGGAAGGCGACCGCCTGCAGGTACCCCGAGCCGTCGCGGACCACGAGGAACGAAAGCTTCCCCTTGTCCCGCTTGTTGTAGAGCCAGCCGTCGACGCGCACAGTCTGGCCTTCGTGGGCGCCGATGCGGCGGATCGAGGTCGTGCTGACGGCCATCGTGGTCAACAGGGTTCCCGAGGAAAGGGCCGGATTATATCAGGCGAGCGTCCTGCACCGGGACCCGGGAGGTCAGGGGCACCACGCTGAAACGGAACGGGCTTGGGATACCTTGGTTGGTCGCCCTTGTCAAGGTGAATGAGCGGCCGGCCGGCGCGGCCTCAGCGCACCGTCGTCCAGACCTGGCCCTTCTCGCCGCGCGCCAGGCGGGTGATCCCCACGGCCGCGGCGGCGGCCAGCAGGCAGAAATAGAAGGGCAGGGAGACGAAGGCGGGAGCGCCCTGGCCGCGCGCGGCTCGCACGGCGCCCACGGCGGCGAGGAGATAGAAGATCGCCTGCAGGAGGAGCGCGACGCGGTACAGCGGACGGTCGAGGAGACCAAGGTTCGCGGCGAGCGCGATCAGCATGAAGACGGGCGTCAGCCAGCGCAGGAGGCGCGTGGACCACAGCGCCCAGGCCAGCCGCGGGTGGCCGATCGGGTTCAGCAGCCGGGCGACTGAGAATGTTCCGCGCAGGCCCCTGAGAACGATGCGCGAGCGCCTTTCGAACTCGCTGCGCAGGCTCGGGGGCGGACGATCGACGAGCGCCAGGGCTTCGGGCTCGTAGGCGGTCCGCAGTCCCCGCTCGAGGATGAGGATCGGACCGACGAAGCCGCCGTCGAGATCCGGGCGCACCGGAACGTAGCGCGCGCGTGGCACGGCGTAGACGCAGTCCTGGGCCCCGAGCAGCGAATAGACGTCGCCGAGGGCGGAGCGGCTGCCCATCTCGAAGGCGAAGCGGTTCTCGAGGCCGCGCGACACGGCGCCTTCATCCTTGCGGAACACCACGCGGCCGGTGACACAGCCGACCGAGGGGTCGTGAAGCCCGCGCACGAGTGCCCGCAGCGCCTCCGGCGGATGCATCGTCGTCGCGTCGGTGAAGAACAGCACGTCGTGGCGCGCCAGGCGGGCCGAGACGTTCTGCGCCTGCGCCTTGCCGCCGCGCTCCGTCAGCTCGTGCAGGCGCACGCGCGGGTCGGCGAACGAGCGCACCACCCCCGCGGTGCCGTCGGTGGAGGCGTCCGAGATCACCAGGATCTCCAGGCGCTCGGGCGGATAGTCGAGCGCCAGCGTGTTCTCGATCTTGGCGCGCAGGTGCTTCTCCTCGTTGCGCGCCGCGATGACGACCGTCACGCCGGGAACCGGTCCTTCGGGAACGGGAGCGCGGCGCGCGAAGGAGGCGAGCGCGCGCAGCAGGACCGGGACGAGGAGGTGCACGTAGACCAGGACGCCGGCGGCGATCCAGAAGAAGACGGCGGCGAGCCCGCGCGCCGTCACAGGCTTCTCAACGGAGCAGAAATGCCGCGGCGACGGCGGCCAGGAGGACCACGCCGAGCCCGGCGGCGAGCAGGCGGATCGGACGCCGGATGAGCGCCGGACCGAACGGCAACCTCAAGATCAGCAGGCGCAGCTTGTCGAGCCCGCCGGTGCCGATGACCGACTGCACGGCGTTCTGGACGCCGCTCGCGAGACGCAGCTGGAAGGCGGTCGAAGGACGCAGCAGGTGCCTGAGACCGGCGGCGCCGAAACCGCGCCCGACCACCAGCCGGCGCATCGCCAGCCTGTCGACCCCGGCGTGGTTGGTGCCCTTGCGGCTGGCGAAGACGACGCGGTAGCCGCACGTGGCGACGAGGCCGCGGACCCGCCGATCGTAAGCGCCGCTCGGGATCGCCAGATGGCGCACCGGGCGGCCGAAGCGTTCCGTCAGGACGCGGCGCGACTCCTCCATCTCCCAGCGGATGGTGTTGTCGTCCAGCGTGGTGAGGTAACGGTGCGTCATGCCGTGCGACTCGATGGCGATCCCCGCTTCACTCATCTCCCGCAGCTCGGCGTCGGTGGCCGGCTGGTCGGTCGCGGCGTTCTTGGTGAAGTTGTAAGCCGACTTGTCGGGGGTGACGAAGAAAACCGCCTTCATCCCCAGCCGCCTCAGGATCGGGAAGGCATGGAGGTAGACGCTGCGGAACCCGTCGTCGATGGTGATGACGATGCCCTTGTTCGGAAAAGGACGCTTGCCGTCCAGCGCGTCGGCGTACTCGTCGAGGTCGATCGGCGTGTAACCGTCGTCGCGCAGGGCCTGCATCTCGGCGGCGAAGTCGTCGTCGAAGGCGACGTAGGTGCGCTCCGCGCTCTGTATTTCGCCGCGCTCGTACGCCGCGCGCGACAGGAAGCGATGGTAGAGGAGGACCGGGATGCGATCGGGACGGTGCTCCTGGTACCAGGCGTGAGCGACGAAGATCAGCGCCGACGCCGCGGCGGCCACGACGATGCCCAGCAGCACCGTCAGCATCGCAGCGTCACTTGCCGGACGCCTTCGGCGCCGCTCCTCCGAGCCTCAGGCGGAACTCCCGGCTCTTCGGGTGCAGCAGATCGAGGCCGTAGGACAGCAGGTAGCCGAGACCCGTTCCCGGATCGCCGAAGGTGAAGACCTCGTCGCTGTCCGCCTCGAAGAAGGTGCGCAGGAAGCCGGGGCGCGCGCGGAAGCGGTCCTTCGATCGCAGGAACCAGGTCAGGTCGGCCGGCAGGTAGCGCACCATCGTGCCGAGCCGGTAGGTGAGCGTCGGGTCGGGCTGCTCGCCGCGCGCCATGCGGTAGAGCAGGAGCGGGAAGTCCACGCCGGCCTGCACGCACACCTTGAGCGGACGGGTGAAGCGCGGGTTGATCTCCATGAGCTTGAGCGTCCCGTCGCGCGGGTCCTCGATGAAGTCGCAGTCCCCCAGCCCGTACCATCCGATCCCCTGCAGGATGCGCGCGGCGTTCGCCAGGGCGTCGGGGCGCTCCACGGCGCGGTTGAGCGTGCTCGAGCCGCCGGAGGGCGGATAGTAGCGAATCTTGTGGAAGGCGCACCAGCCGCGCACGGTGCGATCGCGATCCACCAGCACCTCGGCCTTGTACTGGCCGGCCGTCTGCGGGATGTATTCCTGCACGTGGCACGGGCCGAAGCGGCGCACGGTCTCCGGGAGATCGCGGCGCAGCGCTTCGAGACTGGCCGGGTAGGAGATGCCGCGCGCGCCGTCGCTGACGTTCGGCTTGATGACGACCGGGAACGGCAGCGCCGCGGCGATGGCGTCGAGGCCGTCTCGTTCCGGCTCGAAGGTGCGGGGAGTCGGCACGCCGAGCCGCGCCGCCGCCCGCATCGTCAGCGACTTGTCGCGGCAGATGGCATAGGTCGCGGCGTCCGGGTAGGGGACGCCGGCCAGGGCGGCGAACTCCTCGCGGTGCTGCACCAGGGCCCAGGTCGGATCGTCCCCGGCCGACAGGATGACGTCGTAGCCGGTGCGGCGGACGTGCTCCAGCAGGAACGACGTGTAACGCTCGACCTCGGTCGGCGGCGGCGTGAGGAGGCGACGCGAAGGATGGCGCGAAAAGAAGCCGACGTTGATGCGACGGTGGCTGGCGGCGTGCACCTCGACGCCGGCGCGGGCGAGCGACGCGAGGACGACGAGGGCGGGGTTCTCCTCGGCACCGAGGAGCAGGACCCGCCCGGAATTCGGACCGGCTCCGACGGCCGGCGCGCGGCGATGCTCCGGGCCGGCCGAAACGCTAATGGGCCGCCGCCTCTTTTTCCTTCTGGGCCTTGTGGGCGGCGATGATCTTGCCCTGCTGGTGCGCCGGAACCTCCTCGTAGCCGCGCATGGTCATGCGGTAGGAGCCGCGCCCGCCGGTGATCGACTTCAGGATGGAGGCGTACGACAGCATCTCGACGAGCGGCACGGTCGCCTTGATGACCTGCGAGCGTCCCTGCGACGCCATCCCCTGGACGTGGCCGCGCCGGGAGTTCAGGTCCCCCATGAGATCGCCCATGAACTGCTCCGGGGCGACGATCTCGACGTTCATCACCGGCTCGAGCAGGGTCGCGCCGGCGTTCTCCATCGCCGCCTTGAACGCGATGGAGCCGGCGATCTTGAACGCCATGTCGGAGGAATCGACCGTGTGGTACGAGCCGTCGAACAGGACGACGCGGAAGTCCACCACCGGGTACCCGGCGAGGAAGCCGTGCACGCGCGCCTCCTGGATGCCCTTCTCCACCGACGGGATGAAGTTCTTCGGGATGGAGCCGCCGAAGATGTCGTCCACGAACTCGAAGCCGGCGCCGCGCGGCAGGGGCTCGAGCTTGATCCAGCAGTCGCCGAACTGACCGTGCCCGCCGGTCTGTTTCTTGTGACGCCCCTGCGCCTCGGACTTCTTCTTGATCGTCTCGAAGTAAGGGACCTTCGGGGCGTGCAGCACCGCCTCGAGCCCGAACTTCTTCTTCATCTTCGCGACCACGACCTCGACGTGCAGGTCGCTGTTCCCCGAGAGGATCAGCTCGTGCGTCTGCGGATCGCGGCGGTACTGGATGGTCGGGTCTTCCTCGACGACGCGGTGCAGCACCTGGGAGATCTTGTCCTCGTCGGCGCGCGACTTCGGGTTGAGCGCGAAGGAGATCGACGGCTCGGGGAAGACGAGCTTCGGGTAGACGATGGCGTGCGCCTTGTCGGCCAGGGTGTCGCCGGTCGCCGACTCCTTCAGCTTGGCCACGGCGCCGATGTCGCCGGCGCGCACCTCGGGGACCGGCTGCATCTCCTTCCCCTGCATGGACGCGAGCGAGCCGACGCGCTCGTCCACGTGGCGCGAGGCGTTGTGCACGGTGCTGTCCGACTTGAGCACCCCGGAATAGACGCGGAACAGCGAAATCTTCCCGGAATACTGGTCGGCGATGGTCTTGAAGACGTAGGCCGAATACGGCTCGTCGGCCGTGCCCTTGCGCTCGGCGACCGCGTGATCCTTCGGGTTCTCGCCGACGAACGGCCCGCGCTCGCCCGGGTTGGGGATGTAGGAGACCAGCGCGTCGAGGAGGGGATGCATGGCGATGTTGTGCGCCCCCGCCGTGCACACCACCGGGAAGATCCGCCGCGCCCGGATGCCGCGCGTCAGGCCCGCCACCAGGTCCTCCTGGCTCAGCTCGCCCGCGGAGAAGAACTTCTCCATGAGGGCGTCGTCCACCTCGGCGACCGCCTCCATGAGGCGATCGCGCGCCGCCTTGGTCTCCGGCGGCAGCGGGCTGGGCGCGTCGAGGGTCTGGAACTTGCCGCTCTCGTCGTCGCCGTAGAGGGAACCTTTCAGGCTGACGAGATCGATGACGCCCTTGAAGGCGCGCTCGGTCCCCATCGGCACCTGGATCGGCACCGCCTGACGGCCGAACGCCTCGGTGATCGAGGCCATGGCGCGCTCGAGCGAGGCGTTCTCGCGGTCGAGGCGGCTGACGGCGATGAGCAGGGGGAGGTTGAACTCCTGCGCGAAGGCCCAGGCTTCCTCGGTCTGCACCTCGACCCCCGACACGCCGTCCACCAGCAGCACGGCGCCGTCGACGACCCGCAGGCAGGCGCGCGCGTCGGCGATGAAAGCGCCATAGCCGGGGGTGTCGATGAGGTTGAGCTTGGTCTTCTTCCACTCGGCGTGGCAGAGGGCCGAGGAGATCGACACCTTGCGGGCGATCTCTTCCTCGTCGTGGTCGGTGATCGTGTTGCCCTGGTCGACCTTGCCGAGGCGGTTGACCGCCCCCGAGGCGAAGAGCAGGCCGGATGCCAGCGAGGTCTTGCCGGAGGAGCCGTGTCCGATGAGGCCGACGTTGCGGATGTCCGGGATGTCGTAGACCTTCATGGTGTCTCCCTCGGCCTCGGTGCGCTTATCGGCCGGATTTCACCTCGTCGTAGACCCCCTGGACGAGCCCTTTCACCTGGGGGCACTTGGGATCGTTCACCAGGCAGAAGGCGAGCGTGTCGTTCTTGCAGCCGCACGTGCAGAGCTCGCTGTTCACCCGGTGGAGGAATTTCGCCTTGCCGCTCTCGCCCAGAGGCGCCAGGTCGAAGCCCGGCAGCTCGGCGAAGTAGTTGGCCACCGCCTCGATCTGTCCGGTGTTGGTCGGGGCGGGAACGCCCTTGACGGCCCCCGCCGCGGTGGCCGGGTCGTACTGGTCCCCGCCGGCCGGGTTGGGAGCCGCCGGGTCGGGATTCGCGGGGTTGGACGCCTGCGGCGCGGGGTTGTCCCGATCCTGCGCGGGCGGTGTCGCTCCGGACGCCGTCGGCGTGCTGTCTTTGTCCTTCGCTCCGCCGCCGCAGCCCAGAAGGGCGACCACCATCACGACAGCGGCCGCGGCCGCCATCCTTCCTGCTTCGCGCATCCCCACCTCCGACTGAATGGGCGCGATGGTATCGTCCGCCCCCGAACCCGTCAAGCGCTCCCGGCCTGAAGCGGCCGTCCGGCGGGCGCCCCGGGGGAGGCAGTCGTCTGCGAAACCCGGGGCGGAATCCGGGTCGCCTCCGGGCGTTCGGAGGCGGGGCCGCGCTTCCCTAT
>DASYQE010000308.1:0-1686 GCA_036005805.1 Candidatus Polarisedimenticolia bacterium | reverse complement strand
CGCGGGCTGACCTACCGCGACGCCGGCGTGGACATCGACGCCAAGATGAAGGCGATCGAGCGGATCAAGGGCGTCGCGCGGGGCACCCACCGGCGCGGCGTTCTCGGGGAGATCGGCTCGTTCGGCGGCCTGTTCGACCTGCTCGATGCGGGCGCCTGGAAGCGGCCCGTCCTGGTCGGCAGCACCGACGGAGTCGGGACGAAGATCAAGATCGCCATGCGCCTCGGCGACAACACGACGGTCGGGCAGGACCTGGTGAACCACTGCGTCAACGACATCCTGGTCCAGGGGGCGGTGCCGCTGTTCTTCCTCGACTACATCGCCATGGGGAAGGTCGTCCCGCAGGTGCTGGTCGATCTCGCCTCGGGGATGGCGAAGGCGTGCCGCGACAACGGCTGCGCGTTGCTCGGAGGCGAGACGGCCGAGATGCCCGATCTCTACAAGCCGGGGGAGTATGACCTGGCCGGTTTCATCGTCGGGGCCGTCGATCGGGCGCACCTCATCGACGGATCGCGCATCTCGCCCGGCGACGTGCTGATCGGGCTGCCCTCCTCGGGGTTGCACACCAACGGCTACTCGCTCGCCCGCAAGGTCTTCTTCGAGCGGCGCGGACTCAAGCCGCAGACGGTTTTGCCGGAGCTGGGGCGGAGCATCGGCGAGGAGCTGCTCGCCGTGCACCGGTCGTATCTGCACATCCTGCGCGACCTCGTGCCGACCGGGACGCTGTTCGGCCTGGCCCACATCACCGGCGGCGGCTTCACCGACAACATCCCGCGCATCCTTCCGAAGGGGACGGCGGCGCGCATCGACCTGGGGTCCTGGCCGGTGCCGCCGATCTTCCGCCTGCTGCAGCGCGACGGGGGCATCGCCGACGAGGAGATGCTCCGCACCTTCAATGTCGGCATCGGCATGGTGCTGGTCGTGCCGGCGCACCGCGAGGCGGAGGTGCTCCTGCACCTCGGCCGCGTCGGCGAGCGGCACTGGCGCATCGGCGAGATCGTGCCGGGGAACCGCAAGGTGATCTACGGGCGCGCCGCCGCCGCGACGGAGGAAGGATGGACCTCTACGCCGCGTTCCTGAGCGCCATGGCGGTGCTCTTCGTGGTGAGCGCCGTCCTGCTCCTGACGCTGACGATCGTCCAGGTGGCGCGCCGCCGCGGCAAGCGGGCCGCCGCCTACCTCGCCCTGACCCTCCTCGCCTGCAGCGTCGCCGCCGGCTTCTACCTCGTCCGCGGATTGATCTGAGGATGCCGCCCGCCCGGCGCCCGAAGGCGGGCCCGTCCCGGCGGATCGGCGTGCTGATCTCGGGGCGCGGGTCGAACCTGCTCGCCCTCCTCGACCGCATCAGGACCGGGGCCCTGCGCGCCGAGGTCGCGGTCGTCGTCTGCAACGTGCCGGAGGCCGCCGGGATCGCGGCGGCGCGCCGGCGCGGCGTCGAGGTGCTCGTGATCGACCACCGCGACAGCGCCACGCGCGAGGCGCACGATCGGAGCATGGCGTCCGAGCTGGAGCAGCGCGGCGTGGCGCTGGTCTGCCTCGCCGGCTACATGCGTCTCCTCTCGCCGTGGTTCATCGCCCGCTTCCGCGGGCGGATCCTGAACATCCATCCGTCGCTCCTGCCCGCCTTCCCGGGCACCGGAGCGCAGGCGGCGGCGCTCCTGCACGGTGTCCGGGTCAGCGGCTGCAC
>DASYQE010000307.1:0-9274 GCA_036005805.1 Candidatus Polarisedimenticolia bacterium | reverse complement strand
CCGCGTGACGGCGACTCGTGCGTCGTCCCGGACATCGGGCCTGAAGGCCCGGCACGCAGCGCGACATCGGACCATCCGGGCGATCACCAGTCCTGACCCGCCGATCCGCCCAGAGGGCGGCCCGCGTCGCCGTCCTCTCCGTTGTCGCCAGGAACCCGGGAGCCGGCTGCCCAAGGGACAAGGCAGTCCGGCCCCGGGGAATTCTTTCGTTGTAAGATTCCGGCTTCGCACCACAGTCGCTCATTCATTCCTCACAGCGCATCGCACGCGTGACGGAGCCGCATGAAGACGCTCGTTCTCGTCAAGCAGGTCCCCAACACCGACTCGCCGTTCCGCGTCAACGCGGCCGGCACGTGGGTGGACGAGGGGAACCTCACCTACGGACTCAACGACTACGACCGCTACGCCCTCGAAGAGGCGCTGCGCCTGAAGGACCAGGGGAAGGCGACCGAGGTCGTGGCGCTGTCGGTCGGCCCGGAGCGGGCTGCGACGGCGCTGCGCACCTGTCTCGCCACCGGGGCCGACCGGGCCATCCACGTCAAGGACGACCGGCTCGCCGGGGCGGATCCGCTGTCGATCGCCCGGGTCATCGCCGCCGCCGTCAAGGACGAAGGCTTCTCGCTGATCTTCGGCGGCCTGCAGGCGGACGACGACAACTACACGCAGACGCCCGCGCTGGTGGCGCGCCTGCTCGGCCGCCCCTGCGCCACCGCCGTGTTGAAAGCGGAGCTGGGGGAGGGGACGATCCGGGTCGAGCGTGAGCTGGAGAACCAGAAGGTGCAGGTGGTCGAGATGACCCTGCCGGCGGTCGTCGCCGTGCAGACCGGCATCAACGAGCCGCGCTATGCCAGCCTCAAGGGGATCATGGCGGCGAAGAAGAAGGAGATCAAAACCGTCGGCCTCGCCGAGATCGGTCTCGATCCGGCCCAGGTCACCGCCTCGGCGGCGCGCTTCAAGACCGTGCGGCTCGCCATCCCTCCCAAGGGAAAGGGGGCGGAGATCCTCAAGGGGTCGGCCGACGAGGTCGCGAAGGAACTGGTCAAGCGCATCCGCGAGAAGACGGGGGTGCTGTGATGGGCGCGAAGATCCTGGTCGTCGCGGAGCAGGAAGGCGGAGCGGTCCGGGACATCACCTGGGAGCTGCTCGGACTGGCGCACAAGATCGCCGGCGAAGCCGGCTGGGGCCCGGACGGCGTGAAAGCCCTGGTCATCGGGAAGGGCCTCGACGCGGCCGCGCGGCAGATCGCCGGGCGCGGCGCCGCCGAGGTGATCGCGGCGGAGTCGGCGGCCCTCGAGAACTACACCTGCGACGGCTACGACGCCGTCATCGAGGCGCAGGCGAAAGCGGAAGCGCCGGTCCTGATCCTGCTCGGCCACACGCCGAACGGCTGGGACGTGGCGCCGCACGTCGCCGCCGGGCTCGGCGCGCCTCTCGCCACCGAGTGCTCCGCGGTCGGCGCTCCGGGTGGCAAGCCGCGCTTCACGCGCAAGGCGTTCAACGGCAAGTTCGTCCAGGAGATCGAAGCCGGCGATGCGCCGCTGGCGATCGCCACGGTGCAGCGCGGCGCCTCCGCGCCGTTCTCCGGAACCACGCAGGGAACGGTGCGCACGATCGACCCCGGCATCGGCGCGGGCGATCTCAAGGCCCGCTTCGTCGAAGTGCGCAAGGGCGAATCGGGCGGGCTCGACCTGACCCAGGCGGCGGTCATCGTCTCGGGCGGGCGCGGGCTCGGGGCGGCCGAGAAGTTCTCCATCATCCGCGACCTCGCCCAGGCGCTCGGAGGGCAGGTCGGGGCATCGCGTCCGGTGACCGACTCCGGCTGGCTGCCGCACGAGCACCAGATCGGCTCGAGCGGCGTGACCGTGAGCCCGAAGCTATACATCGCCTGCGGCATCTCGGGGGCGATCCAGCACCTCGTCGGGATGCGCGGCTCGGGCTACATCGTCGCCATCAACAAGGACCCGGACGCGCCGATCTTCGGTGTGGCCGACGTCGGCGTGGTCGGCGACCTTTTCGAAATCGTCCCGGCCCTGACCAGGGCGGTCCAGGAAACCCGCTGAAGGTTGCGCTTTCGCCCTGCGATCCCTAGAATTCACGCCCGGAGAGGGATTCACCCATGTCGAACCGACCGAATCTGAAAGAAGGCCCCCCGGTGCGCCGCGGCTCAGGCCTGACCTGGACCGAGATGGCGACGTTGATCGGGCTGGCCGCCGTGCTGGCCCTCGGGATCATGACCTGGCAGGAGACGACGACGCTCCAGAAGAGCATGGTGGAGCGGATGTCGGCCCTCGAGACCCGGCTCACCCAGGTGGCCACCAAGGTGGACACGATGGGTTCGCGCGCCGCCGCCCCGGCGCAGCGCGGCCCGGACCCGAACAAGGTCTACACCGTGAAGTACGAAGGAGCCCCGTACGAGGGACCGAAGTCGGCGCCGGTCACCATCGCCGAGTTCTCCGACTTCCAGTGACCCTTCTGCGCGAGGGTCGGTCCGACCCTCGACCAGATTCAGAAAGCGTACGGCGACAAGGTCCGCATCGTCTGGAAGCACTTCCCGCTGGATTTCCATCCCAACGCGATGCCGGCCGCCATGGCGGCGCAGGCGGCCAACGAGCAGGGGAAGTTCTGGCCGATGCACGACAAGATCTTCGCGGCCCAGGACAAGATGAACCGGGCGCAGTACGAGCAGTACGCCAAGGACCTCGGCCTGGACGTCAAGCGCTTCAAGGAGTCCCTCGACACGGCGCACGGCAAGTCGGCGATCGATGCCGACAAGGCGGAGGGGACGTCCCTCGGCGTCACCGGCACCCCGGCGTTCTTCGTCAACGGCAAGTTCCTGTCGGGCGCCAAGCCGTTCAACGAGTTCGCGGCGGCGATCAACGCCGAGCTGCAGAAGCAGAACATCCCGATTCCCGCGGCGGCCCAGCAGGCGGGCGGCGCGCCGCCGGCCGGCGGCGCACCGGGGAAGTAGAAGCCCTGACGTGATCGTCCCCCGGCGGTCCGAGAAAACCGCCGCGGGCGGGCTCTCCCTCGTCTGGCCGGACGGCCATGTCACCGTTCTCGAGCCGAAGCCGCTGCGCCTCGCCTGCCGCTGCGCCCACTGTGAAGACGAGTGGACCGGCGAGCGGCGCATCACCGCCGCGGCGATCCCGGACGACATCGTCCTGCTCGAGGTCCGGCCGGTCGGGCGTTACGGCTACCAGCTCACCTGGAGCGACGGCCACAACACCGGCATCTACACCTTCGAACGCCTGCGCGAGCTGTGCCTCTGCGACGCCTGCCGGGCGAAGGGGCACCCGTAGCCGCACCCGTACCTTCCACTGAGGCGCCGGGGAGCGGTCCCATCCGGCCGCTCCGTCACCTCGGCCTGGTTCGGCTCACCACCATCGGCATCAACTCGGTCATCGGCGGCGGCATCTTCATCCTGCCCGCGACCGCCGCGGCGCTGCTCGGCGCGGCCAGCGTGCCCGCCTACCTCGCCGCGAGCCTCGTGGTCCTGGGGATCGGGACGGTCCTCGGACGCCTGGCCGCGCGCTTCGAGACCTCGGGCGGCACCTACGCCTACATCGAGCAGGCGTTCGGGCCGCTGGCGGGTTTCCTGGCCGGATGGCTCTTCTGGTTCGCGCGCACGACGGCGATGGGAAACCTGCTCAACGGCGCCGCCTTGTACCTGGGGGCGCTCTGGCCCGTCCTCGCGAGGCCGGTGCCGCGGGCGGCTGTGATCGTGCTGGCGGCTTTGCTCGTGACCGGGCTCGACATCGCGGGGATCCGGCAGGCGGCGCGCGCCGCCGATCTCTTCGCCCTCCTCAAGGTCGTGCCGCTCGTGGTCGTCGGGCTGGCGGGACTTCTGCTCGTCGAGCCGTCGCGTCTGCTGCCGCACGGCGCCGAGGCGGCCCCGTTCCTGCGCGCGGTGCTCCTGCTGATGTACGCCTTCACCGGGTTCGAGAGCATGGTGGTTCCGGCGGAGGAATCGAAGGACCCGCGGCGCGACATGCCGAGAGCGCTTCTCGCCACCGTCGGCTGCGTCTGCGCCATCTATCTGCTGGTGCACGTCGCGGCGCTCGGCGCCCTTCCCGACCTCGGATCGGAGAAGGCGCCGCTCGCCACCCTCGCGGCGATGGAGTTCGGCCAGGCGGGACGCCTGGCGATCACCTTCGCGGCGGCGCTGTCGATGGCCGGCTGCAGCCTTTCGAGCCTGCTCGGCGGCACCCGGATGGTCTACGCCATGTCGTCGGCCGGCCGAATCCCCGCGTGGTTCGGCGCCCTGCATCCGGGGAGCCGCACGCCCGTCAGGGCATCGCTTCTGACCGGTGGTCTCGCGACGGTCCTGGCGATCGCCGGCGGCTATGCCTTCCTGGCGGCGATCTCCTCCGGGACCAGGCTCGTCATCTTCGCGGCCTGCTGCGCCGCGTGCCTGGTGCCCGATCTGCGGAAAGCCGCGCCGGAAGCGGCAGGGCCGGGGAGAAGCCGGGTTCTCGCGGGGACGGTCCCGGCCCTGACGGGGTTGGCCATCCTGGTCCTGCTCACCCGGTTGGAGCCCCGGGAGGTGCTCTTCGGTATGATCGGCATCGGCTTCGGCGTGTTCCTGTCGCTTCTGTCAGGGCGCGGGCACAGGAAAGAGGCGAGGGAGGCTTGATGACGAGGAGCGGAAGGACCGGCCTGGTGGTGGTGGGCGTGATCGTGGCCGGTCTCATCGGGATCGGACTCATGGCGCGGCAGTCGCGCGTCCCGTCGAGCGGCAGCGTGCTCGAGGTCGTGCTCGACGACGACATCACGGAACAGTCCCCGAGCGAGCCGTTCGGGGAGGTCTTCGGCAGCCGACGGCTGTCGCTGCGCGACTACGAAGAGGCGATCCTGCGCGCCAAGGACGACCCGCGCATCAACGGGCTGCTCCTGACGGTGAAGCGGCCGTCGATGGGATTCGGGCGCGTCCAGGAGCTGCGCGACGCCATCAAGGCGTTCCACGCCAAGGGCAAGTGGACCATCGCCTGGAGCGAGACCGCCGGCGAGTTCGGCCCCGGCACCGGCCTCTACTACCTCGCCACCGCCTGCCAGGAGATCTGGATCGCGCCTCCCGGAGACGTGAACCTCACCGGCTTCCGGTCGGAGGTGCCGTTCATCCGCGGGGTCCTCGACAAGCTCAAGGTCTACCCGGACTACGACCACATCGGCAAGTACAAGAACGCGATGAATTTCTACACCGACAAGTCGATGAACGCGCCGTTCCGCGAGGCGATGGAGGCGATCATCGACAGCCTCTACCGCCAGGTGCGGCAGGGGATCGCCGAGGGCCGCAAGATGACCGACGACGAGGTGCAGGCGGCCGTCGACGGCGGGCCGTACCTCGGGCCGCAGGCGCTCGAGGCGAAGCTCGTCGATCACCTCGGCTACCGCGACGAGCTGATCACCTACCTGACGGAGAAGAACGGCGGCAAGCTGCCGATCGTCAAAGTGCGCAAGTATCTCAAGGGCGGGCGCTACTGGGACGAGGGAGCGCGCATCGCCCTCATCTACGGGGTCGGCGGCGTGACGCGCGGCGAGAGCGACCGCAACCCGGTCACCGGCTCGGCGAGCATGGGCTCGGACACGGTCGCGGCCGCCATCAAGGAGGCGCGGGAGGACGATTCGATCAAGGCGATCGTCTTCCGCGTCGACAGCCCCGGCGGCTCGTACGTCGCCTCCGACATCATCTGGCGCGAGGTGACGCTGACCAAGGGCAAGAAGCCGATCGTCGTGTCGATGGGGGACGTGGCCGGCTCCGGCGGCTACTTCGTGGCGATCGGCGCCGACAAGATCATCGCGCAGCCGGGAACGATCACCGCGTCCATCGGCGTGCTCGCCGGCAAGCTGGTCACCAAGGATTTCTGGGAGATGCTCGGAATCACCTCCGACTACATCCAGCGCGGCAAGCACGCCACCTTCTACGCCACCGACCAGCAGTACACGCCGGAGGAGCGCGCCCTCTTCAAGGATTGGCTCGAGCGCATCTACAAGGATTTCGTCGGCAAGGTGGCGCAGGGACGCGGCAAGACCTTCGACGAGATCCACGCCGTCGCCCAGGGGCGCATCTGGAGCGGCGAGGACGCCCTGAAGCTCGGGCTCATCGACGAGCTGGGAGGGCTGCCCACCGCCATCGAGCGCGCGGCCGAGCTGGCCCACCTGGATCCGAAGGGGAAGGTGCAGCTCGTCGAGGTGCCCGCGCCGAAATCGTTCTTCCAGGAGATCTTCTCGCGCGACGATTCGTCCGACTCGACCGCGACCGGGCTCGAACGCCTGCGCGGCCAGGTGCGCGAGTTCGTGGAGACGGGGCAGCTGCCGATTTCCGATGACGTGCTGGCGATGCCGTACGTCCCGCGGGTGCGCTGATGGGCTTCGGACTGTTCCTGTTCGGCGCGCTGGTCTTCTTCGGACTGCTGGCGTTCCTGTTCGCGCTGATCTCCATCCCGCTGCTGCTCGGCGTGGCGGTGGTGATCGCGGCGGTGCGCTTCGCGTTCTTCGTGCTCTTCCTGCCGTTCCGCCTGATGGGCTGGATGTTCGGGCTGGCGCTCGGCCGCCGGCCCGCCTGAGGTTCAGGGCGCCGGGCGGACCTCGAAGTCGATTCCCGACTCGGCGATCCCCGCGCGCACATTCACCGTCCGGAAGGACGGGACGACCGGGATCGGCGTCGAACCGTCGCTGATCGCCACGACGCGGTAGTGGCCCGGGGCGGGGAGAGGCAGGGTCCAGGTGCCGTCCGGCTGGACCGCGACGCGCGTCGCCTCCTTCAGGATGTTGTCCGGCCCGTAGAGGACGATCGTCTTCACGCCCTCGAGGTTCCCGGTCACACGTCCGCGGAGCACCGGCGGCCCTTCATCCTGGTGCTCGGCCGGAACACTCTCGCCCGGCGCCGGAGTCGCCGCCTCCGGATTCGTGGGAGCGCCGGGCAGGCTCCCCGGCGTCGCGGTCGGCGCTGTGGCCGAGGCCAGTGCGGCAGCCGGCGGCGTATCAGGAACGTTGGGCTTCGGATGGTCCGGCTTCGACCCGGCTGCCGCAGGCCCAGTCTCCGCCGCGTGGACGGCCTTGGGCGCGGAGGCCACCTCCTGCGTCGGCCCGGCGACTGGAGGAGGGACGACCACCGGCGCCGCCCCGATCTCGGGCCGGGCGGCCGGTGGGGGCAGGGAGGGGACCGGGGCTCGCAGGGCGGAGACGGTGCCTCCCGGGGTCAGGGCCACGACCACATCGTGGTCGGGACCGGGGAACTCGAGCACCTGGGCGTCGGTCGCGCCGGCGAAATCGATGACGGACGCCGTGGGCCAGAGCAGCGCGCCGGTTCCCGGATCGAGGAACACCAGCCCCTGTTGGCTGATGGCGGCGAGGAGCGAGCCGTCCCGCGCCCACGCCAGCCGGGAGACGCTGAAGGGCAGGGTCGCCACGGTGGTGGCGTCATCGGTGCGCGACCGGCGTTCCTCGGGCGTGCGGGCGGCGACCGCCTCGGCGTCGAAGAGCGCCAGCTGCGCGCCGCGCCCGACCGCCAGCACGTCCCGGCGCGGCGCCACCGCGATCGGCCCGTTGGCTCCGGGGGAGCGGTACTGCCACGAGACCCGCATCGGCTCGGCGCCGTAGGTCTGGATCCGGTCTTTCAGCGCCACGTACAGGCGCCTGCCCTCGGCGTCCGTGGCGATCCCCGAGGCGACCGAGGAGAGGAGGCTCGAATCGAGCACCTCGCCCCGTTCGAGATCGATGGCATGTAGCCAGCCGCGGCTCCCTTGGAGGCCGGGATTGCCGCGCCAAGCGAGGACGAAGGCGCGTCGCCCGTCGGGAGACACGGCCGCGGCCTGCGGCGCCCCCTCGAATCCCACCACGGGACCCCGCTCGGTCGAGGTCCCGCGCACCCCGAGGATGACCGCCTCGCCCTCCCTGAGGTTTCTTTCCTTCTCCTTGCCGGGGGAGGGCGCCGCCGGCTCGACCAGGAGGACTCGACCTCCGCCCAGCGCCAGGACCGAGCGGAACCCCTGCGAAGGCGAGGCGATGCCCGCAGGGGCGGGGGAGAGCTCCGTCGAGGCCCCGTCCCAGAAGAACAGCGAACCCCCGCCCGCCAGGAGCCGGAACTCGGCCGCGGCCGATTCGGTCGAGGCGGCCGGGTCCGAGCTCCCCGGCATGAGGAGGATCCCCGCGAGGGAGCCGACGAGGAGCGCTCCCGTGAGCGCAGTCCTCGAGACGGCCGGAGTCCGGAAGACGAGTGCCATGATGAAAGAAGTGTAGCCGAATCGCCGCGCCACCTCTCTTCTTACGGGCGTCCCGGCGAAGGTGTTCCACGCCCGGGCCTGGGCGCGGGCGGACCCCCGCGCCGGCCCAAATCCCGTCTGGCGAGGGCGTTGCGTCGCGCCCGCCCCTTGGCTAAAATGACCGGACCCACACAGAGGGAGAGGACCCGAGCATGGCGAGCCTGTTCGACCCTGTCGATGACCTCAAGCTGCCCGACGAGCGGCCGAGGAAGAACTTCAAGCCGTTCCTGAAGTGGGGCGGCCTCACGCTCGCGGCGATCCTGCTCATCGGCGGTGGCTGGTACACCTACGACGCCATGAAGCCCCGCAAGCTCACCGAGAAGCCTCTTCCAGCCTCTCCCGACGTCCTGCTCAACGAGCTGAAGGAAGCGCGCGACGGCATCGACAGCAACACCCGCGACATCTACGCGCGCATCGCCCAGTTCAACACCCGCATGGAGATGCTCGGCCGCAAGCAGATCAACCCGTCGCAGGTCTTCCTGCAGGGGTTGTCGACCGAGGAACAGCAGGCGTTCGACCAGATGATCAAGGACGAGAAGGATCCGTCCTACAAGGGCGTGCTGTCGGAAGTCGTCGCGAACATGAAGAAGATCCGCGAGCTGCAGGGGAAGGTGGGCGAGCTCGAGGCGAAGCTCCCCGGCGACGGGCTCGACGTGAAGCCGGGCGACACCCACATGAAGATGGCGGTGAAGTGGCTGGTGGAGACCCAGAAGATCCCCGAGGCGCGCGCCAAGGAGCTGGTGGGCCGGATCAACATCCTCGACACCGGGCTGCAGAAGGGGAACAAGGTCCACTTCTACTACGACCCGGCGAAGGACTTCTTCGGCACCTGGGTCGCGCAGGGAGACGCCAAGTCGTCGCCGCTCGCCGTCGTGCGGGCGCGCGAGATGGGGCTCATCGGCGAGCGCGACAAGGCGGTCGCGAAGGCCACCGACCTCGAGGGGAAGAAGGCCGAGCTCGAGGACACGCTGGCGAAGCTTCAGGACGAAATCAAGGCGCTCGAGGTGCGCAAG
>DASYQE010000306.1:0-6311 GCA_036005805.1 Candidatus Polarisedimenticolia bacterium | reverse complement strand
TCCTCCTGCAGCTCGAGCTTCGTCATCTGCAGCAGCTTGATCGCCTGCTGCAGCGACGGCGTCATGATCAGCTTCTGCGACAACCTTAAGTGGAGTTTCTGCTCGAGCGCCATGACTCCTCGGTGTTCTCCTCAGTCCAGGGGGGAGGCGGCCGCCCGGTCGAGGAGACGGAACCCCTCGCCGAGGTACACCTCGCGCACCCGCGGATCGGCCGCCAGCTCGTCCGGAGTCCCTTTCCGGAAGATCCGTCCTTCGGCGATGATGCACGCCCGGTCGGTAATCCGCAGGGTCTCCTGGACATTGTGGTCCGTCATCAGGAGGCCGATTCCCTTGGCTTTCAATTGATAGATGATTTTCTGGATATCCGCAACCGCAATCGGATCGATTCCCGAGAAAGGTTCGTCCAGCAGGATGAAGGAGGGGGAAATGGCCAGGGCGCGGGCGATCTCGGCCCGGCGCCGCTCCCCGCCCGAGAGGTTGTAGGCCCGGCTCTTCGCCAGGTGGCTGATCCGCAGCTCCTCCAGCACCTCGGCGGTCCTCTGGCGAATCTCCTGGCGGCGCATGTCCAGGGTCTCGAGGATGGCGACGATGTTCTCCTCCACCGTCATGCGGCGGAAGATCGAAGGTTCTTGAGGGAGGTAGCTGATGCCGTTGCGCGCCCGGAGGTACATCGGCAGCCGCGACACGTCGTGCCCCCCGAGGAGCACCCGTCCGGCGTCGGGCCGCACCAGCCCCACGACGCAGTAGAACGTGGTCGTCTTGCCGGCCCCGTTCGGCCCCAGGAGGCCGACCACCTCTCCCGGCCCGATTTCGAGCGAGATGTCGCGGATGACGGCGCGGCCGCGGTAGCTCTTGGAGAGCCCTTCAATGGCGAGATGGTGGTGGCTCAACGGCTCTCGTTCCCCCGGGTGTCAGGGTGATCCAGGTCCGGGCGCCGGCGGCGGCCTCCGTCAGCACGCGGTCCCCGGCCAGGTCATAGGTGAGGCTCCGTCCCTTCATCGAACGTCCGGTGGCGCTGTCCACCACCTCGGCGAGCCCGTTCTCGTCGGTCAGCTCGAGGGTCTGCCGATCCGGAAGGTACTCCGCGGCGGACGCGGTGGCGAATGCGCCGGCGTGGCGCGCCGACACCGACCCGTTGGCCAGCACCCGCTGCAGCTCGCGGCGCCTCCCGGCGGCGCGGGTCTCCAGCGTGATGGTCGAGCCGGTCAGGGTGGCGTCGGGACGCACCAGGCGCGCGTCCTCTTCATAGAGGGCGGTCCCTTTGGCGTCGTCCACCGTCAGGCGCCGGGCCGTGACGCTGGTCGCGACGGGCCGGCCGGTCGGGTCGCGGGGCGAGGGCCGCTCGGTGAAGCGGGACATGACGTTGCCCGCCGCCCGGATCTGGTGCGCTCCCTCGTCCACGATGATGGTGTCGGCCTGCAGGCTCGTGCCCTCCTGCCAGGCGCGCGCCCCGCCGTCGTAGGTCGCCTTGTGCTCCGCCTGCTCGGCGTTCAGGCGCGCCGCCTGGAACGACACGGCGCCCGCGGTCCCGAACCCCGGGACGTTGCCCGACTGCCGCAGCGACACGGTGCGCACGTCGCCGCGCGCCTCGAGGGCCTGCTTCGCGGGGCGCAGGTCGATCTCCTGCGCCGTGATCCGATCGGAGTCGGTCAGCACGACCGGGTCGCCGCGCAGCTGCAGCCGGTCGGCGCTGCGATCGAAAAACGCCGTGCGGCTGTTGGTGGTGTAGGGACCCGAGACGACCCGGCAGCCGCCGGAGGCCTCCGCGGTCTTGAGCGCGTTGTCCGGTCCGACGGCGAGGACCAGGCTGTCGGCGCGCATCTCGCTGCTCTTGCCCTCCGCGTCGGGGCCGAGGGTCACGACCACGTCCCCGAAGGAACGGATCTCGCGCACCTGCTCGCGCTTCTCGTCGAGGA
Organism: Candidatus Polarisedimenticolia bacterium; assembly: GCA_036005805.1. Lineage (GTDB taxonomy): Bacteria > Acidobacteriota > Polarisedimenticolia > Gp22-AA2 > Gp22-AA2 > DASRAU01. The sequence continues at coordinate 4,395 of DASYQE010000306.1, read as the reverse complement.
CGAGGCGCAGGTAATTGCCGGTGAGGCGGTCGGCGCCGCGCTCCAGCACGGCGTTCTCGGTGAACACCGCGCTGTTGTCGGCGAGGCTGGCGACGAGGCTGCCGGCCCGGATGCGCGCCGGGGGGCCGCCGTCATTCACCGCGATGGTCAGGTCGACCTTCGAGGCGATCTTGATGCGCCGCTCGTCGACCAGGTAGTTCATTCCCTGCCCGGTGCCGGTGACCTGCCCCAGCTCGAAGCGCAGCGGATCCCCCGTGTAGATCATGTCGCGGTCGCTGTCATAGAAGAGGTTGCCGGTCTCGAGCGACAGGCCGTCGGGGGTGCGGATGGCAACGTCCTTCGAGAGCTGCGCCCGGCGCGCTCCCGGATCGAACTGCCCTTCCTGGCTCGTGACCTTGACCGAGCCGCCCTCCACCTCGTGCACCGTCAGGTTGACCGACTCGAGGCGCTTCTTGTCGCCCTCGAAGCCGGTGACCGTCTGGGCGGCGAGGTCGAAGGCCGGACGTCCCTCGCGCGTGCCGCTGGCGCTGAACTTGTCCGACTGGTCGAGCACCGGCCCCTCAGCCGCGGGCTCGGCGGGGCTCATGGTGATGTCCGCCTGCGGCGCCCCGCGGCGCCCCCACGACAGGGCGGTCCAGAGGATGAGGCCCGCAAGGGTGAGCAGGATGAGGGCGCGCAGGGTGGTGACCGCCCGGAGCGGTCCGAGCTTCAGGCGCATCCGCGGTGGTGTCGGCGTCACCGGACAGGCTCCACCTTCTAGTTCCCCTTGAACTGCGGCTTGCGCTTCTCGAGGAAAGCGCGTGTCCCCTCGCGCATGTCGGCCGTGGCGCAGGAGAGCCCGAACAGGGCCGCCTCCATCGACAGGCCGTCGGCGAGCGACATCTCCATCCCCTCGTGAATCGCCTGCATCGCGTAGCGCAGCGCCACCGGTCCCCGCTCGTTGAGCCGCGCCGCCAGGGCCGTCGCGGCCGCCTCCGCCTCGCCGGGGGGGACGACGCGGTTGACGAGACCGATGCGGTGCGCCTCCTTCGCGTCAATCGGATCGCCGGTCAGGATCATCTCGAGCGCCTTGCCCCGCCCCACGAGCCGGGCCAGGCGCTGGGTGCCGCCGTAGCCGGGGACGATCGCCAGCGCCACCTCGGGCTGCCCGACCTTCGCGGTCTCGGACGCCACCCGCAGGGTGCAGGCCATCGCCAGCTCGAGGCCGCCGCCGAGGGCATATCCCTTGATGAGGGCGATGCTCGGCTTGCCGCAGCGCTCGAGACGATCGAGCACCGCCTGGCCGAACCGGGCGTAGGCGGCGCCGGCCACCGGATCCTGCTGCGTCAACTCACCGATGTCGGCCCCGGCGACGAACGCCTTCTCCCCCGCCCCGGTGATGAGCAGCACTCCGACCTCGCGGTCGTCGCGCGCCCGCTGCACGGCCCGGTCGATCGCCTCCACGGTGCGGCGGTCCAGCGCGTTGAGCTTGTCGGGGCGGTTGATGGTCAGGCGCGCGACCCGGTCGCGCACCTCGTAGAGAACCCGGTCGTCGGCGGCGTCGGTCATCGCTCTCCCCCTCCCGGGCGGGGTGCTGTGGGGCGACCGGCCAGGAAGTCGTTGGGCCGCGGCGGCTCGACGCAGTAGTCGTAGAAGCCGCGGCCGCTCTTGCGCCCGAGGAAGCCCGCCGTCACCATCCGCTTCATCAGGGCCGGCGGCGCGAAACGCTTCTCCTTGAACTCGTCGAACATGATCTCGGCGATCGACAGCGTCGTGTCGAGGCCGACGAGATCGTTGAGAGTCAGCGGCCCCATCGGGTAGCCGCATCCGAGCGTCATCCCCTGGTCGATGTCGCGCACCGACCCGACACCCTCCTCGAAGGCGCGGATGGCGTCGAGGATGTACGGCACCAGGAGCCGGTTGACGATGAACCCGGTCCGGTCGGTGGTGCGGATCGGCGTCTTGCCGAGCTTCTGCACGAACGCCACCCCCGCCTCCTCGACGTCGGGCTCGGTCTGCACCGTGCGCACCACCTCGACCAGCTTCATGAGAGGGACCGGGTTGAAGAAGTGCAGCCCCAGGAAGCGCGCCGGGCGGGCGGTCGCCGCCGCCATCTCGGTGATCGACAGCGACGAGGTGTTGCTCGCGAGGATCCCCTCGGGCTTGAGGTGCGCCTGGACGAGAGCGAAGACGTCGCGCTTGACCGGGAGGTTTTCGGTCACCGCCTCGATGACGAGGTCGCAGTCCCGCACCGCCGCCGCGTCGGTCGCGCCGGTGATGCGGCCGATCGTCGCGTCGCGGTCGGCCGGCGTGACCTTGCCCTTCGCCACACCGCCGTCGAGGAACTTGCGCATGCGCGACAGTCCCGCCTCGAGAAGGGCCGGCGAGGCCTCGAGCACCACCGTCGGGATCCCGGACTGCGCGCTCACCTGCGCGATGCCCGATCCCATCAGACCGCAACCGACCACTCCGACCCTGCGAATCTCCATCATCCCTCCCAAGGTCACGCCGGGGACTCAGGCCCCGGCGGGTGAAGCCTCGAGGACGAGGGCAATCCCCTGCCCTCCTCCGATGCAGGCGCTGGCGACGCCGAAACGCCCGCCGCGGCGCCGCAGCTCCAGCAGGAGCGTGAGCACCAGGCGGGTGCCGGTCGCGCCGAGCGGGTGGCCGAGCGCGATGGCGCCTCCGTTGACGTTGACGCGGTCGCGGTCGAGCCCCAGCCCCTTCTCGCACGCCAGGTACTGCGCCGCGAACGCTTCGTTGATCTCGAACAGATCGATCTCCTTGAGGCCGAGGCCGGCGCGCTCGAGCGCTTTGCGGATCGCCGGCACCGGGCCGATCCCCATGATGCGCGGCGGCACGCCGACGACCGCGGCGGCGATCATCCGGCCGAGGGGACGCCCGCCGAGATCGCGCGCCGCCTCGGGCGAAGCGACCACCACGGCGGCGGCGCCGTCCACGATGCCGGAGGCGTTGCCCGCGGTGACGAAGCCCCGGCCGCCGAAAGCGGCGGGCAGCTTCGCCAGGCCCTCGAGGGTCGTTTCGGGGCGGCGGTGGTTGTCCTCGGAGACGACGACGTCGCGGCCGCGGTCGCGCACCGTCACCGGGACGATCTCCTCCGCCAGGCGGCCGGACTTCACGGCGGCCTCGGCGCGCTGCTGGCTCAGCAGGGCGTAGGCGTCCGCCTCGGCGCGGGTGATCCCGGTCTCCTCGGCGAGGTTCTCGGCCGTCTGGCTCATGCTGCAGCCGCACTGGGTGTCGAGCAGCGACGCGACCAGGAGATCCTCGACCACGGCGTTCCCCATCTTGAGACCCGAGCGCATGCCACGGAGAACGTGCGGCGCCTGCGTCATGTTCTCCATGCCGCCGGCCAGGACCACCTCGGCCTCGCCCAGCGCCAGGAGATCGGCCGCCGACGAGACCGCCTGCAGTCCGGATCCGCAGAGGCGGTTGACCGTCAGCGCCGGCACGGTTTCCGGAAGGCCGGCCTTCAGGGCGACGTGGCGCGCGCCGTAGATGGCGTTGCCGCTCGTCTGCAGGGCGTTGCCGACGACGACGTGGTCGATGCGCTGCGGCGCGGCTTTGGCCCGTTCGAGGGCGGCTTTGGCCGCCAGGGCGCCGAGGGCGGTCTCGGGGAGATCCTTGAAGTGGGTGTTGTAGGTCGCCATCGGGGTGCGGGCCCCGGCGACGATCACGGCGTCGCGCGTCGTCATGCGTCCCCCTGCGGCCGGGAGGCGCGGGCTCCCGGCCAGGAATGTCCTTCGTGCTTCACCTGCTCCCGGAAATCCCCGGCCTTGATCAGCACCACCCGGCACATCTCGTACAGCCGCGACCGCATGCGCGCCCCGATGCGATCGGAGAGGGTGGCCACGCGTGGCTCGGAGTCCCGCCGCGTGCTCCCCGAAGCACCCGGAGCCGTCGCGCGACCGGCGGCGGGATCCCCGGCGTCGTCGAGGTAGTTGGTGGTGATGAGAACCGGCCGCCGCTCGTTGTAACGCGTCGTGATGACGTGCAGGAGCGTCTCCTCGACCCAGGGGGTCGAAAGCCGCCCGCCGAGATCGTCGAGCACCAGGAGATCCGTCTCCAGCACCTCCCTCAGGATCTCCTCTTCGTTCGGACCGGAGCCGCGCTCGAAGGTCGCCTGCAGCGACCTCAGGAGATCCTGTGCGTCGCAGAACAGCCCCGACACCCCCTTCTCGGTCAGGACCCGGCGCAGGACCGCGACGGCCAGGTGCGTCTTGCCGACGCCCGGCGGCCCCATGAACAGGAGTCCCTGGTCTTCGAGCGGAAAAGCGTCCGCGTAGCGCGCCGCCAGCGTCTTCGCCCCGGCCAGGGCCAAAGCGTGCGGCCCGTGGTCGAAGAACGACTCGAGATCGCAGGCGCGGAAGCGGCGCGGCACCCGGGCCCGCTCGAGCA
>DASYQE010000305.1:0-6906 GCA_036005805.1 Candidatus Polarisedimenticolia bacterium | reverse complement strand
GCGCGAGACGATCGCCTTCGGCCGGCGCCTGAACGCGGTCATGGAGCAGATGTTCCTGACTGCCGTGTGGCGTAACTTCGTCAAGAAGAGAAGCGAGCGGGTCTCATTGAGCGGCACCCCCGCCATGCACCTCGGCCTGACCGGCGAGCGCTGGCCATGGTCCCGGGTCTTCTCGCGGCGCCTGTTCCCCGCCCGCACAGCGACCCCTCCCCTCTGGGGACACCTCTACCGGCGGCTCTGGACCACTCCTCTCTACAAGAACAACACCGAACACCAGTTGAAGCTGGCCTATTAGGTCGGTTCCGGCGCGGGTTCGAGCCGCTTCTTCCAGTCTGCCGGGAATCCACATTCTCGGAGGCACGTTGAACGGTGCTAATGTTCCGGCTCCATGCGCCCGCGCCACGTCGAAAGGCATCGCACCGGACGCGTCGGCTGGCTGCGCGCGGCCGTTCTCGGCGCCAACGACGGCATCGTCTCGACGACGAGCCTCGTGGTCGGCGTGGCGGCCTCGGGCGCCGCGCGGCACGATGTCCTCGTCGCCGGTGCCGCCGGTCTCGTCGCCGGCGCCATGTCCATGGCCGCCGGCGAGTACGTCTCGGTCGGCTCGCAGAGAGACGTCGAGCAGGCCGAGATCGAGCGCGAAAAAGCCGAGCTGGCAGCCAGCCCGGAAGCCGAGGAGACCGAGCTCGCCGGCATTTACGCCGAGCGCGGGCTCGAGCCGGGCCTGGCACGCCAGGTGGCGCGCGGGCTGATGGCGCACGACGCCCTGGGCGCGCACGCCCGCGACGAGCTGGGGATCACCGAGGCGCTCACGGCGCGGCCGCTGCAGGCGGCGCTCGCGTCCGCGGCTTCGTTCGCAGTCGGCGCCGCCCTGCCGCTCATCGCGGCCGGGATGGCGCCGGACGAGCGCCTGGGAATCGTCACCTCGGTGTCGACGCTTCTCTGCCTCGGGCTTCTCGGCGCGCTCGCGGCGCGGGCCGGCGGCGCGCCGATCCTGGCGGGAGCCGGACGCGTGCTGCTGTGGGGCGTGCTGGCGATGGCGGCGACCGCCGCGGTCGGCAGCCTCTTCCACACCTCGGCCTGAAGCCCGGCCGTTACCTGCGACTCCGCATTTCTACCGGTAGGCGGTCGGCGATCGCATCCGCTAATCTGCACGCAGAAACCACCCATGGCGGCAGGTGGGGGCCGCGTCAGGCCTCTTCGGGAAGGGTGATAGGATGCCCTCGTTCATCGAACAGTTCGATTGAGGCGCTCCGGACCCCGCTTTCCGCCACGGAGGATGGACATGCACGACATCATCGTCGTGGGGGGCTCGGCCGGGGCGCTGGAAGGACTGACCGTCCTTCTGGAGGATATGCCGCAGACCCTCCGTGCTTCGGTCTGCGCGGTGCTGCACGCGTCGGAGTCGGGTCTAGCCTACCTTCCCAGCCTGCTGCAGCGCCGCACAAGGATGAAGATCCGCATCGCCGCGGACGGCGATCCGGTGCGCCGGGGCACCGTGTTTCTTCCCCCTCCCGATCACCACCTGCTCCTGCGACCGGGGCGGACGATCGTCAACCGCGGGCCGAAGCAGAACCGGTTCCGTCCGGCGATCGATCCGCTGTTCGTCTCGGCGGCCGCCGCCTACGGCCCGCGGGTGGTCGGGGTCCTGCTTTCCGGACTGCTCGACGACGGGGTGCAAGGGTTGGCGGACATCCAGAAAAACGGCGGCGTCACGGTGGTGCAGCATCCCGAGGACGCGCCGATTCCGGTTCTACCCGAGAACGCCCTGCGGGCGATGCGCATCGATCACGTCGTCCCGGCGGCCGGGATGGGACGGCTCCTGCAGGAGATCAGTCGCAGCCCTTCGAGGAAGGCCGCCGCGGGCCGCAAGAAACGGACGGCGGAGCGGGAGACCCGCCTGCTGGGGCCGGGTCCGACGCGCATCCCCAGGTCCTCCCCCTCCCCTTTCACGTGCCCGGAGTGCGATGGGGCGCTGTGGATGACGAGCGAGGCTCCCACGATGCTCCGCTGCCACGTCGGGCACGCCTTCACCCCGTCTTCCCTGCTCGCCGGGCAGCGGGAGGTCGGCGACCAGCGCCTGTGGGGGGCGGTCCGCTCGCTCGAGGAGCAGGCGGAGATACACCGCCGCTTCGTGCCGGCCGCGGTCCCGGCGGCGCGGCGGCGGGATTTCCAGCGGCACGCCGAAGCGCTGGAGCGCCGGGCGCTGGTCCTGCGGCGCATTCTGGTCGAGGCTTCCCCGAGCACGCGTCATGTCGCGAAGCCGCGGCCACACGAACCCAGGCACGCCCCAGGCAGACGAGCGAGCTGAGGCCAGACGATGCCGAAGGGATCGACAAGAAAGAAGAGGCGGCCCGCCGGGGCGAAGCCCGCTCCGCCGCGGGCCAAGCGGAATCCGGCCCGAGACAGCCTGGTCGTCGTCGGCGTCGGCGCCTCGGCGGGCGGGCTCGAGGCCTTCACCCAGCTCCTCGAAGGCCTGCCGGACGACACCGGCATGGCCTTCGTCCTGGTGCAGCATCTCGCCCCGAAGCACGACAGCGCGCTGGTCTCGCTCCTCGGACCGGCCACCGGGATGAGGGTGGAGGAGGTGCACGAGGGGACGCGGATCCAGGCGAACCACGTCTATGTCATCCCCCCCAACTCGCAGATGGAGGTGGACGGCGGCAGGCTGCACCTGAAGCCGCGGCCGGCCGGCCCGGCGCAGCACAATCCGATCGACCACTTCTTCCGCTCCCTGGCCGAGGCCCTCGGCAACCGGGCCATCGGCGTCGTCCTGTCGGGCACCGCCTCCGACGGGGCCCTCGGGCTGCGCGAGATCAAGGCGGCCGGGGGAATCGCCATTGCCCAGGATCCGTCCACCGCCGCCTACGGCGGTATGCCGCATGCCGCGGTCGCCACCGGGGTTGTCGATCTCGTGCTGCCGGTGAAGGAGATCGCCCGCTACCTGATGGAGTTCCCGGATCATCCCTATGCCGCTCCACCTCCTTCATCAAAGGAGGAGGAGGAGGAGGAGGAGAAGCGCCGCGCCGCCGGGATGGCGGCGAACGACGCCCAGCTGCAGAAGATCTTCACCATGCTGCGCAACGCCAAGGGGGTCGATTTCTCGCTCTACAAGCCGCCGACCATCCAGCGGCGCATCCAGCGCCGCATGGCGCTCCACAAGCTCCAGGAGATCGACCGCTACGTCGGCTACCTCAAGGACACGCCGGCCGAGGTGGACGCGCTGTACCACGACATCCTCATCCAGGTGACCCACTTCTTCCGCGAGCCGGAGGTCCTCAACTCCGTCGTCAAGGAGGTCTTCCCGCGGCTTCTGCGGGGGCGCCCCGCCGACACGGCGCTGCGCATCTGGATCCCCGGGTGCGCCACCGGGGAGGAGGTCTACTCGGTGGCGATCCTGCTGCTGGAGACGCTCGAACCCGACGCGCCGGCCCTGCCGATCCAGATCTTCGGCACCGACGTCAGCGAAGCGGCGGTCGACTACGCGCGCAACGGCGTCTATCCGGAGGCGATCCGCGAGCACGTCTCGCCCGAGCGGCTGCGCAAGTTCTTCACCCACGCGGACGGGACCTACCGCATCACCAAGAAGGTGCGCGAGCTGTGCGTCTTCGCGCGCCAGGACCTGTCGCGCGATCCCCCCTTCTCGCGCCTCGACCTGGTGGTCTGCCGCAACGTCCTGATCTATCTCGGGGCGCCTTTGCAAAAACGCCTGATGAACGTCTTCCATTACGCCATCAAGCCGACCGGCTTCCTGGTGCTGGGGAAGGCCGAGACGGTGGGCCTGGCGAGCGACATCTTCACGCCCCTCGACAAGAAGCAGCGCATCTACGTGCGCCGCGCCCAGGAGATGTCCCCGACCAGCCTGTTCACCTCCGACCTGGAGCGGCACCGGATCGCCCCGGGCGGGCGCAAGCCCACCCTGCCGGAGCGCCACGAGCAGAGCGTCATCGGCCAGGCGAACCAGTACCTCCTGGAGCACTACACGCCCCCCGGCGTGCTGGTGGACGCCAACCTGCACATCCTGCAGTTCCGCGGCCAGACCGGCGCGTATCTCGAGCCCGCCCCCGGCAGCGCCAGCCTCAACCTCCTCAAGATGGCGCGCGAGGGGCTCATCTACGGCCTGCGGACCGCCCTGCACACGGCGCGCAAGCGCGGCCAGCCCGTCTCCAAGGAAGGGCTGCGCGTCCGCTCCGACGGCGGCTACCGGACCGTGGACCTCGAGGTCACGCCGATCGGCGGAGGCGGGCGGGACATGCATTTCCTGATCGTCTTCCACGACGCGGACGCAAGCGACCGCAAGGTCCAGGCCAGAAGCGTCGCGGCGCCGCACCGGCGCACGGCGCGGGAGGAGCGCGAGGACGGCCGCGTCGCCCGCCTGCAGCAGGAGCTGGCGGCCAGCCGCGACTATCTCCAGAGCATGATCCAGGACCTCGAGGCCGCCAACGAAGAGCTGCAGTCGGCCAACGAGGAGGTGCTGTCGAGCAACGAGGAGCTGCAGAGCACGAACGAGGAGCTCGACACCGCCAAGGAGGAGCTGCAGTCGATCAACGAGGAGCTCAACACGGTCAACGAGGAGCTGCACGCGCGCAACGACGAGCTGAGCCGGGTGAACAGCGACCTGATCAACCTGCTCGGCAACGTGCAGATCGCCATCGTGATGATCAACTCGGAGCTGCGGGTGCGCCGCTTCACGCCAATGGCCGAGAGGATGTTCAACCTCATCCCGGGCGATCTCGGCCGGCCGATCGGCAACATCTCCCCGGCGTTCGAGGGCCCCAGCCTGCAGGACCTGATCACCGAGGTGGTCGACACCGTGAACAGCCGGTCGGTGGACGTGCGCGACCGCGACGGGCACTGGTTCACTCTCACGGTCCGCCCCTACAAGAACGCCGCCAACCGGATCGACGGGGCGGTGATGGTGCTGTACGACATCGACGCCGTGAGGCGCGAAGAGTCCCGGACGCGCTTCCACCGCGAGCTGGCGAAAAGCGCCTTGAACCTGGCACCGGAGCCGGTGCTGATCGTCGACGCCGATCTGCGGGTCAAGGGGCTCAATCGCGCCTACGCCCGGCGGTTCGAGCTGAGCGACGACGAGGCGGCGGGGCTGCCGATCGCCGAGCTGCCGGGAGGCCTGTGGAAAACCGAGGAGGTCACGGCCGCGCTGCTCGGTCTCCTCGAGCAGGCGGAGGGTTCGGCCGAGCTCCCGATCCCGGCCGACGGCGGGGTGGGCCGCACCACCCGGGTGACGGCGCGCCGCATCGCGGGCGAAGACGGGCGCGGCGCCATCGTCCTGGTGCTCGCCGACGGCGACGGCGGCGGCAGCGGGAACGGCCGGAAGCGCGCGGCGGAGGGGCGTCGTGTCCCGGCGCGCTGACAAGCCGCGGCGACCCCCGCGTCGGCCCGCGCGGGCCGCGCCGGCGCCGCCCCCGCCGCCGCAGGACGACGTGGCGGCCCTGCGCGACTCCACCCGGGCGCACGGGGCGCGCCTGGTGGACGCGCTGGAATCCAGCCGCGCCTCGTACCTGACGGTGTTCGACCTCTCCCCCATCGGCTACGCGGTGATGGACGAGAACGGCCGGCTGGAGTCGATCAACCTGATGCTCGCCGGCATGCTGGGGCAGCTACGCGCCTACATGGCCGGCCTGCCGTTCCTCCTGTCGGTGGCGAACGAGCACCGCGCGCGCTTCCTGCAGTACCTGCACGAGTGCCGGGAAGCCGGGGGCGAAGGGAAGTGGTGCGAGCTGCACCTGCTCGGCAGCGCCGCCGTCGGGACCATCCCGGTGCGGCTCGTCACCCGGCGCATCAAGACCCCCGGCGGCAACACCCGGCTGCTGATGGCCGCCGTCGACCAGAGCAAGCACGAGCGCACCATCGCCGATCTGGAGGAGAACAGCCGCCGGCAGTACCTCCTGACCAAGGAGCTGGAGGCGCGCTCCCACGAGGCGGAGGAGGCCTCGGCGCGCCTGCGCGGCATGGCGCGCGAGGTCAACCGGGCGGAGCAGCGCGAGCGGCAGCGCATCGCGCGCCTGCTGCACGACGACCTGCAGCAGCTCCTGGTGTCGGCGAAGATGCGCATGCGCCTGCTGCAGACCGGAAGCGGCAACGGCCGCGGCCTGGACGAGGTCACCGACCTCATCGACGCGGCGATCAACTCGTCGCGGCTGCTGACGTCCCAGATCAGTCCGCCGCTTCTGGAGGACGCCGGGCTCGAGGCGGGGCTGCGCTGGCTCGTCCGCTTCATGCAGGATCACCACAAGCTCGCGGTGGACCTGGAGGTGAACCTGGGGTCCGAGCCGATGGATCTCAGCGACCGGGATTTCCTCTTCCAGGCGGCCCGCGAGCTCCTGCTCAACATCGTCAAGCACGCCAACGTCCGGTCGGCCCGCGTCCGGGCCTCCGCGCGGCACCGGCGGGCGGTTCTCGAGGTCATCGACCAGGGGATCGGCTTCGATTCGGAGGTGGTCAAAGGCGACGGACGGGAGATGGGGCTGCGCACGCTCTGGGAGCGGGTGCGGCTCCTCGGCGGCACCCTCGTCGTGGACACGCACCCCGGGGAGGGTTCCCGCATCCGGCTGAACCTGCCGCTCGACGAGGCCGACGCATCCGGCGAGAAGAAGAAGAAGAAGAAGGATTTGCCCACGCCGGTGCGCCAGCCGGCGGCGGCGGCCGGCGCCTCGGAGCGGGTGCGCGTCCTCATCGCGGACGACCACCGCGTGGTGCGCGAGGGGCTGCAGAGCCTCCTGAACCGGGAAGACTGGCTGGAGGTCGTCGGCCAGGCGGCGGACGGCCGGGAGGCGGTGCTGATGACCCGCGAGCTGGAACCCGACGTGGTGATCATGGACATCTCGATGCCGGAGCTGAACGGCATCGAGGCGACCCGCATCATCACCGGCGAGAACCCGCACG
>DASYQE010000304.1:0-10839 GCA_036005805.1 Candidatus Polarisedimenticolia bacterium | reverse complement strand
AGGCGCGAGCCCACTCCGACCCGCACGTCCTCGCCGAGGTGCGAGTCGCCGAGGATCATGACCCCCGGCTCGATGACGCTGTCGCGGCCGATGGTCACCGGCATGTCGATGTAGGTGGTTGCGGGGTCCATGAGGGTGACGCCCGAGCGCATCAGCGCATCGGCCTTGCGGCGGTACAGGGCGCGTCCGGCGTCGGCCAGCTCGCGCCGGTCATTGACGCCGAGCACCTCGTGCGCCTCGCCGTGGCGGTAGGCGGCGACCTTGCGCCCCTCCTTGCGCAGGATCTCGATGAGGTCGGTCAGGTAGATCTCGCCCTGGGCGTTGTCGCGGGTCGCCTGGCGCAGCGGCCGGAACAGCGACCGGATGTCCACGCAGTAGATGCCGCAGTTGACCTCCTGCGTTGCTCTCTCGTCCGCGTTCGCGTCGGCGTCCTCGATGATCCGGGACACGTCGCCGCCGTAGTTGCGGATGACCCGGCCGTAGCCGCGCGGGTCGGCGAGCACGGTGGTCAAAAGGCTCAGCGGCGCCGCGTGCGCGCGGTGGTAGTCGACGAAGGCGGTGATGGTCTCGGGCCGCAGCGCCGGCAGGTCGCCGTTGAGGATGAGCACGTCGCCGTCGTGCCCCGCCAGCAGCCGCTCGGCCGACAGGACCGCGTGGCCGGTGCCGAGCTGCTCCTTCTGGAAAGCGAAGGCGATGCGCTTGTCGTGATCGCCGACGGCGCGGCGGACCTCCTCCGCCTGGTTGCCGATGACCACGACCGTGCGGGCCACCCCCGCGCCGCGCGTTGCCTCGACCACGTGGCGCACGACGGGCCGTCCCGCGACGGAATGGAGCAGCTTCGACCAGCGCGACTGCATCCTTTTGCCGAGCCCGGCCGCGAGGATGAGGGCGAGCGTCTCGCGCTTGTGGTGGTTGTTCGCGCGCGGCCGCGGCCGATCGTCCGGGACCGGGCCCACCGGACGCAGCGGGTAGGGGCTGTTGGGGATGGCGCTGTGGGCCGCGTTCGTGGCTCCCGGCCGCGCCGGCGGCGGAGCGGGGGCGGCGGTGCGCGGGACCGCGGGTACAACCGGAACTGCCGCGCGCGCGGGCTTCGCGCGGCGCGAAGGACGCGACCGCCGGGACTTCTTCTTCACCGGTGCCGGGCCCCGGGGGGCTTACGCCTCTTCGGGGTAGACGAGGTTCTCGAAGGTCTCCTCGTCGCGGATCGACTCGAAGTCGGGGTCGTTCATCGCGTAGAAGCGGTTCTGCGCGTTGAGGGTAATCGCCTCCTGCAGGTGCTTGAGGGCGACCTCGCGCTCTCCCTTGAGGGCGCGGGTGGCGGCCATGACGTAGTGCGAGCGCTCGTCCTTGGGGTTGTGCTGCAGGGCCCGATCGAGCAGCTCGACCGCCTGATCGAAGTCGGCCTCGTTCGCCTTCATCACCCCCAGGTAGAAGAGCTCCTCGGGCTTGGCGCGGCTCGTTCCGCCGTCCCCTTCGAGGTGCGACTTGGCGACCCGCACGTACATCTGCGCCCGGTCCTGAAGCTCTTTTTCCTGCGGGTACCCGTCGACGATGGTCTGGAAGTGGGTCACCGCCTCGGACCAGTGCTGCTTGTGCAGCGCCGCCATGCCCCGCTCGATTTCCTTGAGGGCCTTCTCCTGGATGTTCCAGGTGTTGCCGCCCGGGGCCGGAGCCACCGGGGCCTTCGCCATTTTCTTCGTCGGCTTCTTCATGCCTCTCCGTAGGTCGGCGGCGCAGGGAAGGCCACCGGGATGTGACTCGAATGGGATGCGGCCCGCGAACTCAACCCGAACTCCTGGAATGGTTTGCGAATCGCGGATGCTAGCAAATGATATCGTGCCGAGTCAAACCGTGCCGGGAGAGAGGGTGGGCGGGTCGGGGGAGGGGCAGGTCGCCTGGATCGGGCTCGGGTCGAACGTCGGCGACCGGGTCGCGGCCCTGGCGCGCGCGGCGGAGCGTCTCGAGGCCGCGGGCGTCTTAATCGTCGCGCGGTCGGCCATCTACCGGACCGCGCCTGTGGACGTGGTCGACCAGCCCGAGTTCCTGAACCAGGTTCTCGCCGTGCGCACGACGCTTCACCCGCGCGCGCTGCTGGAGGTCTGCCTCGAGGTCGAGCGGTCGATGGGGCGCATCCGGCGCCGCGACAAGGGGCCGCGGGAGATCGATCTCGATCTCCTGCTGTTCGGGGACACGGTTCTCGACGAGCCGGGCCTGGAGCTCCCGCACCCGCGGCTGCACCTGCGCCGGTTCGTGCTGGTGCCCCTGGCCGAAATCGCTCCGGACCTGGTGCATCCCGGGCTCAAAACGACCATCGCGGCTCTCCTGGCGCGCTGCCCCGACCATTCCCCCGTCTCCCGTCTTGAAACCGGCCCAAAAACCGGTTGACGCTCCCCGCATCGGCGCGTAGCCTTCATGCTGTTGCCGCATAAAATTCGCCGGCGGCATCACCGAAACAGATGAAACGTGGAATCGCGGGGGGAGTCGCGCTGGGTTTGTGTCTCCTGGCCGGAGACGCCCGGGCCCAGGTGACGGGAGGGATCCGCGGGCGGGTGGTGGACGCCGCGGGCCAGCCCCTGTCCGGGGTGGCGCTCACCGTCTCGAGCCACACCCTGCAGCTCGACCAGCCGATCGGCCGCAGCGACGCGCAGGGACGCTTCCAGGCGATAGCACTCGACCCCGCCGGGGATTACTTGGTCAAGGCGGCTCTCGCGGGCTACGCCACCGTCGCCGCCCCCGACGTGGCGGTGCGGGCCGGCCAGATGACCACTATCACCATCGCGCTGCCCCCCGAGTCGAGCGTGCGCGAGCACGTCAAGGTGACCGGACAGGCGAGCCCCGTCGATCTCGAGGAGCGCGGACTGACGACGCACCTGTCGTCGGAGTTCATCGACAACATGCCGATCCTCGGGCGCAACTACCAGGAGGTGCTCACCCTCTCGCCTGGCGTCAGCGACGTGGACGGCGACGGCAACCCCAACATCCACGGCGCCCGTGACACCGACGTCGGCACCTTCGTGGACGGGGTGAACACCACCGATCCCCTGACCGGCAAGGTGGGCGCGCAGCTGAACATCGAATCGATCCAGGAGATCGAGGTGAAGACCGCCGGGGCGTCGGCCGAGTTCGGCCGGGCGCAGGGCGGCTTCGCCAACATCCTGACCAAGTCGGGCGGCAACGACTTCGAGGGGGCGTTCAAGTTCTTCTGGCGCGGCTCGGCGCTCGACGGCGACGGGGCGGGCCAGGACTCGTCGCAGCTCCATGGCGGTGTCGGCGAGGTCGGCCTGCGCGACCTGACCTTCAACGACTATTTGCCGTTCCTGTCGGTGAGCGGACCCATCGTGAAGGATAAGGCCTGGTACTTCGTGACCATCGAATACATCCAGAAGCAGCAGCCGGTGAACGCGGTGACGCAGGCGTTCGTGACCGGCCTGAACGAAAGGCGCGCCTTCCTGAAGGGGACATGGCAGGTGACGCCGAACACCCGCCTGGTGGGGACGGTGAACTACGACCCGCAGGAGTTCACCAACCAGGGGCTCAACAGCCTGACGCTCCAGGAAACCGGTTACACGCTGACGGCGGGCGGCCCCGTCTACACCGCGCGCGGCACCACGGTGCTGGGTCCGTCCGCGGCGCTCGAGACGACCGTGTCGTACCTCGACGGCCGGCCCCACATCGAGCCCAACATGCCGCTCGACAATAACGACGACGGCATCCTCTACACCGACTACAACGGCGACGGGTTCCGCGACGCGCGCGAGCGCGACGGCGGCGAGGACTACGACGGCGACGGCAAGTTCGACATCTTCGAGGACCGCAATCACGACGGCCTGATCAGCGCCAACGAGGGACCGTGGTGCTACATCGATGGCTGGTACCGGACGATCCCGCCCGCCAGCTGCATGATCCCCTCGAGCCTGATCGACGACGAGGACGGCTGGAAGCTCCGGCCGAACATGGACCTCTATCCGCACCGGGGAGATTTCGATCGCCGTCTCACGCCCCCCGGAGGCTGCGAAGGGGACAACCGCGAGGACCAGGACTGCGACGGCCATCTCGACACGATCGATGAGGACCGCAATCACAACGGCGTCCTCGATCCCAACGAGGACCGGGATGGCGACGGCCGCCTGGACCTGGGCCACGAGGATCGCAACGGCAACAACTTCCTGGACGACACGCCCTACGTCACGAGCCTGTACCCCTATGGACGGCTCGCGCCGCTGCCCGCCGATCGCGACTACCGCATCGACCTGACCAACGGGATCGTCTCGGGGCCGTACCACGAGGATTACGACGACCAGCGGCAGCGGGCGACCCTGCGCCAGGACCTCAGTCTTTTCGCGGCCTCACGCGGGACCCACGACATCAAGATCGGCTACCTGATCGAGAAGGAGCAGTTCGACCGCCAGGCGAACGGACACGGGGTCGAGGCCATCACCGATCCCGGCTTCAGGACCGGCAACTTCACCGACATGTACGAGCACCCGGGTGTGGTCTACGACTGCAATCCGTACGTCACGCCGTGCCCCGATCCCGGGAAAGGGCGGCTGACCGCCATCCTCCCGACGGCCACGAGCGCCAGCCAGTCGGCCGAGGGGTTCAGCAGCGGCCTCTATGTCCAGGACACCTGGAAGCCGGTCCCCAACGTCAGCCTGTCACTGGGCCTTCGTTTCGATCGCGAGGCCATGACGACCGGCGGCTTCACCTTCTTCGACCCGGACTTCGAGCGCGACCGCATGGACCGCCTGCTGGCGCTGGCGGGAGGCGAATCGGGCGCCGATGACCTGGTCATGGGCAACAACGACGGGATCCAGAGCCACGGGATCCTGGGCGATCCCTTCTTCGGGGGAAACGCCAAGCAGATCCCTCTCGCCGCCGACATCATGAACGACCTGAATCGATCCGCCGCCACGTGGCTGACCCTGCACCGGGAAAGCGCCCGGTTCAGCCCCAATCGGCTCGACAGCTACTTCCCGGGCCTGGTGAAGGATGGAGTCATCGACCCCGTGATGGCGGCGGAGCTCGGCATCAAGCTCCAGCAGCCGGAGGCGTTCCGCATCACCAACAACAATCTCGCTCCCCGGCTGGGCGCCTCGTGGGATCCGAAGGGTGACGGCCGCACCAAGCTCTTCAGCGCCTGGGGCCGCTACTACGACCGCCTGTTCCTCAATACCATCGTCGGCGAGCAGGGCCTCGAGAAGGTCCAGAGGTACTACGTCCTCGATCGCGACGCGATCGGCCTCCTCACCAGCCTGAACGGGACGCGGATCGGCGCGAATCCCGACCACCAGTACGGCGCGGTGATCTCCGCCTCACCGCCGAGCGTCACGCAGGTGGATCGCGGGCTGGCCACCCCCTACTGCGACGAATGGCTCCTGGGCTTCGAGCGCGAGATTGCCCCCGAGACCGCGCTGTCGGTGCGGGTGGTGCAGCGCCGTTATCGCGACCAGCTCCAGGACGTGGACATCAACCACGAGGTTCGCGTCGACCCCGTGACCGGGGAGCCCAGCGATCGCTTCGGGTTGGCGGTCTTGGCGGAACCGGCCCCCCCCGGTCCGGACTCCCCGCCAGAGCTCCTCCCCGTCCCCGACGGCCGGCCCGATTTGTTCATCCGCAATCCGTTCTACAACCAGGTCCTGCGCGTCGGGAACTTCAACACGGCGCGTTACGGCGCCTTCGAGGTGGAGTTGCGCCGCCGGGCGTCGCGGCGCTGGCAGATGCAAGGCTCTTATACCTATTCGCGCGCCCGGGGCTCGGCCGAGGATTTCCAGTCACGGCTCGGGAACGACCCGTCCACCACCCAGAGCGAGTACGGCTACCTCGACTTCGACCAGAGGCACGTGGTCAAGATGAATGCCGCCTTCTATCTCCCCGGAGACTGGCAGATCGGGGTCGCGACCCAGTGGGCGAGCGGGCTGCCGTACTCGATCGTGTCGCGCTTCCTCGCGCTCGACAACAACAGCAACCAGCAGTTCCGCACCCTGTACGGCTTCACCGACATCGAGAACGGCCAGCTCCACTTCAACAGCATGGCGCGCAACAGCGAGAGGAACGGTTCGACCTTCAACCTCGACACGAGCGCCCGCAAGAATTTCGTGTGGGGCCGCACCACCTGGGCCGTGTCGCTCGAAATCTTCAACCTCCTCAACCGCGACGAGCTGCGCGTTCACACCTTCGAGCCGTCCCGCACCACCGGTTTCGACTCCGGCAGCGCCACGCTCGTCTCCAGTCCCCTGCAGCTCGACGCCGAGCGCCCGTTCGGACGCCGGTTCCAGGTCGGATTCCAGTTCAGCTTCTAGGACGGCGTGCGAAGCGTGGGCGGGTGGTGATTGACGCCGCGGCGGCCGTGTCGTTAACCTGCTCTTCATCGTCGTCGCCGCAGTGATTTGAGGTTGTCGGATGGTGAAACCGCTTGGGGGCGCGGTCGTCGCGGTCCTCCTCGTCTGGGCGGGACTGGCTCCCGCGCTGGCGCAGGTGAGCGGAGGTCTGCGCGGGCGGGTGGTGGACACGGCCGGACAGCCGCTGGCGGGCGTCGCCCTCCGGATCTCGAGCCGCACCGCGCAGATCGATCAGGCCATCGGCCTGAGCGATGCGCAGGGACGTTTCCAGGCGATCGCGCTCCATCCGGCCGAGGACTACCTGATTCAGGCGACCCTGGCCGGGTACGCGGCCGTCTCGACGCCCGACGTCGCGGTGCGGGCGGGTCAGACGACCGGCATCACCATCACGCTGCCTCCCGAGTCGAGCGTGCGCGAGCAGGTGAAGGTGACCGGTCGGGCCAGCCCGGTCAATCTCGAAGAGCCGGGCCTCACCACCCGCCTGTCGTCGGAGTTCATCGACACCCTGCCGATCCTGGGACGGAACTACCAGGAGGTGCTGAGCCTGTCGCCCGGCGTCAGCGACGTCGACGGCGACGGCAACCCGAACATCCATGGCGCCCGGGACACCGATGTCGGGACGTTCGTGGACGGGATCAGCACCACGGATCCGTTGACGGGAAAGATGGGAGCGCAGCTCAACATCGAGTCAATCCAGGAGATCGAAGTGAAGACGGCCGGGGCCTCGGCGGAATTTGGCCGGGCGCAGGGAGGGTTCGCCAACATCGTCACGAAATCGGGAGGGAACGACTTCGAGGGGGCGTTCAAATTCTACTGGCGCGGGTCGGCGCTCGACGGCGACGGCGCCGGGACCGACAAGTCGGACCTGCACGGGGGCGTGGGCGAGTCGGGACTCCGCGACCTGACGTTCAACGACTATCTGCCGTTCCTGTCGCTGAGCGGCCCCATCGTCAAGGACAAGGCCTGGTACTTCGCGACTTTCGAATCGATCCACAAGGAGGAGCCGGTCAACGCGGTCACCCAGGCCTTCGTCACCGGCCTTCACGAGAACCGGGCTTTCCTGAAGGCCACCTGGCAGGCCACGGCGAATGCGCGGCTGGTGTTCAGTCTGAACAGCGACCCGCAGGAATTCACCAACCAGGGACTGAACAGCCTGACCAGGGAGGAGGGCGCCTACACTCTGAAGGCGGGCGGGCCGATCTACACGGCCCGGGGCACTCTCGTGCTCAGTCCGTCGGCCGTGCTCGAAACCACCGCCTCGTACTTCGATGGCCGCCCGGCGATCGTCCCGAACATGCCGCTCGACAACAACGGCGACGGGTTCATCTACGCCGATCGCAACGGCGACGGCTTCCGTGAGGCGCGCGAGCGGGACGCCGGCGAAGACTACGATGGTGACGGCCGCTTCGACATCTTCGAGGACAGCGTCGTGAAGGACCACCTTCTCAGCGCAGCGGAGGCGTCCTTCTGCGTGGTCGACGGGGTCTACTACCCGCCTTCACTCGTCCCCGGTTGTCTCGCTCGCTCGACCCTGATCGACGATGAAGACGGCTGGAAGATTCGCGACAACATGGTGGTCTATCCCCACCGCGGAGATCTCGATCGCCGGCTCACGCCTTCCATGGGGTGCGAAGGGGAAGGTCGCGAGGATCGAGACTGCGATGGCCACCTCGACATCGTCAACGAGGACGCCAACGGCAACGGCGTCCTCGATTTCGCCGAGGACCGTGACGCCGACGGGCGCCTGGACCTGGGCACCGAGGATCGCAACCGCAACGGCGAACTGGACGATGCGGTCTCTCCGACCGGTCTCTATCCGTACGGCCGGCTGACGCCCTTGCCGGCCGATCGTGATTACGCCATCGACCTGCGCAACGGCGTCGTCTCGGGACCCTACTACCAGGAATACGACGACCAGCGCGAGCGCATCTCACTCCGCCAGGACCTGAGCGTCTTCGTGGTGAATGCCCGGGGAACGCATGACATCAAGGGTGGATATCTGATCGAAAAGGAGCAGTTCGACCGCGTCTCGGAAGGGCACGAGCTGACCTCGGTGAACGATCCGGGCTGGCGGCTCGGCAACAACTTCGACAAGTACCAGAATCCCGGCGTCCACTACGACTGCGATCCCTACGTCAACCCCTGCATCGATCCCGGTGTCGGCCGGCTCACCGCGATCCTGCCGACGGCCACCCATGCCGACCAGGGAGCCGAGTCGCTCAGCGCCGGTCTGTACCTTCAGGACACCTGGAAACCGGTTCCCAACCTGAGCCTGTCCCTCGGAGTCCGGTTCGATCGCGAAGGGGCCACGACGAGCGGCTACACCTTCTTCACTCCGGACGACGAAGCCGACCGGATGGGTCGCCTGCTGGCGCTGGCGGGCCACGAGGCAGGGACCGACGATCTCGTCTCGGGCAACAATGACGGCGTCCAGAGCCTCGGGATTCCGCGCGATCCGCTCATGGTGGCCGCTGGGGTGGCGAATGCGATCGCTGCGCCGATCCTGAACGGGCTGCAGCGCGCCGGTTACGCGCACCTGACCCTGCACCGCAGCAGCCCGATGTTCAGCCTGGCCCAGCTCAACGCCTTTTTCCCGAACCTCATCCAGGACGGGACATTCGACGTCGCGCAGGCCGCCGCCTACGGCATCCACGTCCAGCAGCCGGAAGCGTTTCAGATCACCAACAACAATCTTGCGCCGCGCCTCGGGGCTTCCTGGGATCCGCAGGGTGACGGGCGCACCAAGTTCTTCGGCGCCTGGGGCCGCTATTACGACAGGCTGTTCCTCAGCACCCTCGTGGGGGAGCAGGGATTGGAATCGATCCTGCGATACTACGTGCTGGATCGGGACGCGATCGACGTCATCGGCCCGCGCGTCCGGCCCGCCGGATCCCTCACCAATCACCAGTTCGGGGAGACGATTTCCACCTCGCCCCCGAGCGTCACGCAGGTGGACCGCAACCTCCAGACCCCTCACTGCGACGAGTGGATCCTGGGCTTCGAGCGGGAGATCGCTCCCGAGACCGCTCTGTCCGTACGGGCCATCCAGCGCCATTACCGGGATCAGCTGCAGGACGTGGACGTCAACCACGAGACCCGCATCGATCCGGCCACCGGCCGGCCCAGCGATCGCTTCGGGGTCGACATCGGGTTGAAGAACGTCGACGATCCCTTCAACGACCTCGTCGTCACTCGCAGCCCTGATGGACGGCCCGACCTGTTCATCCGAAACCCCTTCTACAACCAGGTTCTGCGCGTGGGGAACGACAACAGCTCCGAGTACGGTGCGTTCGAGGTCGAGGTGCGGCGCCGGCTGGCGCGACGGTGGCAGATGCAGGGCTCCTACACCTACTCGCGCGCCCGCGGATCGGCGGAGGACTTCCAGTCGCGCCTCGGGAACGACCCGTCCGTGGTCGAGAGCGAATACGGCTACCTCGACTTCGACCAGCGGCACGTGGTGAAGCTGAACGCCGGGTTCTTCGTGCCGGGGGACTGGCAGCTCGGCTTCGCCACCGAGTGGGCGAGCGGGCTTCCGTACTCGATCGTGTCGCGCTTCTTCGCGCTCGACAACCAGGACAACCAGCAGTTCCGGACCGTCTACGGCTACACGGTGGGGACCGACGAAGGCCTGGAGTTCCATAGCGTCCATCGCAACAGTGAACGGAACGGCTCGACACTGAACATCGACGCCAGCGCGCGCAAGAACTTCGTCTGGGGGAGAACGACCTGGGGGGTCTCTCTCGAGGTCTTCAACCTCCTGAATCGCGACGAGCTGCACATCACCGCGTACGAGCCCAGCCGCACCACCGGGTTCGACGTCCAGGGCTCGACCCTCATCGCGGGCCCTCTGCAGCTCAATGCCACCCGTCCCTTCGGCCGCCGTTTCCAGGTCGGCTTCCAGTTCAACTTCTAAGCCCCACACCTCGCTATGACCCTGTCGAAGCCCTGCCCGCGACGTCAACTCGCGGGTCGCCGGCTTCAGCTTTCGGGCCCCGCGCTATAATCCGCCCCTCTCCTCGGGCAGGGGGCGAATGCACTTCAAGTCGATAGCCGTCGAAGGGCCGATCGGGGTGGGGAAGACCAGCCTGGTCGATTTCCTGTCCGAGAGGCTCGAGGCGCGCAAGGTGCTCGAGCCGACCGACAACCCTTACCTCGACGACTTCTACCAGGACAAGAGCGGTGCCGCCTTCCAGTGCCAGTTGTTCTTCCTGGTCAACCGGTTCCGACAGCAGCAGGAGCTGGCCCAGGGAAACCTGTTCAAGCAGGCGATGGTGTGCGATTACATCTTCGCCAAGGACAAGGTCTTCGCCTACTTGAACCTGAGCGACTCGGAGCTGATGTTGTACGAGAAGATCTATGGCGTCCTGGAGGAGCAGGTGCCGCACCCGGACCTGGTCATCTACCTGCAGGCGCGCGACGAGGTCCTGATGCAGCGCATCCGCAGCCGCGAGCGGGAGTACGAGCGGGAAATCTCCGAGCGCTACGTCTCCGAGCTGAACCG
>DASYQE010000303.1:0-2338 GCA_036005805.1 Candidatus Polarisedimenticolia bacterium | reverse complement strand
CGAGCTTGCCTCCGAGCGCGGCGGCGCGGCGCAGGAACTCCTCGACGATCTCGCCGGCCTCCTTCAGACGCTTGATGTGGGTGATGCGGCGCGGCGCCTTGATGGCGAAGGCGAAGCCGTCCGGCACCTCCTGTGCCCAGCGCTCCAGCAGC
The DNA here is from genome assembly GCA_036005805.1 of Candidatus Polarisedimenticolia bacterium. Lineage (GTDB taxonomy): Bacteria > Acidobacteriota > Polarisedimenticolia > Gp22-AA2 > Gp22-AA2 > DASRAU01. The sequence goes on along the minus strand of DASYQE010000303.1, from coordinate 2,186 downwards.
GCCGCCGCCGGCATGCGATAGAACGTGTTGTTGATCTCGACGGTGGAGAAATGCCGTGCGTAGAAGCGCAGCATCTCCGGGGCGGGCGTCTTCGCCGGATAGAACGGGCCGACCCACTCCTTGTACGAATAGCCGCTCGTTCCTGTTAACATCCGCATCGTTGCCCCGATCCCCGAAGAAGCCGCCCGATCGGCCCCCCGCTCCTCCCGCGCCCCGCGACCCTCACGCGCCCGACCCGCCCGGCCTGCTCGACGAGTACACCGCCAAGCGGGCCTTCGACGTCACGCCCGAGCCGCCCGCCGCGATGGCGCCGCGCAGCGGACCGCTCCTGTTCGTCATCCAGCAGCACGCCGCCCGGGCGATGCACTGGGACGTGCGCCTCGAATGCGATGGCGTGCTCAAGTCGTGGCCGGTGCCGAAAGGACCGTCGCTCGACCCGGCCGAGAAGCGCCTCGCCGTCATGACCGAGGATCACCCTTATGACTATGCGTCGTTCGAGGGAATCATACCGCCCGGACAGTACGGCGCGGGAGAGGTGATCGTCTGGGACTGCGGCGTCTACTCGCCCGACGAAGGGGGAACCTGGTTCCACGACCGCGCGGCCGCCGAAGCCCGCGTGCGCGACGGGATCGCGAAAGGAAAGCTGAGCGTCACCTTCCGCGGCGAGAAGGTGAAGGGCTCGTGGGCGTTCGTGCGCACCAAGCAGAACTGGCTCCTCATCAAGCACAAGGACCGGTTCGTCTCGACCGCCGACCTCCTGGCGCAGAACCGGTCGGTGCTGTCGGGGGCGACGGTCGAGGAGATGAAGGTCGTCCCGGTGCATCGCATCCCCGCATCGCGGCTGGTGCCGACCGGCGACCCCGTGCCGATGCCCGACGCGCTCGAGCCGATGCACGCCGAGATCGGGCCCGCCGCCTTCAACCATCCCGATTGGATGTGGGAGCCGAAGCTCGACGGCTACCGCGTCCTCGCCTTCATCGACGGCGCGAAGGTGCGCCTGCGCTCGCGGCGCGGTCACGAGCTCGGCGAAACCTTCCCGCGCATCGTCGAGGAGCTGGCCAGGCAGGGGGCGGGATCGATGATCCTCGACGGCGAGATCGTCGCCTTCGACGCTGACGGACGGCCATCGTTCCACGCGATGCAGAACCGGGCGCAGGCGAAGACGCCGGCGGAGGTGGCCGCCGCCGAGCAGGCGGCGCCCGCGGTCTATTACGGCTTCGACCTCCTGTATTTCGCCGGCGTCGATCTGCGCAAGTCGCCTTATCGCGATCGCAGGCGCTACCTGTCGCAGTGCCTCCTGCCGACGCCGCGCGTGCGGCTCGTGCACGCTTCGGAGGACGGCCTGGCGTTGAACGAGGCCTCGCTCGCCAGCGGCTTCGAGGGCATCGTCGGCAAGCGCAAGGACAGCCGCTACGAAGCGGGAAAGCGATCGGCGTCGTGGGTGAAGATCAAGCCGACGCAGACCGCGGACTTCGTCATCGGCGGCTGGACGCGCGGCCGTGGTTCGCGCGAGTCGCTCGGGGCGATCCTCGTCGGGTACTGGGAGAAGAACAAGCTCGTCTTCGCCTCGCACGTCGGGTCGGGCTTCGACGATCGCTCCGTCACGCTTCTGAAGAAGAGGCTCGGACCGCTGGAGCGGAAGACCTGCCCGTTCGCCGAAAAGCCCGAGTCGACGAGCCCCGCCACCTGGGTCGAGCCGAAGCTGGCGGCGGAGGTGAAGTTCCATTCCTTCACCCCCGACGACCACCTTCGCGCACCCGTCTATATAAGGATACGGGAGGACCTCGACCCCGCCCGGATCACCAGACCGAAACCCGGCGTCACGGTGTCCTCGGATCCCTCTTCGACGGCCGACCCGCGCGAAGGCGGCGCCGCGGACCAGCAGATTCAGGAAGTCCTCGCTCAGCTCGATCGCGGCGGGTCGGCGTTCCCGCTCCTGGTCGGCCCGCACCGCATCCGGCTCACGACGCTCGACCGCGTCTACTGGCCGGCCGACGCGTCGCTGCAGCAGCCGGCGCTCACCAAGCGCGATCTGCTCCGGTACCTCGCGCAGATCTCCCCGTTCATGCTGCCGCACCTGCACGACCGGCCGCTGACGATGATCCGCATGCCCGACGGCATCACCGGGCACCGCTTCTTCCAGAAGCACTGGGAGCAGGAGCGCCCGCCGTTCGCCGAGACCATCA
>DASYQE010000302.1:0-27051 GCA_036005805.1 Candidatus Polarisedimenticolia bacterium | reverse complement strand
GAAGGATTCGAGGCCGCCACCAACCGGGCCCTGGTCCTCGATGCGCGCGGCCAGGTCGTCGAGCTGCCGCTGATGAGCAAGGAGGCCATGGCCGAGGCCATCCTGGACCTGGCGCAGCCCCTCCTGCCGCGCCCGCAGAGGGAGAAATGAGCCGCGACGACGCGGTGCGCGAAGCGCTGCGGGCCCGGATCGAGTGGTTGAAAATCCTCGGCGTGAGCGCCCTCGCCACCGGCCCCGACCGGCCCGCGGCGCCCTCCACCTCTCCGGCGCCATGGACCGCTCCTCCCGCTCCTCCCGCGGCCGCGCTCCGCGAAACCGCGGTCTCTCCGAGCCAGGCGCCGGCGCCGCGATCGCAGGATGGACTGTTCGGATCGGCGGAACGGGACCACGACGATGACGAGGCGGCCGTCGCCGGCGGTCACGCGGAAGAGACGAGGCGCCCGGTCGTCTCGACGCCGTTCGCCCTCGCGGCTGCGGTCCGGGACCCGGCCGGGCAGGAAGGCCTGCTGCGCATCCGGGATGAGATCGGCGACTGCCGCCGCTGCCGATTGTGCGAGCGCCGGACCCAGGTGGTGTTCGGTGTCGGCGATCCCGGCGCCCGGCTGATGTTCATCGGCGAGGGGCCCGGGGCGGACGAGGATGCGCAGGGGGAGCCGTTCGTCGGCCGCGCCGGCCAGCTGCTGACGAAGATGATCGAGGCGATGGGGCTGAAGCGCAGCCAGGTCTACATCGCCAACGTGGTCAAGTGCCGTCCGCCCGAGAACCGCACGCCGCTGCCGGACGAGGTGGCCACCTGTTCGCCGTTCCTGTTCCGGCAGATCCACGCGATCGGTCCGCGCGTCATCGTCTGCCTCGGAACGCCTTCGGCCCAGGCCATCCTCGGAACGCGCGAGACCATCACGCGCCTGCGCGGCACCTTCCGCGAAGTCGGGGGATTCCGCGTCATGCCGACATTCCACCCGGCCTACCTGCTGCGCAATCCCGCCGCCAAGCGCGAGGTCTGGGAGGATCTCAAGCAGGTGATGGGCGTCCTCGCCGAATAGGAGCCTGCCGTTGGACGGCCTCACTCGAGACCGCGTGCGTGTCGCCGTTCCGGGACCGCTGCGCCGGCTCTGGAGCTACTCGGTCCCATCGGGGCTGCGTGACGCCTGCCGGCCGGGAACCCGCGTTCTCGTCCCGTTCGGAGGGCGCAAGGTCACCGGAGTCGTCGTCGGTTTCGACTCCGAGGCCCCCACGGAGAGCGACCCCGCCTACACGATCAAGCCGGTCGAGCGGGTGCTCGACGAGGTTCCCGCGCTCGACACCGAGCTGCTCGAGCTGACCCGCTGGGCCGCCGAGTACTACGGTGCGTCGTGGGGCGAGATGATTCGCACCGCGCTTCCCGGGCAGCAGGCGACTCTGCGGCTCGAAGTGGCCCTGACGGTCGCCGGACGCCAGGCCCTCGGCCCCGGCGTCGAGGCGATCAGCGCCAACGACACGAGGACCGGTTCGCAGGACGAGGGCGGCGATCTTTTCGCAGCAGCGGGGCGGCGCGACAGCGTGCCCGAGGCGCTGGCCGCCGTCCTCCTGGCCGCGGGCTCGGAAGGCCGGTTCGTCGCGCTCGGCGAGATTCGCCGACGGGCCCGGTTCGAGCTCGCGCCGGACCGGGCGCGGGCGCTGGCCCGTCGCGGATACCTCGCGGTACGCCAGGCGGTCGATCGTCCGGGACCCGAGGCGCGGGAAGAGGCCTGGGTCGTGCGTCTTCCGGGCGAGGCGGAGCCGGGGGCGCGCGGCAGCCGGCAGAAGGCGGTGCTCGCGGCCCTCGACGCGGCCCCCGACGGGCTCGCGGCAGCGGCGCTGCGCCAGGCGACCGGTGGCGATGCCGCGACCCTGCGCTCGCTCGAGCGGCGCGGCCTCATCCGGATGGAGAAACGCGCCGCCGCTTTGCGCCTGCCGCCGTCTCTCGAGTCCGCCACCACCCTCGCCGAGACGGCGCTGCCGCGCGTCTTGACCGCGCCGCAGTCCGAAGCGCTCGCGGCCGTCGACGAAGCGCTCGCCGCGCGCCGCTTCGAGAGCTTCCTCCTGTTCGGCGTGACCGGCAGCGGCAAGACCGAGGTGTACCTGCGCGCCGTCGAGGCGGCGCTCAAGATCGGCCGCGGCGCTCTCTATCTCGTCCCCGAGATCGGCCTGACGCCACTCCTGGCGCGGCAGATGCGCGACCGCTTCGGGCCCACCCTGGCGCTGTTCCATTCCGGGCTGACGGAAGGGGAGCGCCAGGACGCCTGGCGGGAAGTCCGCGAGGGACGGGTGCGGGTCGTGCTCGGGGCCCGCTCGGCGGTGTTCGCGCCGGTGCGCGACCTGGGCCTCGTCGTCGTCGACGAGGAGCACGACACCTCCTACAAGCAGGACGAGCACCCGCGCTACAGCGGACGCGACCTGGCGATCGTCCGGGCGCGCGGCCAGGGCGCCGTGGCGCTGCTCGGCTCGGCGACCCCGTCGGTGGAATCGTGGTCGCGGGCGCGATCCGGCAAGCACCGGTTGCTTCCGCTCCCGGGACGGGTCGGCGGCGCCGCGCTTCCGCGGGTTCTGCGCGTGGACATGCGGCGCGAGTTCCAGGAGACCGGGCGGGACGAGGTCCTGTCGCGGCCGCTGCGCGCGGCGCTCGAGGACCGGCTGGGGAAAGGCGAGCAGAGCCTCGTGCTCCTGAACCGCCGGGGCTTTTCGACCTTTGCGATGTGCCGCGCCTGCGGCAAGCCGATCGAGTGCCGCTCGTGCAGCATCGGGCTGACGCTGCACCGCCGGGAGAACCGCCTGCGCTGTCACTACTGCAACGCCTCGGAGCGCGTGCCGGCCGACTGCCCGTCGTGCGGCGGCGGTCCGATCCACTTCGGGGGCACCGGGACCGAGCGGCTGGAAGAGACGGTGACCTCGCTTTTCCCGCGCGCGCGCGTGGCCCGGATGGATCGGGACACGGTGCGCGGGCGCGGCGTCGCCGAGCGGCTGCTGCTGCGCGTCGAGCGCGGCGAGGTGGACATCCTGCTCGGGACGCAGATGATCGCCAAGGGGCACGATTTCCCCAACGTCACGCTCGTCGGGGTCGTCGCGGGGGACGCGCTCCTCGGCTTTCCGGATTTCCGGGCGGGGGAGCGCACCTTCCAACTGCTGGCGCAGGTGGCGGGTCGAAGCGGCCGGCGCGCGACCCCGGGTGAAGTGATCGTCCAGGCCTTCGACCCCGATCACCACGCGGTGCGGGCCGCGTGCAACCACGACTACGAAGGCTTCGCGCGCGAGGAGCTGCGCTACCGCCGGAATCTCCATTACCCGCCGTACAGCGCGCTCGCCCTGCTCGTGTTCCGGGACGCCGACTTCGATCGGGCCCGCGAGGCGGCCGGGCGCATCGCGGCGGGGATGCGTTCCGCGGGCCAGAGCGACGTGCAGGTCCTCGGGCCGGCGCCGGCGCCGCTCGAGCGCCTGCGCGGCCAGTGGCGGGTGCAGGTCCTGATCAAGGGCGCGCAGCGGGCGGCGGTGCAGGCGGCGGTGCAGGACGCCACGGCGCGGATCGAAGCGGCCGGGCTGCGCCCGGACGCCGTGGCGATCGACGTCGATCCGGTCTCGACCCTCTAACGAAGGTCGCCGCGGGTCAGCGGACCACTTCGAGCAGCGGGCCGCCGTCGGCGGGCAGGACCTCGCCGATCGCCGCTGCCGCCGACTGCCCGCGCTCGCGCAGGCGCGCCACCAGGGCGGGCGACTCCGCCGCGGGCAGGGCGATGAGGAGACCGCCGGAGGTCTGCGGATCCACCAGGAGCGTCCGTTCCGGCTCGCTGAAGGCGCCGGAAAAGCCGAGACGGTCCTGGACCACGGCGAGGTTCGAGCCGGTCACCCCGGTCGTCACGCCGTCGGCGATGAGGCCGAGGCTCTCCTCGTAGCGCGGCAGTTCGTCGTAACGGATGCGCAGGCGAACCCCGCCGCCGCGGGTCATTCCGAGGGCGTGCCCGGCGAAGCCGAAACCGGTGATGTCGGTGCAGGCGTGCGGCGTGAACTCGAGCATGGTCTCGCAGGCGACCCGGTTGAGCGTCGTCATCCATGCGACGGCGCGGTCGAGGAGCGCCTCCGGAACGACGCCGCGGGCCCGGCCGCCGATGATGACGCCTGTGCCGATGGGCTTCGTCAGGACGAGGGCGTCGCCGGGGTGCGCCCCGACATTCCGGAGAATGCGCCGCGGGTCGACGACGCCGGTGACCGACAGACCGTACTTCAGGTCGTCGTCGCGCACCGTGTGCCCCCCGACGAGGGTCGCCCCGGCTTCGCGGATCTTGCTGAAGCCCCCCTCGAGGATGCGCCGCAGCGCGGCCTTGTCGATCCCTTTCGCCGGGAAGTTGCAGCAGTTCATGGCGGTCAGGGGCCGACCCCCCATGGCATACACGTCGGAGAGCGAATTGGCCGCCGCCACCTGGCCGAACAGGTACGGGTCGTCCACGACCGGGGTGATGTAGTCCACCGTCTGCACCAGCGCGGTCTTGTCGTCGAGCCGGTACACACCCGCATCGTCCCCGGTCTCGAAACCGACGAGCAGGTTCGGGTCGGCTTTGGATGCCGTGGCGAAATCGCGGACGATTTCTTCCAGGTCCACCGGACCGAGCTTGGCCGCTCAACCGCCCGATCGGGCGTGGCTGGTCAGCAGGGCCGACTGCCTCTCGCTCATGCGCTCCTTCCTCGCGGGTGGCGCGAACATCCGCGCGGCCGGTCATCGTAGCACGCGCGGATCCTGGCGCGCGGGCGGCGTGGGGTGTGTAGAATCGCTCCCTGCATGCCGTACATTCCACCCGCCTGTGACAGCATTCTCGGAGCCGTCGGCGGCACGCCGCTCATCCTCCTGAAGCGTCTCAATCCGCATCCGGGCGTGCGCGTCTGGGCGAAGCTCGAGGGATTCAACCCGATGGGGAGCGTCAAGGAGCGGATCGCCCTGCGCATCGTCGAGGAGGGGGAGCGGCGCGGCGCGCTGCGTCCCGGGATGACGCTCCTCGAGTCGTCGAGCGGCAACACCGGCATCGGCCTGGCGATGGTCGGCGCGGTCAAGGGCTACCCGGTCGTCATCACCATGGCGCGCAAGGTGTCGCGCGAGCGACGGCAGATCCTCGAGGCGCTCGGCGCCCGCGTCGTCTTCACCTCGCAGGAGGGCGGATCCGACGAGGCCTGGGCGTTGGCCGACCGCATGGAGCGCGAGGCGCCGGGACGCTACTTCCGCATCGGCCAGTACGTCTCGCCCGACAACCCTCTGGCGCACTATCACGGCACGGCGGTCGAGCTGTGGCAGCAGACGCAAGGCCGGATCGACTGGCTGGTGCTGACGCTCGGCACCTGCGGGACCCTGGTCGGAGTGGCGCGCCGTCTGAAGGAGCTGCGGCCCGACCTCAAGGTGATGAGCGTCGAGCCCCAGCCGCAGCACCTGCAGCAGGGCCTGAGGAACATGACCGAGTCGCGCGTCCCCGACATCATGGACTGGAGCCTCGTGGACGAGCGCATGACCGTGTCGGACGAGGATGCCGCCCGCCTGACGCGCGACCTCGCCCGGAAGGAGGGCATCCTCGCCGGCATTTCCTCGGGGACCGCCGTCTTCGCGGCGCTCGAGGTGGCCCGGCGCGCCGGATCGGGCGACGTGGTGACGCTCCTTCCCGATCGCGGCGAGAAGTACCTCAGCATGCCGCTGTTTCCGCCGGGCCCGGATCCGGAAGCCTGACCCGGGACACGGAGAATCGCGTGGCGCGCCGGCCGCTCCTGATCGAGGTGATCGCCCAGCGGACCACCGCCGCGGCGCTCGACGCCTACCGCCACGCTCACCCGCGCGCCGATCTCGTGGAGTTCCGCCTCGACTTGCTGCGCGATCCGGATGTGGATCGTCTCGTCGCCGCGAAGGGCAAGCCCAAGCTGATGACGCTGCGCAGCCGTCCGCAGGGAGGAGAGGCCGCCCCGGCCGATCGTCCATCGCTTCTGCGCCGGCTGGCGAAGGCGCCCATCGACTGGCTCGATCTCGAGCCGGCCGATCTCGGGCTGGCCGAGCTGCGCCGGGCCGGAGGGCCGCGGCGCCTGCTGTCGTGGCATGACCTCCAGACGACCCCGCTCGATCTCGAGGACCGCCTCGCGCGGCTACTGGCGGAGCCGCGCGCGGACCTGGTGAAGCTCGTCACCTACGCCGAGGTGGCGGGAGACCTCCTGCGGATCCGCGATCTGCTGCGGCGCGCGCCGGCCGGCAAAGTGATCTCCTTCGCCATGGGACCGAAGGGGGTGCCGAGCCGCATCCTGGCCCCCTCGTGGGGCGGGGCGGGGATCTTCGCGCCGCGCCGCGGGGCGCCGGCCTCGGCTCCCGGGCAGGTGGCGATCGAGGATCTCGTGGACACCTATCGCCTCGACGGGATCGGGCCTGCGACCGGGGTGCTCGGAGTCCTCGGCCACCCGGTCGGCCACTCCCTCTCGCCGTTCCTGCACAACGCCGCGTGCAAAGCACTCGGGCTCGACCTGCGTTATCTCCCGTTCGAGGCCGACACCGTCGCGGAGTTCCTGCCCGTTCTGAGCGAGCTGCGGGTCCGCGGCCTGTCGGTCACGCTGCCGTTCAAGCAGGCCATCGTCCCGCACCTCGACAAGGTCGACCCGGCGGCGACCCGCCTCGGCGCCGTCAACACCGTGGTCAAGGTGTGGAATCGTCTCGAGGGCCACAACACCGACGCGGCCGCCGCGATCCGGCCACTGCGCGGCTGGCTGCCGCTGCGCGGGGCGCGGGTGGGCGTGCTCGGGGCAGGGGGCGCGGCCCGGGCGCTCGTCGCCAGCCTGGTGCGGCGCGGCGCGCGCGTGACCATCTTCAGCCGCACGCCGGATCGCGGACGCGCGCTGGCGGAGGAATGGGGGGCGCGGGCGCTGCCCTGGAAAAGGGCGCGCGGCTTCCGCTGCGATCTGCTGGTCAACGCCACGCCCGTCGGCATGGCGCCGCGGGTGCGCGCGCTCCCGCTCCCGGCGGGTGCGGTGGCGGCGCGCCGGGTTTACGATCTGATCTACACCCCCGAGGAAACGGCCTTCGTGCGTGGCGCGCGATCCCGTGGCCTCGAGGCGAAGGGAGGCCTCGGGATGTTCCTGGCGCAGGGGACGGCGCAGTTCCGCCTGTTCACCGGCCGGACTCCGCCTTCCGCGGTGATGCGGCGCGCCGTGCGCGAGGCGATCGATGCCCGTTGATCCCCGCTACGCCCGGCAGGCCCTGTTTGCGCCGCTGGGCGAGCGCGGCCAGGAGGCGCTGGGGCGATCCACGGTGCTCCTCGTCGGCTGCGGGGCGCTCGGGACCCACCTCGCCGACTCCCTGGCGCGGGCCGGTGTCGGGTGCCTGCGCATCGTCGATCGGGACTTCGTCGAGCGCTCGAACCTGCACCGGCAGTCGCTGTTCGACGAGCGCGACGTCGAGGAAGGCCTCCCGAAGGCGATGGCGGCGGCGCGGCGGCTCGAGGCCATCAATCCCGCCATCCGCATCGAGCCGGTCGCAGCCCACCTCGACGCCGGCAACATCACGCGTCACGCCGAGGGGGCCGACCTCCTGCTCGACGGCACCGACAATTTCGAGACGCGCTTCCTGCTCAACGACCGGGCGCTCCAGAGCGGCACGCCGTGGGTCTACGCCGCCTGCGTCGGAGCCTATGGGATGACCATGACCATCCTGCCGGGTGTGACCCCGTGCCTGCGCTGCCTCGTGCGCGAGCCACCACCGCCCGGCAGCGTCGAGACCTGCGACACCGCGGGGATCCTGGGACCGGCCGCAGCGCTGGCGTCCGCCCTGGCGGCGGGGGAGGCGATCAAGATCCTGTCGGGGGCGCGCGACGCGTGCAGCCGCGACCTGGTCGCGTTCGACCTGTGGGCCAACACCACCCAGCGGCTGGCGCTGTCGCGCGGCGCGATGTCCAGGGGCTGCCCGGCGTGCGACGAGGGGCGCTACGAGTTCCTGGAACGGCGGCTGGGGACGAGCGCCATCACCCTGTGCGGCCGGAACGCCGTGCAGATCCGCCCGGGCCCCGGCCGTGCCGCCGACCTCGACGCGATCGAACGGCGCCTGGTCCCCCTCGGCCCCGTCACGCGGAACGCGTACCTGCTGCGCGCCGGGATCGACGGGTGCACGCTGGCGATTTTCGCAGACGGCCGCGCCATCATCTCGGGGACCTCGGACGAGGCGCGGGCCCGGGCTCTCTACGATCGCTACGTCGGCGCCTGAGGGACCCGGCACCGCGCGCGGGACGAGCCCCAGGCGCTGGACCCATGCCAAGGGCCGGGCAGGCTCCTGGCGTATGATCGCGCTTCCATGAGCCGCCTCGTGAGCCTCCTCCGCCTGCCCTTTCTGGTCGCGCTGCTGGTCGCGTCGCCGGCGCTGCTGTCGTGCGTCGGGCTGGCGCGCAACCCGAACGTCGCCGGGACCTACAGCGACAAGCTCAGCCCCTACAACTATCGCGAGGACGGCAGCCTGGCGACGATGGTGGTCGGCGTCGATGCCGCGCGCTTCGTCCGGTCGGAGCCGTTCGTCCCGCTGTTCGTGCAGGTGATCAACAAGTCGAAGCAGACCTTCGAGGTGACGCGCGAGTCGTTCCTCCTCGAAGATCGCCTGGGGAAGCAATACGGCGTCGCCCCGGCTGCGGAAGTGGCCGACTCCTATCCGCGCCTCGACATCGACCGTCGCCTGTTCGCCCAGAACCGGTCGATCACGCTGACGTACGTGAGCCTCTACACCTACATCACGAGCGAGTTCTTCCCCTCCTCGTCGCGGCGGACGCTGCTCGTCGATCGGGTCTCCCTGCCGCCGCACTCCTACATGGAGGACGTGCTGTACTTCCCGATCCCGGACAGCGGTTTGAACGATGTGCCGCTGCGGCTCCTGTTCCAGGTTCCGGGGCTGTCCGATCCCATCCAGGTGGTCTTCGCGGTTCCACTCACCCTCGGCATCCTCGAGAAGGACGAGAAGGAAAAGCAGGAGAAGCAGGGCGGATCGTGATCCGGGGGGAGTACAACTTCGGCCCGGGCGAGCTGTCCCGCCTGGCGCGTCCGGGACACGCCGTTCCCCTCTGCCGCGAGATCGGCGCCGATCTGCTCACCCCGGTCGGCGCGGCGCTGCGCCTGCGGCGCGGCGCGCGGGCCCCGTTCCTGCTCGAGTCGATCGAAGGCGGGGAGACGGTCGCCCGCTATTCCTTCCTCGGCCGGGACCCGGTCGGGTGGCTGCGTCTCGGCGGCGAGCCCGAGACGCCGGCGTCCCGCCCCCTGGAGGCGCTGCGCGCGGCCCTGAAGCCCTTCCGCGCCGTGCACCTCCCGGACCTGCCCCGCTTCGTGGGCGGGGCGGTGGGTTTCGCCTCCTACGATCTCGCCGGACGGTTCGAGCGCCTGCCTCGGGAGGCGCGCGACGACCTGGGGGTCCCGGTGCTCGCCTGCGGGCTGTACGACACGCTCGTGGCTTTCGATCACCTGCGCCAGCGCCTGCAGATCGTCACGCTCGTCCCGACCGAAAGCCAGGGACGGAAGCTGCGCGGGCCAGCCCTGGCGCGCGCCTGGGACGCCGGGCGAAGGCGCCTGGACGGCCTCGTCGCCGCGCTCCAACGTCCGGCGCGGCCGGCGCCGCGGACGCGCCGCCGCCCGGGACGGTGGCGCGCGTCCACCAGCCGCGCCGACTACCTGCGCGCGGTGAGGCGGGCGCGCGCGGCGATCGCGGCGGGGGAGATTTTCCAGGTCGTCCTGTCGCAGCGCTTCGACCGGCGCGCCACGGCGCCGCCCCTCGGCATCTACCGGGCGCTGCGGCGGATCAATCCGTCGCCGTACATGTTCCACCTCGATCACGACGGCGCCGCCCTCTCCGGGGCCTCGCCGGAGATGCTGGTGCGGGTGGAAGGCGACCGGGTGCGGACCCGGCCGATCGCCGGGACCCGGCCGCGCGGCCGCGACGAGGAAGAGGACCGCCGGTTCGAGCGCGGTCTCCTGGCCGACGCCAAGGAGCGGGCGGAGCACGTCATGCTGGTCGACCTGGCGCGCAACGATCTCGGACGGGTCTGCCGCGCCGGCAGCGTCGTGGTGAGCCGGTTCCTGCAGGTGGAGCGCTTCTCGCACGTGATGCACCTCGTCTCCGAGGTGGAGGGGCGCCTGCGTCCGGGATGCGACGCGCTCGACGCCTTCGCGGCCGCCTTCCCGGCCGGGACGGTCTCGGGCGCCCCCAAGGTCCGCGCCATGCAGCTCATCGACGGCCTCGAGCCGGTGCGGCGCGGCCCCTACGCGGGAGCGGTGTTCTGGGCCGACGGCACAGGCTCGCTCGACTCCTGCCTGACCATCCGCACCGTGCTCGAGCACCGCGGCACGGTGCACGTGCAGGCGGGCGCCGGGATCGTCGCCGACTCGGTGCCGCTCCGCGAGCACCGCGAGTGCCTCGCCAAGGCGCGCGCCCTCATCACGGCCGTCGAGCGCGCGGAGGCGGCGTCGTGATCCTGATGATCGACAACTACGACTCCTTCACCTGGAACCTGGTGCAGTACCTCCAGGAGCTGGGCCAGGAGGTCGAGGTCGTCCGCAACGACGCCGTCGACGCCGCGCGCATCGAGGCGCTCGGGCCCGCCGCGATCGTCATCTCGCCCGGGCCCGGCACGCCCGACGGCGCCGGCGTCAGCCTCGAGGCCGTCCGCCGCTTCTCGGGGCGTCTGCCGATCCTCGGGGTCTGTCTCGGGCACCAGGCGATCGGCCAGGCCTTCGGCGGACGGATCGTGCGCGCCCCGACCCTCATGCACGGCAAGACGAGCCCCATCCGCCACGAGGACGGCGCGCTGTACCGCGGGCTGCCCAATCCCTTCGAGGCGACCCGCTACCATTCTCTCGTGGTCGAGCCGCGCTCCCTCCCCGCGTCGCTTCTGGTGACGGCGACGACCGAGGGGGACGTGATCATGGGGCTGCGCCACCGCTCCCACCCGACCGAGGGGGTCCAGTTCCATCCCGAGTCGATCCTGACGACGGTCGGGAAGGACCTGCTGCGCAACTTCCTCCAGGGCGCGGGCCTGTGACGTCCGCCGATCCGTTCCTCGCGGCGCTGCAGCGCGTGGTCGCCGGGGAGCGGCTGTCCGCCGCCGAGGCGCGCCTCGCCTTCGAGGCGGTGATGGACGGGCGCGTGTCGCCGCCCCGGCTGGCCGCGTTCCTCGTGGCGTTGCGCATGCGGGGAGAGACCGTCGAGGAGCTCGCCGCCTTCGCGCGCACCATGCGATCGCGCGCCCTGCCGGTGCGCACGCGGCACCCGGAGGTCCTCGACACCTGCGGCACCGGCGGCGACGGGGCCGGGACCTTCAACGTCTCCACCGTCGCGGCGCTGGTGGTGGCGGCGGCCGGCGTGCCGGTGGCGAAGCACGGCAACCGGGCGGTGAGCGGCCGCTGCGGCAGCGCCGATCTGCTCGAGGGACTCGGCGTGCGCGCCGACCTCGCGCCGGAGGAGGCGGCGGCCTGCCTCGACGATCTCGGCTTCGGCTTCCTGTTCGCACCGCGCCTCCATCCTTCGATGGGACACGCCGCCGCCGTGCGGCGCGAGCTCGGGGTGCGGACGGTCTTCAACCTGCTCGGCCCCCTCGCCAACCCGGCGGGGGCGCGCCGGCAGCTCCTGGGCGTCTATGATCCGTCGTGGGTCGGGCCCCTGGCCCGCGTCCTGCTCGATCTCGGGGCGACGCGGGCGCTCGTCGTGCACGGCGCCGGCACCGACGAGATCGCGCTGCACGGCGAAACCGTGGCGGCGGAGGTCGTGGACGGGCAGGTGGTGGAGCGTCGCATCGTCCCGGAGGAGGCGGGCTTGAAGCGGGCGCCGATCGAGGCGATCGCGGGCGGAACGATCGAGGCGCAGGTCGAGGCGGCGCGTCGCGTGCTCGAGGGCGCCCCGGGCCCGCATCGGGACATCGTGGTGCTGAACGCCGGCGCGGCCCTGCTCGTGGCGGGCCGGGCCGACAACATCGAAGCCGGGGCGCGCCTGGCCGCGGAGACGATCGATCGCGGCCTGGCCGCGGCGCTCGTCGGGAAGCTGCGGCAGCGCACGCCCCGGACCTGAAGAAGCGAGGCGGAGGACGATGGACATCCTGGACAGGATCCTGGCGGCGAAACGCATCGAGCTGGAGGCGGAGAAGCGCGCGGTGCCGATGCGCCGGGCCATCGAGATGGCCAGCGCCGCTCACGCGCCCCATCCCTTCCTCCCGGCGCTGCGGCGTTCCGGGACCGTGAACGTCATCGCCGAGGTGAAGCGCGCCTCGCCGGCCAAAGGCAGCATCGCCGCTTCGGCGGATCCCGTGGCGATCGCGCGCGCTTACGCCGATGCCGGCGCGGCGGCGATCTCGGTTCTGACCGACGCCCGGTTCTTCCTGGGCGCCCCCGGCCACCTCGAGGAGATCCGGCGCGCGGTCGGCGTGCCGCTCCTCCGGAAGGATTTCCTCTTCGAGGAGTACCAGATTTACCGCAGCCGGGCGCTGGGGGCCGATGCGGTGCTGCTCATCGCGCGGGTCCTCGAGCCGCGGCTCCTGACGACGCTCATCGGCATCAGCCGATCGCTCGACATGGAGGCGCTGGTGGAGGTGCATTCCGAGGAGGACGCCGCCCGCGCCGTCGACTGCGGCGCCTCCCTCATCGGCGTCAACAACCGCGATCTCGGCACCATGACGACGAGCCTCGAGACCTCCCTGCGGCTCGCAGAGCGCCTGCCGGCCGGCGCGGTGAAAGTGAGCGAGAGCGGCATCGAATCGCGCGCCGACATCGACCGCCTGCGCTCCGCCGGCTACGATGCCTTCCTTGTCGGCGAGCGGCTGATGCGCGACGCCGATCCGGGCGCGGCCCTGCGGAGCCTGGTGGACGGAGCCGCCGCGTGAGGGTCCGCGTCAAGGTGTGCGGCATCACGCGCGCCGAGGATGCCGCCGCGGCGATCGAGGCGGGGGCCGACGCCGTCGGCCTCAACTTCGTGGACGAAAGCCCGCGCCGCCTGCGCGACGACCTCGCGGAGCAGGTGGCCGCCGCGATCCCTCCGTTCGTGGCACGGGTCGGCGTGTTCGCCAACGCGCCGGTCGATCGCGTGCGGATGCTTTCGGCGGGGCTGCACCTCGACGCGGTGCAGCTCCACGGGGAGGAGAGCCCTGAAGAGTGCGCCCGGGTGCCGGTGCCCTGGTACAAGGCGCACCGCGTCGCGAGCGATTTCGACCCGGTGATCCTCGCGGCTTACGGCCGGCCGATCTTCCTGCTGGATGCCGCCGGCGTTCCGCGGGGCGGGACCGGCCGCACCTTCGATTGGAGCGTGGCGCGACGCTGCGCCACCTACGGCCGGGTGATCCTGGCCGGCGGATTGACGCCCGAGAACGTCGGCGAGGCCATCGCCGCGGCGCGTCCTTATGCCGTGGACGTCAACAGCGGCGTCGAGACCGCTCCCGGGATCAAGGATCGGGAGAGGCTGCGGCTCTTCTGCGAGCGGGTCGTGGAGGCCTCGGCCCGCCTGGCCGAATCCGCGGGACGGCGCTTCGACCGGGCCGGGGACCGCCGGTGACGCCCGAGGATCGATCCGGGAGCGGCCTGGGCGGGCGCTTCGGCGCCTTCGGCGGGCGCTACGTTCCCGAGACGCTGGTGCAGCCGCTCGTCGAGCTGGAGAGGGCGTGGCTCGAGGCCCGCGGCGAAGCCGCTTTCGTGTCGGAGCTGCGCCGCACGCTCAACGATTACGCCGGCCGGCCGACGCCGCTGTTCCGCGCCGACAACCTGGCGGCCCGCATCCGGCCGGGGCTGCGCCTGTACCTGAAGCGCGAGGATCTGGCCCACACCGGCGCGCACAAGATCAACAACAGCGTCGGCCAGGCCCTCCTCGCCCGGCGCATGGGCAAGACGCGCGTCATCGCCGAGACCGGAGCGGGGCAGCATGGCGTCGCCACCGCCAGCGCCGCCGCCCTGTTCGGGCTCGCCTGCATCGTCTACATGGGCGAGGAGGACATGCGCCGGCAGGAGCTCAATGTCGTGCGCATGCGCCTGCTCGGCGCCGAGGTGCGCCCGGTCGCGGCGGGGAGCCGCACCCTCAAGGACGCGATCAGCGAGGCCATGCGCGACTGGGTCACGAACGTCCAGGACACTCACTACGTGCTCGGCTCGGTCCTCGGTCCGCACCCGTACCCGTCGATGGTGCGCGATTTCCAGTCGGTGATCGGACACGAGGCGCGGCAGCAGATCCTCGCCGCCGAGGGGCGGATGCCGGATTCCCTCGTCGCCTGTGTCGGCGGCGGCAGCAACGCCATCGGGCTGTTTCATGCCTTCCTGGCGGATGAAGGCGTGAAGCTGTTCGGCGTCGAGGCGGGCGGGACCGGCATCGCGCCGGGCCGCCACGCGGCCCGATTCGCCGGCGGAAGCCCGGGGGTGCTCCACGGGACGCGCACCTTCATCCTGCAGGACGACGAGGGGAACGTGGAGACGACCCATTCGGTGTCGGCCGGGCTCGACTACGCCGCGGTCGGACCGGAGCACGCGCGCCTGCGCGAGACCGGGCGGGCGACCTATGCCCACGTGTCCGACAGCGAGGCGCTGGCCGCGTTCGAGACACTCGCCCGGTGCGAGGGCATCCTGCCGGCCCTCGAGTCGGCGCACGCGCTGGCGTTCGTGGCGCGCGAGGCGGGCGCGGGGACGCTGGGGGAAATCGTCATCGCCAATCTCTCCGGGCGGGGAGACAAGGACGTGGCGGAGGCGGCGCGGCTGCTCGGCGTCGGCCCCCGGGGGACCTCGGGAGGCTGCGCGTGAGCCGGATCGCCGCAGCCTTCGCGGCGGCACGCGCGGCGAAACGCGCCGCATTCGTGCCCTATCTCACGGCGGGGGACCCCGACCTCGACAGCCTGCCTCATCTGCTGGCCGCCATGACGCGCGGCGGCGCCGATGTCATCGAGATCGGCGTCCCGTTCTCGGATCCGATCGCCGACGGGGTGGTGAACCAGCGCGCCGCCGAGCGGGGCCGCCGCGCCGGGGCGACGCTGCGCTCCATCCTCGATCGCTGCCGGCCGTTGCGTTCGGAGGCGCTGCCGCCGCTCGTCCTCTTCACCTATTTCAATCCGATCCACCGCCTGGGAGCGGAGACGTTCGCCGGGCAGGCGGAAGCCGCCGGGATCTCCGGCGTGCTCGTCACCGATCTGCCGCCGGAGGAGGGGCAGGACCTGCGCGCGGCCCTGGAAGCGCGCGGGATCGACGGCATCGGGCTCGTGGCGCCGACCTCGTCCCCGGAGCGTCGGCGGGCGATCGCCAAAGCCACCCGCGGCTTTCTCTATTTCATCTCGCGCGCGGGTGTGACGGGGGTGCGCGACGATCTTCCTGCCGATCTGGAAGCCCAGGTTCGCGCCACGCGGAACGATTGCCCCGGCCTGCCGATCGCCGTCGGCTTCGGGCTGAGCCGACCGGAGCAGGTGCGCGCCGTTCGCGGCTTCGCCGACGGGTTCGTCGTCGGCAGCGCCCTCGTCCGCCTGATCGAAGCCCAGGGATCCGATCCCGGTCTGCCGCAGGCGCTCGAAAAGGCCTGCCGCTCCTTCCGCGAGGCCGCGTGACGACCGATCGAGTGGGGCCGCCGCTCGCAGGCCGAACGGCGAGGGTCGCGATCCCCGTGCTCCTGGGCGTGTTCGTCGCGGCCCTGGTCTTCGGTGCGGGGGACGCGCCCGACCCCGGGAAGGCCGCGACACCGCCTGGGCTCGCGCCTCCCTCCGCGCAGGCCGCCGCGGGAAGCGAAGGCCGGCTCCTCGTCCTCAACAAGGGGGACGACAGCCTGATGGTGTTCGACGTCCCGGCGCACACGCTCCTCAAGACCATCCCGGTCGGCAAGGAGCCGCACGAAGTGGCGGTCACGCCCGACGGCCGCAAGGCCTACACCGCCAACGTCGGCGACGACTCGCTGTCGGTCGTCGACCTGGCGGCGGGGAAGGTGATCCGCACGATCCGGCCCGACGGGGCGAAACAGCCGCACGGCCTGGCCGTGACCCCCGACGGGAGGCACCTCCTGGTCACGAGCGAGGGAAACCATCACCTCTACCTCGTGGACGTGAAGCGGGACGTCGTCGAGCGCAGCATCACGACCAATCAGCGCGGCTCGCACCTCGTCGCGCTGGCGAAGAACGGGTCGCGCGCCTGGATCGCCAACCGCGGCTCCGACACCCTGAGCCTGTACGAGCTGCCGGCGATGAAGCTGCTCAAGACGCTGCCGGTGGGACCGGGACCGGAGGGCATCGCCCTGAGCCCGAACGGGCGCTTCGTGGTCACGTCGCTGCAGAACGCCGGCCAGGTGGCGGTGGTGGACACCGGTCGCACGAGCGTCCTGACGCGCCTGCCGGCCGGGCAGACGCCGATCCGGGTGATCTTCCCCGCCGCCTCGCCCATGGCGATCGTCTCCAACCGCGGCAGCGACGACGTGACCTTCCTCGACGTGGCGGGACGCCACATCATCGCCACGGTCCCGGTGGGTCGCCGGCCCGGCGGGATGGCGGTCAACGGACGCGGCACGCGCCTGTACGTGGCGAACAATGACTCGGGGACGGTGTCCATCGTCTCGATCCCCGGGCGCGAAGTGAGCGGCACCATCACGGTCGGCCGCGTGCCGGACGGCCTGGCGTTCGTGGCATCACGGGAGAGTGCGACACCGCAGGGCGGAAAGAAGTCCGCGAAGGGGGGAGCGTCGAAATGAGGGTCACCAACAACGGTTCGTTCCCCTGGCGCGGCACGCCGCTGGGTGACGCGCTCGAGCGCGAGCGGGCGCAGGGCGCAGGCGGCGTCCCCGCGGGGCTGCGCGAGGCGCGCGACCGGGTGGCGCGCCAGGCGGTGACGGCGCAGTCGGAGGCCGGCTGCGACCTGGTCACCGACGGCCTGGCGCGTCGCGACGAGGCGGTGGCGGAGGTGGCCGTCCGGCTCTCCGGCGTCGAGCCGGGTGCCGAGCGCGGCTCCGGACCGGGACGGTTCCGCGTCCCGATCGTCCGGCAGGAAGTGGCCTGGAAGGAGCCGCTGCTCGTCGAGGACTACCTGTTCGCCGCCACCGGCGCGGCGGCCCCGGTCAAGGTGGTCCTCACCGGCCCCTTCACCATCGCCCACCGCGCCGAGGACCAGGCCTACGGCGATCCGATGGCGCTGGGGATGGCGCTCGCAACCGCCCTGAACCAGGAGCTGCGCGCGCTGCAGGCCGCCGGCTGCTCCTTCGTGCAGGTGGACGAGCCGGATCTCCTCGCGCACCCTGAGGCGTTCCCGATCTTCACCCGCATCTGGGAGGTGCTCGGACGCGGCGTCGGCGCCACGCTCGCCATCCATCTCGAAGGGGGGAGCATCGCCCCGATCGCCACCGGGCTCGGCCGGCTGAAGCGGCTGGGCTGCCTCAGCGTCGACTGCGTCAGCCATCCGGAGAATCTCGTGGCCGCCGCCGCGGCGCCGCTGCATGACGGGGCGCTGCTGTCGCTCGGGATCGGCGCCGCCGGCCCCGGCGACTCCCCGGACCCGCAGGCGGTCGTCGATCGCCTGCGCTCCACGGCGGGTCTGCCGGCCTCCGAGCGACTGATCATCGGGCCCGCCGCCGATCTCGGGGCGCTCACCTTCCCCGAGGCAGGCAGGCGGCTGGCCTGGCTGGCCTCGGTGCGCCAGCGGTTCGACGCCTAGGTGGTCAGCGGCGACGGCGCCTGGTCGCGCCACGGCTTCACCCGGGGCGTCGCGGGACGGATGCTATACTCCCGTGTCCTCAAGCCTGCGTGACTCCGATGACAACGCGCCTTGCCCGTCTGGCTTTCATCCCCGCGGCCCTGCTCGCGGCGGCGCTCGTGTGGCGATTCGATGCCGTCGGAGACCCGGCCGCGGCGGCGACGGCGGCCGCCCCCGCCGATTCGGAGATGCACTTCACGCTGGGCGAGCGCGCCCTGCTCGACTGCCTGAAGGCGGCGCTGCCGCAGACGGTGAACGTCGGCAGCGGGCTGTTCGCGACCGAGCTGACCTTCCTCGATCCGTCCGACCTGGTCCTGAAGCAGGACGGCACCGCCTCCTGCCGCGTCCGGGTCAAGGGGCGCACGCTGCCGGTCGACCAGGTGATCAAGCCGGTTTTGCGCGTCGAGCGCGATGCGAAGACCGGCGGCTGGTATGGAGTCGTCCAGAGCCTGCCGCTGCAGCTTCCCGGGATGGGCTCGCTCGACCTCAAGGACACGCTGCCGCGCGTCGAGATCCCGCAGGTGATCGACAACCTGCACCCGTTCGGCGACAAGCCGTCGGCGCTGAAGCTGAGCATCCGGTCCATCGCGATTCTCGAGCACCGGGTCGAGATCGCCGCCGACCTCGACTTGTCTTCGGGGGTGACGCCCCGCGGACGTCCCTCATCCTGACGAGGACCCCACGATGATCATCGAGCTGGTGTCGTTCCGCGTGAAACCGGATCGGATCCCGGATTTCGAGCGCCACAACGAGGAATGGGTGCGCCTGATGCGCCGGTCGCGCGGCTTCGTGACCCAGTCGCTGATGCGCACGGTGGACAAGCCGTCCGAGTACCTGGCCGAGGTCCGCTGGGTCAACCGGGACTACCGCGATCGCTTCCACGCCGAGGAGGACGCCGAGCGCCGCACGCTGCAGCAGAAGGCGCGCGAACTGCTCGACGCCCCGCCCGACAGCCGCCTGGTCGAAAGCGTCTAGGAAGACTCGGACAGGCTCCTAGGCCGCGGCCGAGTCGCGTGCCGGCAGGAAGAGGGTGACCACCGTCCCGGCCCCGGGATGGCTGCGGATTTCGATGCCCCCGCCGTGCTCCTCGACGGCGCGGCGCGCGATGGCGAGGCCGAGCCCGGTCCCGCCGCTCTTGGTGGAGAAGTAAGGCTCGAAGATCCGCGCCAGCACGCCCGGCGGCATGCCGGTGCCGGTGTCGCGCACGGTGATGGTGACGCCGCTTCGGCCGTTGTCCTGCTCGCGTCCCGCCGCGACCTCGAGACGTCCCCCCTCCGGCATCGCCTGCAGCGCGTTCTCGATGAGGTTGACGAGGACGCGGTTCATGACGCCGCGATCCACCACCACCTCCGGCAGCCCGGCCGGCACCGCCGAATCGATGTCGATGCCCTCGGGCGGAGCCGCGAGGTAGGGACGCAGCGCCTCGCGCAGCAGCACCGGCACCTCGGTCGGCTCGGCGCGCAGCTGCGGCAGGCGGGCGTACGCGGAGAACTCCGTCGCCATCTGCCGCAGCTTCCGCACCTGGCCCTGGATGTTGTCGAGGCATTCGACGAGCACCACGCCGAAGCGGGCGTCGCGCGCCAGCCAGAGACGGCGGACGTGCTCGACCGAGAGCTGGATCGGCGTGAGCGGGTTCTTGACCTCGTGCGCGATACGCCGCGCCATCTCGGCCCACGCGGCCAGGCGCCCCGAGCGGACGATCTCGGTGACGTCTTCGAGGATGACGATGCGCCCCGGAAGCGCCCCCTGCTCGGGGGTGAAGGGAAGGAACACGGCGCGCAGACGCCGCTCGTCGGCGCCGCCGAGCTCGAGCCCGACCTCGCCCTCGAGATCGCCGTGCAGGGATTTCTCCAGCGCCCGGCTCAAGGGCTCGAGGGTCGGGTGCCGCGCCAGGTGATCGGGAAGGAAATCCCCCGGCCCGGGCGCCGGGCCGGACGGGGTGAGCAGCTGCTGCGCCGCCGGGTTGGCGGTGATGACGACGCCGCGCGCGTCGAGCGACAGCACGCCGGCGGTCGCCCGGGCGAGGATCAGCTCGATGTACTCGCGCCGGCGGCTCAGGTCCTGGCGCTGGGTCTCGAGCGAGGCGGCCATGGTGTTGAACGCCTCGACGAGGACGCCGATCTCGTCCTGCCCCTCGGCCCGGACCCGCACCTGGAGATCGCCGGCCGCGACCCGTCGCGCGGCGCTCGACAGGGCCGCGATCGGTCCCGAGACGCGCCGCGCCACCTGCCAGCCGACGAACGCCAGCAGCGCGACGGTGACGCTCGTCAGGATGAGCACGGCGTCGGCCAGCTCGTCCGCCTTGCGCGCCACCGCGCGGCTCTGCGCCGCGAGCGGGATGGACACCACGCCGCGCCCGCCCTCCGGATCGATGCGCATCGGCGCCGAGAGCGTGAGGTATTCCAGGTCGCCGACGCGCGCCCGCGCCAGCCGCACCGGCTCGCGGTCGAGCTCGAGAGCACGATAGACGGCGCCGTCGAGCCGGGTGTTGAGGATCGAGGACCCGTACAGCTCCGGCGTGCTCGAAGCGATGAGGTCGGCGCCCTGGTAGAGATTGATGTCCTGGCGCACGACGCGGCTCAGCCAGAAGATGACCTCGTTGTCGAGGTGGGGCCCGTAGGCCTGGTCGGGGAGGTTGAGGTAATCCTCCGCCACCCGCCGCACCGTCTGCAGGGAGGTGAGCCCCGCCGCCACGAGATCACGCTCCGACTCGCGGGTGCTGACGCGCGTCACGAACCACCCCAGGGCCAGCATCGGGGCGAGCGCGGTCAGGAGGAGCACCGTCGTCAGCCTCCCGTAGAAGGAGGTCCCGAGGGCGCGCCGCTCGCGCGTCCGCCCCGCCAGCAGGAGCGCCAGCCAGGTCACGCCGGCCCCTCCCAGGACGAGCAGGCCGTTGAGCATCCCCAGGCGCAGGCAGACGGCGATGAGCCCGGCCCAGTCGCGCCGCGCGAACGCCAGGGCGTAGAGGGCGTCCGGGCCGCGAGCGTACAGGATGCTCGCCGGGCCTTCGCCGACTTCGTCGTTGACCCAGACCCACTCCTGCGCTCCCATGGTGCGCAAGGTCGCCACCGAGGGGACCGGGATTTCCCCGCCCGACTCGTAGAGACGCTCGAGGGAGGGACCGAAGACCGCGAGCATCGGCTCGAAGCGCATCAGCTCGGGATTGGTGCGCGACACGGCGCGGGCGCGCAGGAGCGGCAGGTAGGCGGTCTCCGCCCCGAGGAGCGGCACGTTGTCGTAGTCGTCGAGGACGGTCAGGACGACCAGGCGGTCCGGCTGGTGCGCCACCTTCACGACGCGGGCGCCGTACAGGGTGCTCTTCCGGATCGTGAGCCCTTCCTTCGGCGGGGAGAAGAGCACGTCGTGTCCGGCGGCCTCCTTCGCCTCCCAGAACTGCTTCTCGAACATCTCCCCGAGGTTCACCGCGAACCGGCTGATCTCGCGACCCTTGTCGTCGACCAGGCGCAGAGATGACGCCAGCCCCATGGTGGCGAGCGGCGTCCGGCTCCACAGGCGGTAGGCGAGGCTGCCGGGGGTCGAAGGATCCTCGTCGAGCGAGGCTGCGGCCACGAATTCGGGCTGTTCGACGATGGCGAGGGCGTCGCGCAGGACCGCCCGCCGCCCTTCCTCCTGGTGGATGACGCGCGGCAGGAGATCGTGCTCGTAGAACGATCGCCGCAGTCGATCGTAGGCGTGCGTCACCAGCGGGACGTAGAGCACCGTGAGGCCGAAGATCAGGATCGCCTGCCGCAGCGGCGGCGGCAGCTCGCGCCGCTCCTCGCCTGCAAGAGTCGCCCCGGGGCGGGGCGGAGCCTTCCCGAGGGCGGCGCGCCCGAGCGCGTGGACCACCGACGCGGCCGCCAGCACGAGCAGGAACAGCCCCGTCTGCAGGGCCAGGCGAGCCGCCAGTCCGTCGTCGAACTCGATGCGGGTGATGTCGACGCGCGACTGCACCACCAGCCGATCGAGGAACCGGTGCAGGGCCACGGCCGAGCCGGCGGCGACGAGCACCGCGCCGATCCCGCACAACAGCCGGTAGAACGGACGGCGCGGCCCGCGGAAGCGCAGCGCCGCGCGCAGCACGAACGCCTGGGCGGCGGCGGTCGCCGCGGTCAGGAGGAGATCCAGGGGCGAGCGGAAGAGGCCCCAGGCGACCGAGGAGGAATACACCGCGATGTCGTACGCCGGCAGCGGCGGCAGCGCGTCGTCCGGCGCGATGACCAGCAGGAAACCGCGCGCCCCCCACAACGTCAGCGACAGGAGCAGCAGCCGGACGCCCGCCGGCCAGGGGTTGCGCCGCTCGAGACAGGCGGCCGCGAGGAGCAGCATGCCGGCGGCCACGAGCGCCGCCAGCCGGCGCGCCGCGGCGCGTCGGGCCGTCATCTCCTGGGCGGCCCGCCGATCCGGGAGATTGCTGGTCAGGAGCATCTCCCCTTCGGGCGCGCGCAAAGGCACGCTCAGGGTGAGCTGGTGCTGCCGGCCGATCCTCCACCAGTGCCGGTCGCCGGAGTGCGCGTACAGCGACGCCAGGCCTTCATTGTTGGAGCGCGCGAGCAGGGCCTGGATGGTGGCCGGCTCGATGACTCCCCAGTGCGGCAGGAACTCCAGGCGGGCGGCCGCCTCCGGCTCTCCGGGCCGGCTCATGGCGGGGGAGCGCAGCAGGAACTCCGCGACGCGCGTCAGGCCTGTGAAGGGATCGACGCGCGCGGCATAGAGGCGCGGCGCCTCTTCGTTCCCGGCCATCAGGAACCGGGCGTCGCGCGACCCGGCGCCGCTGACGATCTCCGCCGGTGCGAGCGTGCTGTTCCCGGCCCAGGCGAACGCTTCGCCTTCGGCGGTGTACAGCGCGAGCCCATAGCGCTCGACGGGCAGGCGCGATGCGGCGAGGCCGTGCTCGAGCAGGGTGAAGGCGGCGCGACGATCGGCCGAGTCGCTGAGTCGATCGTCGAAGGGCCGGACGATGTCCTGGAGGAACCCGGCGAAATCGGCCTCGAGGATGTCCGCCCGGGCCTGGAGACGTGAGGGCGCGCCCTCGTCCCAGCTGAGGAGCATCCGGCGCGAGCCCGCCTCCACCGAGGCGACGAGGATGGCGAGCGCGGCGGTGGCGACCCCCAGCACCGCGGCGGCGCGGCGCACCGGCCGGATCAGGCGCTGGCGCGCGGGCCGCCAGAGCAACAACCCGGTCGGAAGCAGCGCCAGCGCGGCGACCAACAGGCGCGTCCCCGGATGCAGGAGCCCGAAGTCGCGACCGAGGTCGACCCCGATCAGCGCGAACAGGGCCGCCTCATACGCCAGCAGGATTGCGCTCAGCACGTCGTCATTTCAGGTCGCGGATCTCCCGCAGGCGCCAGCCGTCGGACTCGTGCGCGAACGAGAGCGCGAGCGTGACCGCGGCCTGGGGCGAGCCGGCGTCACGGAACGTCCACTCGACCATGGCCACCGCCGTGCCGTCGGCGCGGGGCGTCATCGGCGGCGGCAGGGGACGGAAGCGCAGCGTCTCGCGCTCCCGGAAGAGCCGGCGCAGGAGGATGCGCATCTGGTCGGCGCCGTAATACCCGTCGCCGACGCCCAGCGCGGCGCACGCCACGTAAGTCTTCAGCCGCTGCGACAGCGCCGAGGCCAGCCGGTCGGCATCGGCCCGCTTGAAGGCGTCCGCCACCAGGCGTTCGGAGGCGGCGAGCCCCGGATCGGAGACGGCGGCCGGAGCCCCGGGAGCCGCGGCCAGGAGCCACAAGGTCGCCAATAAAAGCACGGAGCGAGGCTAGTGCATCGCCTCGGGCGAGGTCAACCGAACGGACCGGGCGGCACGGGCGGCGGCCGGGTCTGGTACACTCCCCGGGTCTGTGGCGGGCTCACCCCGCGCGGCGCCCCCGGTATGAACCGTTCCGAAACGCATCTGGCCGCTCCGTCCGCCGTCCTGTCCGGCGTCGATCGCGTCCTCGACACCGTGGGACTCTACTGCCCGATCCCCATCGTGCGGACGGGCGAGGCGATCCGCGGCATGCAGCGGGGGCAGCGCCTGGAGATCCTGTCGGACGACCGCGTCATCCTGATCGACCTGCCCGCCTGGTGCCGGGCCCACGGGCACGAGTACGAAGGGGTGCGCGAGGAGGACGGAGTCTGGCGCCTGCGGGTCCGCAAGGCGGGGCGGGAGGCGGCATGAGCGCCGCGACCAACCCTTCCGGCCGCCGCATCCGCGGCATCGGGCTCATCTCGGGCGGGCTGGACAGCACGCTGGCGGCGCGGGTCCTCCTCGAGCAGGGGATCGACGTCGTCGGGCTGCACTTCTCGACCGGCTTCTGCATGAACGATCACCGCCGCGCCCTGGCGCGCCCCGACGAGGATCCGAAGCGCATGCGCAACGAGGGGCTGCGCGCCGGCGCCGATCTCGGCATTCCGATCGAGGTCCTCGACGCGGGCGAGGCGTACCTGCGCATGGTCCTCAAGCCCCGGCACGGCTACGGACGCTTCGCCAACCCGTGCATCGACTGCCGCATCTTCATGATCCACGGAGCCGCCGACTACATGCGCGAGCACGGCGGTGACTTCGTCTTCACCGGCGAGGTCCTCGGACAGCGCCCGATGTCGCAGCACCTGCAGGCGCTGAAACTGATCGAGAAGGAATGCGGGATCGAGGGGTTCCTGCTGCGGCCGCTGTCGGCGCAGCACCTCCCGGAGACCGAGGTGGAGCGTCGCGGCTGGGTGGATCGAGGCGGTCTGCTCGGGATCAGCGGCCGGTCGCGCAAGGAGCAGATGGCGCTGTCGGAGCGCTGGAACCTGAGCGATTTCCCCCAGCCGTCCGGTGGGTGCTGCTTCCTCGCGGACGAGAACTTCGCGCGCCGCTTCCACGACAAGCGGACGCACGCCGATCCCACGACCATCCGCAAGGAGGAGATGATCCTCCTCAAGGTGGGGCGGCACTTCCGGCTGGCGCCGGGGGTCAAGATCATCGTGGCGCGCGACGCCTCCGAGAACGCATTCCTGTCGCGCTACGAGGCGGAAGGCTGGCGCTTCGAGGCGCTCGACTGCGGCAGTCCGATCACCATCGTCGAGGGGGACCCGGACGAGGAGATGCGCCGGCTCATCGCCTCGATCACCGCGCGCTACTCCGATCTCCGCGCCCAGCCCCTGGTCGAAGTGGCGGCGCGCCACCAGGGTCGCGAGGAGCGGCTGACGGTCCCGCCGGTTGCCGACGCGGCCCTCGAAGCCTGGCGTCTGTAGCCCGGGATCGGGCTCGAAAAGGCTGTGCTAAACTCCACGGCTCCGTGGGCCGTTAACTCAGCGGGAGAGTGCTATCCTCACACGGTAGAAGTCGCTGGTTCAAATCCAGCACGGCCCACCAACGCTTCATCCGTTTCGATGGCTCGGTAGGCAGGATCGTGGGCGGCTAGCTCAGCTGGGAGAGCGCCGCGTTCGCAACGCGGAGGTCGAGGGTTCGATCCCCTTGCCGTCCACCACCCGCCTCCTCTCTTTTCCTCCGTTCACCGGTTTCCGGCGACCAGAAAAATTTTTTCAGCGGAGCGGGCCCGCGCCTCTTGACGACGCGGCGGGAGGGGCGTAGATCTGCTGCGACCACCTCATCGCAGGAGATGCACGTGTCGCAGCCCTTCCCATCGTCGGGCGCCCAGGGAGAGGTGTCTCTCGAGCCGGCGCTCGAGACACAAAGGCACTGCTGTCCGCGCTGCGGCGACGGCGAGCTCGTCGACGCGCTGGTCGCGCGTCCCGCGGGAATGGCGCTCTGGGCGGTGTACTGCGCCGGGGTCTTCGACCGGTCGCGCCGCCGCTTCGTGCGCCGCTCCTGCGGCTACCTGGGCGGCACGGATCAGGGCTTGCGGGCGGGGGCGAACTCGTCGCCGGGATTGAGCACCGGCGCTGAATCGGTTTCGGCGATGCGCCAGCCGAGATAGAGGGCGATCCGCACCGTCTCGCGCATCCCCGACAAGTCGAATCCCTCGTCGTAGGCGTCGGTCGGGCGGTGGTAGCGCTTCTGTTCGTACTCCTTCCACGCCGCCTCGCCCCACCCGGCCGGCTTTCCCTTGTAGTTCACTCCCGGGTCGATGCTCATGGCGGGCACGCCGGCGCGCGCGAAGTTGAACTGGTCCGAGCGGAAAAAGGACCCCTGGTCCGGGTGGGGGTCGGGGATGACGTCGAAGTCGAGCACGCGTGAGGCGTCGCGCACCAGATCCTGGAGGCTCGATCGCTCCGCTCCCAGGAAGGTGTAGTCGCGCGGCGCTCCGTCCACCGCCAGGCCGTCCATGTTCAGCGCGGCGGCGGTGCGGTCGAGCGGGACCACCGGGTGCTTCGCGTAGTACTCCGAGCCGCGCAGACCGCTCTCCTCCGCGGCGCACGCCATGAACAGGACGGATCGCCGGGGCGCGCGGGGCAGTGCCGCGAAGAGGCGCGCCGTCTCGAGCAGCGCCGACACCCCGGAGGCGTTGTCGGCCGCGCCGTTGTAGATGGCGTCGCCGTTCTCGGCGGGCCCGACCCCGAGGTGATCGTAGTGGGCGGTGAACACCACGGCCTCCGGGGCCAGCTTCGGGTCCGATCCGGGGAGCATCCCGAGGACGTTCCAGGTGGTGATCGGCCGGACCTTCTGGCGCAGGTTCGCCTTCACCTTCATCGTGAGGGGCCGCGGCCGAAAATCGCGGCGTCCGGCCGCCTCGCGCAGCGCCTCGAAGTCCTGCCCCGCCGCGGTGAGGATCTGGCGCGCGAAGTTCTCGCTCACCCAGGAGACCAGCCCGAGCGGATGCGCCCCGGCCTCCAGCCGAGGGTAGGGCCGCTCGCGGCCCCAGGAATTCTTCACCACGTTCCAGCCGTACCCGGCCGAGGCGTCGGTGTGGATGAGGATGGCGCCGGCCGCGCCCGCCCGGGCGGCGCTCTCGTACTTGTAGGTCCAGCGGCCGTAGTACGTCAGCGCCTTGCCCCCGAAGAAGGACGGATCCTCCGACGGCGGATCGTTGACGAGCATCAGCAGCACCTTGCCGCGGACATCCGTGCCCTTGAAATCGTCCCAGCGCTGCTCGGGGGCGACGATGCCGTAGCCCACGAAGACGACCGCCGCGTCGATGTCGCTCGTCTCCTTCTGTGTCTCGCTGCAGCCGACATAGTCGACCAGGCGCTCGGGGACGAAACGCTTTCCGCCCGCCTCGATTTCGAGACGGCTGTCGGGGAGGGGCTCGACCCCGACGAGCGGGACCTCCTGCAGCCACGAAGTGGGGGAGGCGCCGGGCTTGAGACCGAGCAGGCGGAAGCGCGTCTCGAGATAACGCGCCGCCAGCTCGCCGCCGCGCTGTCCCGTGCCGCGCCCTTCGAAGAGATCGTCGGAGAGGAACTTCAGGTCGGCGCGCATCCGGTCCTGGTCGACCTGGTCGAGGACCGGCTGGA
>DASYQE010000301.1:0-7772 GCA_036005805.1 Candidatus Polarisedimenticolia bacterium | reverse complement strand
CACGAGGCGCGCCTGCCGTTCGTCTCGATCCTGACCGACCCGACGACGGGAGGCGTGACCGCCTCGTACGCCATGCTCGGCGACCTGAACATCGCCGAGCCGAAGGCGCTCATCGGCTTCGCCGGGCCCCGGGTCATCGAGCAGACGATCCGCGAGAAGCTCCCCGAGGGGTTCCAGCGCTCCGAGTTCCTCGTCGAGCACGGCATGCTCGACTTCATCATCGAGCGCCGGCAGATGCGCGACACGCTCATCCAGTGCCTGCGCGTCCTGTTCAACCGTGAAATCGCCCGCGCCGGGCACCCCGAGACCGGCGCCCCGGCCGGCGAGACCGGCCGATCCGACGGCGAGGTGGTGAAAGAGCGTGAAGGGGGCCGCACCGTTCCCTTCCCCACCACCATCGCCCGCAAGCCGCAGACCCAGACCCCCGAGATCTGACGAGCCTCCGGTCGTGACGTCGGCCGTCGCGTGAACGTCGCCGGACGGCTCGACCCGCTGCCGATCGGTCCCTTCCACCGCCGCCTGCTGCTCCTGTCGGGGCTCGGCTGGCTCTTCGACTCGATGGACACCGGTCTCGTGTCGTTCGTCCTCGCCCGGCTCAAGACCGAGTGGTCGCTGACGTCCGACCAGGTGGCGCTCGCGGGCAGCATCGGCCTTCTCGGCATGCTCGTCGGCGGTGCCTTCGGGGGCCGGCTCGCCGATCGCTGCGGGCGCAAGGCCGTTTTCCAGTGGACCCTGCTCCTGTTCAGCGTCTCGACCGGCCTGTGCGCGCTGGCGCCGAACTTCGCCGCGCTTCTCGTGCTGCGCTTCGCCGTCGGCGTCGGCCTGGGAGGCGAGCTGCCGGTGGCGGCGTCGCTCGTCAGCGAGTTCGCCCCGGCGGCGCAGCGCGGCCGGCTGATCGTGCTGCTCGAGTCGTTCTGGGCCTTCGGCTGGGCCGCGGCCGCCGCCATCGCCGATCTCCTGGCAAGGATCTCGTCGGCGCGCGGCGCGCCGTTCCCCTGGCGCTTTGCGTTCCTCGTGGGCGCGCTGCCGGCGCTCTACGTCTTCGTGCTGCGGCGCACGCTTCCCGAGTCGCCCCGCTACCTCATGGCGCGCGGCCGCGGCGCCGAGGCCGAGGCGATCGTCCGGCAGGTGGAGGAAGCCTCGGGCCGGCCGGCCGGCGCCGCGCTCGTCCCCGAACCCCCGGCGCCACAGGCGCGCCTCGGCGACCTGTTCGCGCCCGCGCTGCGGCGGCGCACCACCGTCCTCTGGACGCTGTGGTTCGCCATGGCCTTCTCCTACTACGGCATCTTCATCTGGCTGCCGACGCTTTTGGTCGGGCGCGGCTTCGGGGAGGTGCACTCCTTCAGCTTCACGCTGTGGATCACGCTGGCGCAGATCCCCGGGTATTTCGCGGCGGCGTTCCTCGTCGAGCGGATCGGCCGGCGCGCCACCCTCGCCCCCTTCATGATCCTGTGTGCTGTCGCCTCGTGGGGGTTCGGGCACGCCGCGACCTCGTCATCGCTCCTCCTGTGGGGCTGCCTCGTGTCGTTCTTCAACCTCGGCGCCTGGGGCGTCACCTACGGCTACACCCCCGAGCTGTATCCGACGCGGCTGCGCGCCACCGGCACGGGCTCGGCCGCCGCCTTCGGCCGCTTCGGCGGCGTGCTGGCGCCGCTCGCGGTCGGCCGGCTGCTGACGAGCGCAGGCGGCGCCGGCTTCGCGGCGATCTTCACGCTGTTCGCGGTGGTCCTCGTCGTCGGGGCCCTCGCCGTCGCCCTCTTCGGCGAGGAGACGCGCGGCCGGACGCTCGAGCAGATCGCCGCATGACACGGGCGGCGGCCGGCTGCAGAATGCTCGGAGCATGACGCACGCGCAGGCGCTCGCCTGGCTCGACGGCCTGGAGTCGCTCGGCATCCAGCCGGGGCTCGAGCGCATCACCGCGCTCCTGGCGCGCCTCGGCGATCCGCAGCAGGGCCTCCCCTCGGTCATCGTCGCCGGCACCAACGGCAAGGGATCGGTCGTCGCCTTCCTCGCGGCGATGCTCGCAGCGGCGAAGATCGAAGCCGGCGTCTACACCTCGCCGCACCTGGTGCGCTTCCGCGAGCGCATCCGCGTCGGGACGGAGACCATCGGCGACGAGGACCTCGCGGCGCTCACGGACGAGGTGCGCCGCGCCGTCGAGGCCATGCGGCGCGAGGGGCTTCCCTCGCCCACCTACTTCGAGGCGACGACCGCGCTGGCGTTCCTGCACTTCCGGCGCCGGCGCGTGCCGCTTGCCGTGCTCGAGGTCGGGATGGGCGGACGCTACGACGCCACCAACGTGGCGACGCCCCTGGCCTGCGCCATCACGCCGATCGCCCTCGATCACATGCAGTTCCTCGGCACCACGGTCGCGGAGATCGCCTTCCAGAAAACGGGGATCGTGCGGCGCGGCGTGCCGGTGATCGTGGCCGCGCAGCCGCCGGAGGCGGAGCAGGTCATCCTCGCGGCCGCGGCGGCCGAGGGCGCGCCGGCGATCCCGACAAGCGCCTGCCGCGTCGAGCCGGGCGAAGGGTTCTCCGATCCCGCGGACGTCGTCTTCACAACACCGGCCGGTCATCGCCATCGGGCGCGCCTCGCGCTGCGCGGCGATCACCAGGTGGACAATGCCGCCACCGCGGTCCTCCTCGCCGAGACGCTCCGCGATCGCGGCGGCTTCGCGATCGACGACGCCGCGATCGAACGCGGCCTCGCTTCGGCGCACTGGCCCGGCCGCCTCGAGCTGCGCTTTGGCGGCGCCGCCGCGAACGTCGATCTCCTCCTCGATGGCGCCCACAACCCGGCCGGGTGCCGCATCCTGGCGGGGTACCTGCGCCGTCACCAGGCCGCGCGGCCGCGGCGCGTCCTGCTGTTCGCGGTGATGCGCGACAAGCCGGCCGCGGAGATGCTGTCGATCCTGCGCGACGTGGCCGACGAGGCGGTGGTCACGACCCTGCCGCTGCCGCGGGCGACCCCCGCCCTGGACCTCGAGCGCCTGGCGCGCGGCTCGGGTCTGCCCGCGACCGTCGCGCCCGATCCAGCCGCCGCGCTGGCGCTGGCCGCCGGACGGGCCGGAAGGGGCGGCCTCGTCGTCGCCTGCGGCTCGCTCTATCTCGTCGGCGCGCTCACCGGCTGACTCCCTCCCCTTGCCGCGGGAAGGGGACGATCTGGTAGCCTTCCGCCTTGATGACGGACCGTCAGGCGTTCCGCGGCCTGCTTGTCTGCCTGCTCCTGTCCGGCATGAGCGGCCTCATCTACGAGGTCGCCTGGGTCCGTTCGCTGGAGCTGATCTTCGGCGCCACCACGTTCGCGGTGGCGACGGTGCTCGCCTCCTTCATGGGCGGCCTGGCCGCCGGGAGCGCCATCGCGGGGGCGCTGGCGGAGCGCCTCGAGCGCCACCACCCGCTGCGCGTCTACGCCCTCTTCGAGGTGCTGATCGCCGCCACGGCGCTCTGCGTGCCTCTCACCTTCACCCTGCTGGTGCCGCTGTCCCGGGGACTCTGGGGCGCCTTCCAGGCCTCGTTCGCGATGTTCAGCCTGCTGCGCTTCCTGCTCTGCGTCGCGGTGCTGCTGGTTCCGACCGCCCTCATGGGAGCGACGCTCCCGGTGCTGAGCCGCTTCGCGAGCGCCTCGAACACCGGGGGCGGAGGCGAGGCGGCGCGGCGCGTCGGCCTCCTGTTCGCGGTCAACACCGCCGGAGCCGTCGTCGGGTGCGCCGGCGCCGGCCTCCTGCTGCTGCCGGCTCTCGGACTTCTCGGCACGCAGCGGCTGGCGGTGGCGCTGAACCTGCTGGCGGCGGCCGGCGCCTTCGCGATCGCCGCCCGCTTCCCGTTCAAGGCCCCCGAGCGCTCAGCGGCCGCCGCTTCGTCCGCGGCAGCCGGCGTTTTGCCCTCGTCCGAGGTGGTCCGGCGCGCCACTTTCCTGGTCTTCGCCTATGCCGTGTCGGGCGCCGTGGCGATGCTGTACGAGGTCGCCTGGAGCCGGTATCTCGTCCTGGTCCTCGGCTCCTCCACCTATTCCTACACCACGATGTTGACGACGTTCCTCGTCGGGTTGACGCTCGGCGCCGGGATCGGCACGCGGGCGCTCCGCTCGAAAGTCGACGCGATGCTGGCGATCGGCCTGGCGCAGCTCTGGACCGCGACCGGCACCCTGGTCGGTCTCTACGTGGCCACCCAGCTGCCGTTCCTGTACGTGCAGTTCTACGGGTTGCTGCAGGTCTCGCCGCGGGGGCTCGTGGGCGTGCAGATGCTGCTCGCCTCCTCGGTGATGTTCCTGCCGACCCTGGGGCTCGGGGCGATGTTCCCCCTGACGATCGCGGGACTGGCCCCTGCGGGGGAGCGCGCCACGCGCCTGGTGGGGCGGGCCTACGCCTGGAACACGCTGGGGGCCATCGCCGGTTCGGTCGCCGCCGGGTTCTGGCTCCTCCCGGGCCTCGGAAGCCGCAACGTCCTGGTGCTGGGGCTGGTGATCAACACGGCCCTGGCGATCGCGGGGTTCCTTCGGACGTCGTACGCCGCGGTGTCACGTCGCCGTCGCCTGGCGCTCCTGGGGATGGCGGCCCTGCTCGTCGGCAGCGTGGTCATCGCCGGGCCCGTCTGGCGCACCGATATCCTCTCGAGCGGCATTTACCGCTATGCCGACCGGTACATCGGCCTCGACCACGCCGCGTTCGACGCCCGCGTGCGGCAGAGCCACGGCGAGTTCCTGTTCTTCGACGAAGGGCTGACCTGCACCGTCGGCGTTTTCCGCACCACCCAGTCGCTGACGCTCCAGGTGAATGGCAAGCCGGACGCCTCGGTGCCGCCGGGGGTTCCCGACCCTGTGGCGACCGGCAAACAGGCTCCCCTCGGCGACATGCCGACGCAGGTGCTGGTGGCCCAGCTGCCCCTGCTGATGGCCCGCCACATCGACGATGTCCTGTTGATCGGCCTGGGAAGCGGCGTGACTCTGGGCTCCGTCCTGACGCACCAGGTGAAGCAGGTCGACACCCTGGAGCTGGAGAAGGCGGTCGTGCAGGCCAGCCGGTTCTTCGACGGACACAGCGGCGCGCCGCTCAAGGACCCGCGCGTCCACATGATCGTCAACGACGCCCGCAACGACCTGCTGGTGCGGGATCGCACCTACGACGTCATCATCTCCGAGCCGTCGAACCCGTGGATTCCCGGCGCGGCGACCCTGTTCACGCGCGACTTCTTCCGCATCGCGCGGAGCCGGCTCAGGCCGGACGGTGTGTTGTGCCAGTGGATCCAGCTGTACGAGCTGTGGCCCGAGGACTTCCAGGCGATTCTCCGCTCCTTCCAGGAGGTGTTTCCGTCGGTCCAGATCTGGCGCGTCGGCTACGACGCGGTCCTGCTCGGGGCCCCGGCCGACATCCCGCTGCCGGTGTCGCAGATGTTCGCGCGCGCCTCGAACCGGGTGCGCGCCGATCTGTCGCGCATCGGCGTGCGCGGTCCCGAAGACCTGCTGGCCCACTTCTGGATCGGCGGGGACGACCTGAAGGGCGCGATCGCGCCGGGGCCGATCAACACCGACGACAACATGCGCATCGAGTTCGCCGCCCCGCTGCGCATGCTGTCCCGCGATCCGAAGCGCCTGGCGCGGCAGGGCGTGGAGCTCGGGTCGATGTTCCGGGGGCGCACCACCGGGGCGCTGTCGCTGCTGCGCTTCCCGGACCCGGATCCCGCGCGGCGCGCCCTCTTCCTGACGCGGCTCTCCGACGCCACGCTCGAGCAGGGCCATGCGGACGAGGCGGCGGTGTATGCCTCCGAGGCCTGGCGCCTTGACCCGCAGCCCGATTCGGCCCGCGCCCGCGCGGCCGCGTTGGCCGCGGCCGGCCGCGCCGACGAGGCGCGCGCGGCGCGCGCGGAGGGCGTGCGCGCCTTCCCGAACGATCCCGAGCTTCACCGCCTGCTCGTGATCGCGGCGGCGCAGGCGTCCGATCGCCAGGCCCTGGAGCGCGAGGCGAGAGCGCTTTTGGCGCTGAAGCCGGACGACGCCGAGGCGCGCTTCCGTCTCGCGCAGGCGCAGGAGCAGTCCGGTGACAAAGCGAACGCCCTGAAGACGATCGAGCCGCTGCGGCCGCTCCTGGGCACCGCCCCGGCCTTGCCCGCCGCGCCGGAGGACGAGCGCCTCGACGGGGCGGCGCTCCTGCTGGGACGTCTTCTCGTCGGAGCGGGGCGCACGGCGGACGCGATCGATCCTCTCGCGCAGCACCTGGCGCGCCATCACGACGACAAGGAGGCGCAGGCGCTTTTGGTGCGCGCCTACGACGCCTCGGGCCGGACGGACGAGGCGCAGGCGCTGGAGCGGCGCCTGGCGCCCGACGCCGCGGCGCAGGCCGAGCACCGCCTGCAGGAAGGACTGGCCGCCTTCAACTCCGGCAATCTCGCGGCGGCGCGCACGGCGCTGTTGCAGGCACGCGACTACGCGCCCGAGGATCACCGCGTCGCGTTCCTTCTGGCCCGGACCCTGCGCGCCGGGGGAGACCGCGCCGGCGCCATCGCCGCGATCGAGCAGTTCCTGCATCTTCGGCCCGACACCCCCTGGGCCCTCGGCTTCCTCTCGCAGCTCTTCGGCGAGGACGGACAGACGGAGCGCGCCACCGCGCTGGCGGCCCGTTATCGCGCCGTGGCCGGAGGGGAAGACTGGGCGAAGGTGGATTGACCTTCTAGAGGGTCACACGCAGGGCCAGCCCCGATCGCCGCACCGGGAACCCGGGGGCCGTCTCGATCGCGTCGTTGGTGCGCAGGTGGTACGCCTCGAGGCGGTAGCGCTCGGCGAAGCGCCAGACGATCGATCCCGAGCCGCCGTGCACGGGGGTGTCGGGCGCGGCGACCGGCGCACGCGGCGCGTCGTTCTCGTCGTAGGCCTGGCGGCCGTAGGTCCCTTCGACTTTCCACGAGAAGCGGCCGCCGTCGAGCTGGTCGACGAAGCGCACCCGGAAATATTCCTGGTCGTAGCGGATCGGGTCGAGATAACCGTAATCCCGATCGTCGTTGTAGCGCATCAGGCGCGCGACGCCCGCGAGGGTCAGGGTCGGCCGCGGCCACGGCGTGCGCCATTCCACGCCGGCGCGCAGCCCCTGGCGCGCGTTGCCGTCGGAGTAGTGTCCCAGCTCGCCATACCCTTCGAGGGTCCATGCGGGGGTGAAGCGCCACCAGACGTCGAGCGCCGCGGTGTCGAGACGGATGCCCCAGTCCACCAGCGCCGCGGAGTCGAGCAGCGGCCGGCGCGACGTGGTGCCGACCATCGTCAGCGATGGACGCGCCTCCCAGCGCAGCAGCGCGTCCCCCATCACGAAGGTGCGGTCGTCGCCGTCGAGCTCCTCCTGGCGCGCTGCGCCGGCACGCGCCTCGAACGACAGCGGCTTCACCAGATGCGACGCGACCCCGGCGACGAACGTCGTGGTGTCGAGCTGCGGGTCGCTTGAGCCGGTGAACCCGGGGGCCGACTCGCTCTCCGTCTCGTGGCCGGTCAGGGCCACCCGCACGTGCGTCTGCGGCTCGGCCATGAACGAGCCGGCGAGCAGGATCGACGCGAGTCGGTTGCCACCGTTGTCCTCCTGCAGCGTCGGAGCGAACTCGAGGGTCGGCTGCTGGCTCAGGTGGATTTCCTTCTGCAGCGCGCGCGCCTCGGCGCTCTCCGGATGGTCGAGGACGAGGGTGTCGGACTGCGGCAGCGCCTGGCGATCGAGGCCGAGCGCGTGCGCCTCGCGCACGGCGCCGATGCGGGCCTCGACGTTCTGGTGGTCGGCCCGGTTGACGTCGATGTAG
>DASYQE010000300.1:0-14289 GCA_036005805.1 Candidatus Polarisedimenticolia bacterium | reverse complement strand
GAAGGTCATCAAGCTGGTGCGGGACTTCGTCAGGAAGAAGAACCCCGACGTGCAGATCGAGCTGGAGCACGGCCTGCCGGCCTACCGCGGGCGCACCACCGGGCCGCATGCCGACGCCATCCGGTCGGCGATGAAGTTCGCCTTCGGCCGCGAGCCCTCGTTCGTGCGCGAAGGGGGCTCGATCGGCGCGGTCCTGTCGATGGAGCGCGTGCTCAAGGCGCCGGTCTACTTCCTCGGGCTGTCCCTGCCCGAGCACGGCTACCATGCGCCGAACGAGAACTACGACTGGTCGCAGGCCTCCGGCGGGATGGCCGCCTTCGCCGATTACTTCCGCCGCATCGGCGAGATGGCCTGACGACCGCGGGCGCCGCGGGCGCGGCGACCGGCCGCGCAGGAGCGGGACATCCGGAGGGATCGGCCGGACCGCGGCCGAATCCCTCGGGATGACGGGGGTGTCGGAGTGACGTGAGCGCCCTTCCGATCCTCATCGCCGCGATCCTCGTCCTGACCCTCGGGTACCGGTACTACTCCGCCTTCCTGGCGGCGCGGGTCATGGTGCTCGACGACGCGCGCATCACCCCCGCCCACCGCCTCCGCGACGGCCACAACTACCAGCCGACTCCGAAGTGGGTGCTTTTCGGGCACCACTTCGCGGCCATCGCCGGCGCCGGCCCCCTCATCGGGCCGGTCCTCGCCGCGCAGTTCGGCTGGGCCCCGGGACTCCTGTGGCTCCTTTTGGGCGTCGTCTTCGGCGGCGGGGTGCACGACTTCGTCATCCTGGCCGCCTCGGTGCGCCGGGACGGCCGGTCGCTCGCGGAGATCGCCCGGGCCGAGATCAACCCGGCCGCCGGTATCACGGCCATGATCGCCATCCTGTTCATCGTGGTGATCGCGCTGGCCGGGCTCGGCCTCGCGGTCGTCAACGCGCTCGAGCACTCGCCGTGGGGCACCTTCACCATCGCGGTGACCATTCCCCTCGCCCTGGGCATGGGCCTCTACATGTACAGGGTGCGTCCGGGCGCCTACGTCAGCGGCACCATCCTCGGAGTCGCCGGTCTCGCCGCAGCCGTGATCGGAGGACGTCTGATCCCGGGATCCTCCCTCGCTCCGCTGTTCACGTTCGACCGCGGCACCCTGGTGCTGCTCCTGGCCGGCTATGGGCTCGTCGCCTCGATCCTCCCCGTGTGGATGCTGCTGTGCCCGCGCGACTATCTGTCGTCGTTCATGAAGCTCGGGGTCATCGCCGCGCTCGCCCTGGGGGTGTTCTTCGTCGCTCCGACCATCCACATGCCGGCGGTCACGAGGTTCGCGTCGGGCGGGGGCCCCATCATCCCCGGAAAGATCTTCCCTTTCTGCTTCATCACCATCGCCTGCGGCGCCATCTCCGGGTTCCACGCCCTCGTCAGCAGCGGGACGACGCCGAAGATGGTGGACCGCGAGTCGCACATCCGGCCGATTGGATACGGAGCGATGCTCTGCGAAGGATTCGTGGGGATCATGGCCTTCCTGGCCGTCCTCTCGCTCCAGCCGGCCGACTACTTCGCCATCAACGTCCCGCCGGAGCGCTTCAGCACGCTGAACATGGAGGTGGTCGATCTCCCGGCACTGTCCCAGGCGGTGGGCGAGCAGGTGGCCGGGCGGACGGGCGGCGCCGTGTCCCTGGCGGTGGGCATGGCCCACGTCTTCTCCGGCGTGCCGGGGCTCTCGGGGCTCATGGACTACTGGTACCACTTCGCCATCATGTTCGAGGCCCTGTTCATCCTGACCACCATCGACACCGGCACCCGGGTGGCCCGCTTCCTCGTCCAGGAGGTCGCGGGCCGCTTCATCAAGCCGATGGGACGAACCGACTGGCTGCCGGGGACGGTGGTGGCTTCGCTTGCCGTCGTTTCGGCCTGGGGCTATTTCATCCACACCGGGTCGGTGAGCACCATCTGGCCGATGTTCGGCATCGCCAATCAGCTGCTGGCGGCCATGGCGCTGTCGATTGGGACGACCGTCATCCTCAAGAGCGGACGGGGGAGATATGCCTTCGTGACGCTCGTGCCGCTGGCGTTCGTCGCGGTCACGACGCTCACCGCGGGATGGCTCTCGGTGACCGACAACTTCCTGCCGCTCGCCCGGGAAGGCGCCACCTCTGCGGTCCGGTTCCAGGGCTGGCTCAATGCGTCCTTGACCGTGCTCATGATGAGCCTGATCGTCGTGACCATCGGGAATTGCATCCGGGAATGGACCTTTGTCTGGGGGCGCCGGACGCACGTTTTTTCTTGATCCGGCCGCCTTGGCGTGTGTAGAGTGACGCGGTTCGCGGGAGTCGCCCGGGGGTTGGCTTCGGCGTGGACATCGTCACGGATCAACAGATGCGCCGTATCGATCGTCGAACGATCGAGCGGCACCGCATTCCCGAAATCGTGCTGATGGAGAACGCGGGACGCCAGGTGGCGACCCTGCTCTCCGCCCTGCACGACGACCTCGCGTCCCTCCACGTCCTTCTTCTCTGCGGTCCGGGCAACAACGGAGGGGACGCGCTGGTGACGGCGCGCCTGCTCGTCGAGCGCGGTGTCGAGTGCCGGGTGCTGCTGTTCGCCCGGCCGGGCAGGTTGCGCGGCAGCGCCGCGATCGCCCACGAGGCCGCCCGGCGCGGAGGTGTGCGGATGGACGTGGTGCGGAGCCCTCTCGCCTGGCGGCGGCTGCGGCGCACCCTCGGGGCGTGCGACCTCGTCGTGGACGGCCTGCTCGGAACGGGGCTGTCGCGCCCGGTCGAAGGGCTCTTCGCGGAGGTGATCGAGACGGTGAACCGCTCCGGACGCGAGGTGATCGCCGTGGACATCCCGTCGGGGCTGCGCGGCGACGTGCCGTCGATTCCCGGCCCGGCGATCCGCGCGCGTCACACCGTCACCTTCGCGCGCCCGAAGGTCCCGCTGGTCCTTCTGCCGGCGAGCGCCCTGTGCGGCACGGTGCACGTGGCGGAC
Organism: Candidatus Polarisedimenticolia bacterium; assembly: GCA_036005805.1. GTDB lineage: Bacteria > Acidobacteriota > Polarisedimenticolia > Gp22-AA2 > Gp22-AA2 > DASRAU01. The sequence continues at coordinate 11,317 of DASYQE010000300.1, read as the reverse complement.
ATGGGGATCCCGAACGCCGCCGTCGCCGCCGAGAAGCCCCAGCTCGCGCTGGCCGACCCGCTGGCCCTGCGGCGTGCCATGCCGCGCCGGCGGCGCGACAGCCACAAGGGGGATTTCGGGCACGTCCTGGTCGTGGCCGGCTCGCGCGGTAAGGGCGGAGCGGCCCGCCTCGCGGCCCTCGCGGCGCTCTCGGCCGGGTGCGGCCTCGTGACCGCCGCGGTGCCGAAGAGCCTGATGGGTTCGTTCGTGCGCGGCGCGATGGAAGTGATGACCGAAGGCCTCGACGAGACCGACGAAGGGACGATTTCCTGCGCCGCCCTGCCGCGGCTCAGGCGCCTGCTCGTGGGCAAGCGGGCGGTGGCCGTGGGTCCGGGCCTGACGACCCATCCCGAGACGCGGCGCCTGGTACGCGACTTCATCGCCTCGGTCCGCGTGCCGCTCGTCCTCGACGCCGACGGTCTCAATGCGTTTCCGCGCGCCGCCGGGCTCGACGGCCGCCGCCGCGACCTGCTCCTGACGCCGCACCCCGGCGAGATGGGACGGCTGCTCGGCCTCGACACGCGCGGCGTGCAGGGCGACCGGCTCGGCGCCGCCCGAAGGCTGGCCCGCCGCACGCGGGGCACCGTCGTGCTCAAGGGGCACCGGAGTCTCGTCGCCTCTCCCGACGGACAGGTCTCGGTCAATCCGACCGGCAATCCCGGCATGGCGACCGCCGGATCGGGCGACGTTCTGACCGGTCTTCTCGCCGGGCTTCTGGCCCAGGGAGGCGCCACCGGAGACATGGCACGGCTGGGCGTGTACATGCACGGGTTCGCCGGCGATCTCGCCGCCGAGCACAAAGGGCACTCACCGCTTCTCGCACGCGATCTGCTGTCCGCTTTCCCTCTCGCCTGGAGCCGAATGGCGGCAGGACGTTCCCTCCCGATGGGAGTCGAGGTGATGGCATGAAGGTCCCGTCCGCGTCCATCCGGCGCTCGGTCTCCGCGGCGCCGGTCCCCAACCTGGGTCGCACACCGGCCCCGGTGGCCTGGCACCCGAGCCCTCGCGTCATTCCCGCGCGCGTCGTCATCCGCCCGGCGCGCCCCGACGACCTCGGCGAGTCGACGCTTCTGGAGCGGCGGGTCTGGGGGCGCCTCTCGGCCACGCTGAACGAGCTGCAGCGGCGGCTCTTCGCCCTGCCGGAATCGTTCCTGATGGCGGAGCTGCAGAGAAACGGCGTGGCGCCGAGCATCGTCGGGCTCGCGAACGGCGTCATCTGGACGCGCGACTACCCGCGGGTGCCGCGCGACTTCGAGCGCCTGCCGGCGTCCGCCTCGCACAATCCGCGCGGGGACGTGCTGTACATCGCCTCGGTCGCGGTCCATCCCGACTGGCGCGGGCGCGGCATCGCGCTGCGGATCCTGCAGGAGCTGGCCTCGGTGGGACGGCGCCGCCACCTCAAGTACCTGAGGCTCATCGGCAACAGCCGGTCGCAGACGCTCTACGCGCGGGCCGGATTCATCCCGGTCCGGCCGATGCCGGATCTCTTCCGGCAGCACCGTGACCTGATGCCGCAGCCGTCCCTGCTCGAGCTGCCGCTCACTTAGTCATCATGCCCGAGCGCCGCCTCGTCACCCGCAGCGAGGCGGAGACCGTGTCGCTCGGCCGCACCCTCGCCGCGGAGCTGCGACCCGGCGACGTCGTCCTGCTCGAAGGGGTGCTCGGCGCCGGCAAGACGGCCCTGGCGCGCGGCCTCGCCGCGGGCCTCGGAGTTCCCGAAGAGGAGGTCCGCTCCCCCACCTTCACGCTGGTGAATCCGTACGACGGCCGCGTTCCCGTGTACCACGTCGATCTCTATCGCATCGAGAACCCGCGCGACCTCGAGGAGCTGGGGCTGGAGGAGCTGCTCGGGACCGACGGTGTCGCGATCATCGAGTGGGCGGAGCGGCTGGGACGCTGGCGTCCGCCGCACGCCTACGTGGTCCGCTTCGAGGATCGCGGCGGCAGCGAGCGGTCGATCGTGATCGAGGACGGCCGGGCGCCCGGCGGCGCCTGGGCCCCGTAGCGCCTGCTCGACTCGGTCGTTGCGGGGAGGCGACTCCACCCGATCGCTGCGCGGACGCTATTCCACTCGATAGTTGGGGGCTTCCTTGGTGATGACGACGTCGTGGGCGTGGCTTTCCTTGAGCCCGGCCGACGTCACGCGGATGAATTTCGCCTCGCGTCGAAGCGTTTCGATGTCCCTGGCCCCGCAGTAGCCCATGCCGGCGCGCAACCCGCCGACCAGCTGCGGCACGAGCGCCTGCAGGCTCCCCTTGTAGGGGACCATGCCCTCGATGCCCTCCGGCACCAGCTTGTCGTCGCCGGCGGCCGACTCCTGGAAGTAGCGGTCGGCGCTGCCGCGCTTCATCGCGCCGAGCGAGCCCATGCCACGGTACGCCTTGAAGGTGCGGCCCTGGTAGAGGATGGTCTCGCCGGGAGACTCCTCGGTGCCGGCGAACAAGGACCCGATCATGACGGAGGACGCACCGGCCGCGATCGCCTTGGTGACGTCTCCCGAGTACTTGATGCCGCCGTCGGCGATGATCGGCACGCCCGAGGCCTTCGCCGCCAGCGCGCAGGCCGCCACCGCGGTGACCTGGGGCACGCCGACGCCGGTGACCACGCGCGTGGTGCAGATCGAACCGGGCCCGATGCCGACCTTCAGCCCGTCGACGCCGAGCTTGATGAGGTCGGCGGTCGCCTCGCCGGTCGCGATGTTGCCGGCGACGAGATCGACGTCCGGGTGCGCGGCGCGTAGCGACTTGACCGTCTCGAGGACGCCGACCGAGTGGCCGTGCGCGGTGTCGACCACCAGAACGTCCACCCGCGCGTCGAGCAGCGCCTTCGCCCGGTCGCGCGTGTCCGGCCCGACGCCGACCGCCGCGCCCACCCGCAGCCGCCCGAACTGATCCTTGCAGGCGAGCGGATACCGGATCATCTTCTGGATGTCCTTGACCGTGATGAGCCCCTTGAGGTGGTTCTCGCGATCGACGACGAGGAGCTTCTCGATCTTGTGCTGGTGCAGGATCGACTTGGCCGCCTCGAGCGTCGTCCCGACCGGGACCGTCACCAGGTCGTCCTTGGTCATCACCGACGCCACCGGCAGATCGGTGCGCGTCTCGAAGCGCAGGTCGCGGTTGGTCAGGATGCCGAGGAGCCGCCCGTCCGGGTCGGTCACCGGCACGCCGGAGATGCGGTACTTCTGCATCAGCTCGAGCGCGTCGGCGATGCGCTGCTTCGGCCCGACGGTGATCGGGTCGACGATCATCCCGCTCTCCGAGCGCTTCACCTTGTCCACCTCGGCCGCCTGCGCCTCGATCGACAGGTTCTTGTGGATGATGCCCAGGCCCCCGAGCTGTGCCATGGCGATCGCCAGGCGCGATTCCGTGACGGTGTCCATCGCCGCCGAGACCAGCGGGATGTTCAGCCGGATGCGCCGCGTCAGCTGGGTGCCGATGTCCACCCGGCTCGGCAGCACCTCGGATTTCGCGGGCAGGAGCAGGACGTCGTCGAAGGTGAGCGCTTCGGGGATCGGTCCTTCCAGCATCTGCGTCGTTCCTCTCTAGACCCGCACGCCGTGCGGCGCCGGGCGTGAGCCGGACGAGTCGGCTCCTTCCTGCGAGCCGTGACACTTCTTGAACTTCTTCCCCGATCCGCACGGGCACGGGTCGTTGCGCCCGACGCGGTCGGACATCGGCACCTCGCGCGGCCTGGGGGCCTCCTTGGCCGGGGCCGTGTAGGTCAGGTCGCGCTGGCGCTGCGTCTTCATCTCCTCCTGCTGCTGCCGCACGATCGGGTCGAGGCGCCAGAGGTTGCTGACGATCTCGTCCTCGATGCGCTCCTTCATCATGCCGAACATGGTGAAGGACTCCTTCTTGTACTCGGTGAGCGGGTCACGCTGCCCGTAGCCGCGCAGGCCGATCCCCTCCTTGAGGTGATCCATGGCCAGGAGGTGGTCCTTCCACGCGGTGTCGATGATGTAGAGCAGCAGCGTGCGCTCGTGCTGGCGCATCGCCTCGTCGCCGAGGATCGTCTCCTTCTCCTCGTAGCGCGCCTGCATCTTCTGCAGCAGCGTCGCGCGCAGGTCGGAGGCGTTGATGGTCTTGAAGTCGATGCCCGCCTGGTTCGTGTCGACGCCGTAGTAGCGCAGCATGCCGTTGCGCAGGCCCTCGGGCTCCCACTGCTCGGGGTCGGACTGCGGCGGGCAGGTCGAGTCGACGATGTGGTCGAGGATCTCCTCCGCCTTCTGGAGGATGTACTCCTTCTGCCCCTTCCCCTCGAGCAGCTCGCGGCGCAGCCCGTAGATCTCCGTGCGCTGCTTGTTGTTGACGTCGTCGTACTCGAGCAGGTGCTTGCGCACTTCGAAGTTGCGCGCCTCGACCTGCTTCTGCGCGCGTTCGATGGCGCGGGTCACCATGCGGTGCTCGATCGGGACGCCCTCCTCCATCCCGAGGCGCTGCATCAGCCCCGAGAGCTTGTCCGACCCGAAGATGCGCATCAGGTCGTCCTCGAGCGACAGGTAGAACCGCGACGACCCCGGGTCGCCCTGGCGGCCGGCGCGGCCGCGCAGCTGGTTGTCGATGCGCCGCGCCTCGTGCCGCTCGGTCCCGAGGATGTGCAGCCCGCCCTGTTTCACCACCTCGTCGTGCTCGGCCTGGCAGGCGCCGCGGGCCGCCTCGATCGCCGCGGCGATCTCCTCGGGCGGCGGCGGTTCGGCGGCCGGGTCGCGCCCCTCGAGGAGCTGGCGGCGCGCCAGGAACTCGGCGTTGCCGCCCAGAAGGATGTCGGTGCCGCGGCCGGCCATGTTGGTGGCGATGGTGACGGCACCCAGCCGCCCCGCCTGTGCGACGATCTCCGCCTCGCGCTCGTGGTACTTGGCGTTGAGCACGACGTGCGGGATCTTCTTCTTGTGCAGCATGGCGCTCAGGTGCTCGGACTTCTCGATGGAGATCGTCCCGACCAGCACCGGCTGCTGTCGCTCGTAGAGCTCCTGGATCTCCTCGACCACCGCGTCGAACTTCTCCCGCTCGGTCCGGTAGACCAGGTCCGGGTTCTCGATGCGGATGAGCGCGCGGTTGGTCGGGATGACCATCACCTCGAGCTTGTAGATGCGGTCGAACTCGACCGCCTCGGTGTCGGCGGTGCCGGTCATGCCGGCGAGCTTGCCGTACATGCGGAAGTAGTTCTGGAAGGTGATGGTGGCGAGCGTCTGGTTCTCGCGCTGGATCGGCACCTTCTCCTTCGCCTCGACCGCCTGGTGCAGCCCGTCGCTCCACCGGCGCCCGGGCATGAGCCGCCCGGTGAACTCGTCGACGATGAGGATCTGGCCGTCCTTGATGACGTAGTCCACGTCGCGCCTGTACAGGACGCTGGCGCGCAGCGCCTGCTGCGCGGCGTGGTTCAGCTCCATCTCCGCCGGGTCGTAGAGGTTCTCGACCTTGAGGAGCTGCTCCAGCTTCGCCACGCCTTCCTCGGTGAGGGCCACGGTGCGGGCCTTCTCGTCCGTCGTGTAGTCGGTCTCCTTCTGCAGGCGCGGGATGACGGCGGAGGCGCGGGCGTAGAGATCGGTGGACTCGTCGGACGGCCCGGAGATGATGAGCGGCGTGCGCGCCTCGTCGATGAGGATCGAGTCCACCTCGTCGACGATGGCGAAGGCGTGGCCGCGCTGCACCATGGCGCCCAGCGAGTACTTCATGTTGTCGCGCAGGTAGTCGAAGCCGAACTCGTTGTTGGTGCCGTAGGTGATGTCGGCCCCGTACGCCTGCTGCCGCGACGCGTCGTCCATGTCGTGCTGGATGACGCCGACCGAAAGCCCGAGGAAGGCGTAGAGCGGGCCCATCCAGGAGGCGTCGCGGCGCGCCAGGTAGTCGTTCACCGTGACGACGTGCACCCCCAGGCCTGCCAGCGCGTTGAGCGACGCGGCGAGGGTGGCGACGAGGGTCTTGCCCTCCCCCGTCTTCATTTCGGCGATCTTGCCGTGGTGCAGGACCATGCCGCCGATGAGCTGGACGTCGAAGTGGCGCATGCGCAGCGTCCGCTTCCCCGCCTCGCGCGTCAGCGCGAACATCTCGTTCAGGACGTCGTCGAGGGTCTCGCCGCCCCGCACCCCGGCCCGCAGGGCCTGGACGCGCTCCCGGATGGCGTCATCGGACAGGGCTGCTGTCTCCGCCTCGAGGGCATTGATGGCGGCGACGCGCGGAACGATCTTCTTGAGCTCGCGCTCGTTCTTCGTCCCGAAGAGCGCTTTGAGGATGGTGTCGACGATCATCTTGCCTATGATAAACGACAACGGCCGCCCGACGGGCGGCGCGCGGCCTTTCGAGGCTGAAGCCTGAGTTAGAAGACCTTCGATTCTTCCAGGATGTAGACGAGCGGGTCGACCGCCTTCTGGTGCACCAGCACCTCATAGTGCAGGTGGGGGCCGGTCGAGCGCCCCGTCGAACCGGTCATCGCGATCGGATCCCCGCGCCGCACCCGCTGCCCCACCTTGACCGTGGTGGAGGACAGGTGACCGTAGCGCGTCACCACGCCGAAGCCGTGCGAGATGAAGAGCGACAGGCCGAAGCCGCCCGCCGGACCGACGCGCGTCACGATGCCGTCGGCGGGGGCCACCACGCGCGTCCCCTGCGGGGCGACGATGTCGAGCCCCTGGTGGAAGTCACGCATGCCGGTGAAGGGATCGCGGCGCCAGCCGAAGCCGTTCCCCAGGAGGCCCCGCACCGGGTAGATGCTCGGCGTCGAGGACAGGAGCAGCGCCTGCTTCTGGAAGGCGGTGTCGAGCACCCGGAAGGAATCCTGCAGGATCCCCGAGCGCTCCTTGAGCGTCTGGATCTGCGAGTCGATGAGCGGCTCGGCCTGACGCGGGTCGATCCCCTTCAGGTCGGGGAGCGTTCCTCCGCCGGCGCCCATGGTCTGGGTCGGCAGGTCCTCGACACCCACCATCAGCGCGAACTTGGCGGCCTTGCCTTCGATTTCCTGGAGGCGGTTACGCAGGTCGTTGAGCGATGCGTCGAACCGCTCGTTGCTCTTCCGCAACTCGGCGTTCTCCTGGGTCATCTTCGCGAGGCCGTGGCTCAGCGTCAGCGTGCGGATGATGAAGTGCGGAACGGTCAGCCCGGCGAGCAGGAGCGCCGACACGAACGCCGCGCCGGTCAGGAGGAGATTGCGGGAGACGCGCAGGCGACGGAACTTCGCGGTCGCGTGCGGGACGATCATGATGGTGTAGAACTTCTTGGCCACCCTGGGTCCCCCGGAGCGCCGCGGATTCGAAGGGCGGGATGCTACCATCCGATACGGAGGGAGTCAACGGACAACTCCGAACCCCTCGCCCCAAAATAGGGGGCCTGACCTTCCATCGCCCACCACATGTTGCGCTCCTTCGACTCAGACTTATGGTCACACATTCGAAATTCACAAATCACATAGGCACGATTCAATTTAGGGTTTCTACGCAGCCGGGTCAAGCGCGTGATGACGATTTGGACACGCAATGCACTTCCGGCGTCTCGACCCTTGCGGGAGGATCGACGCATCGCTTAGATTCCCCGCCCGATGCGCCGCCGTCACACCGCCGCCTGCCGACGATGACCTGGCCCCGCCGGATGACCGCGGCTCAACAGGTCGGGCAGCTCCTGTGGATCGGGTTCGACGGCAACGCCTTCGGGCCGGCGCTGGCGCGGCTGCTGCGTGACGTGCAGCCGGGCGGGATCATCCTCTTCGGTCGCAACCTGCCGCTCGAGCCGCGCCGGCTGCGGGTGCTGACCGATGCGCTGTACCGCGCGGTGCCGATTCCCCCCTTCATTGCGCTCGACCAGGAAGGGGGACGCGTCAGCCGCCTGCGCGGCATGCTCGGACCGACCCTGACCAGCGCCGGACTCGCCTCACGCGGCGACGCCCCCACCGCGGTCCGCCGCCACGCCGAGGGCACGGCACTGGCGCTGCGCACGCTCGGCTTCAACGTCAACTTCGCCCCGGTCCTCGACCTCGGGCGTCCCGAGGCGCAGAACGGCATCGGCGATCGGGCTTACGGCGACGACCCGCGCACCGTCTCGCGGCTCGCGGGCATCTTCGCCTCGGTGCACACGCGGCTCGGCGTCGTCCCGGTGGGCAAGCATTTCCCCGGCCTCGGCCCTGCCGTCGGCGACACGCACGATCTCCTGCCGGTCGTCCGGACGACGCGCGCCGAGCTGATGCGCCGGGACCTCGTCCCCTATCGCCGCCTGCGGCGCGCGCTGCCGATGGTGATGATCGGCCACGCCTGCTACCCGGCCCTGCAGGAGCGCAGCGATCAGCCGGCGAGCCTGGCGGCGCCGGTCGTCACGGCCCTTTTGCGCAAGAGCCTCGACTACCGCGGGCTGGTCCTGACCGACGATCTCGAGATGGGGGCGATCGACCAGGGCCTCGGCGCCGGGGCGCTGGCGGTCCTCGCCTTCCGGGCCGGCGCCGACGGACTGATGTTCTGCAAATCCGAAGAGAAGATCCGCGCCGCCGCGTCCACGCTGGAAGAAGCGACCCGCGACGGCCGCATCCCGCCGGACAGGCTGCGCGCATCGCTGCGGCGCATCGCCGCGATCAAGAAGCGGGCGCTAGCCACACGACGCCGGCCGAAGTTCGCCGCCACCGGCCTGGCGCGGGCCAAAGCCGTGCTCGCGGCCCTGTCACCGGTGCACGTCGAAGGTCACGACCCGACCGCCCGCACCTAGGAGCGCGCCGCCCGGCTATTCCAGGTTGCGGTCGGTGAGGCGGCGGTAGATCTCGCGGTAACGCTGCGCCGTCCCCTGGACGATGTCGTCGGGGAGCTGCGGCGCCGGGGGGTTCTTGTCCCACTTGACGGACTCGAGGTAGTCGCGCACGAACTGCTTGTCGAGCGACGCCTGCGCGCCGCCCGGCTTGTAGGTGTCGGCCGGCCAGAAGCGCGATGAGTCGGGGGTGAGCACTTCGTCCCCGAGCACCAGCCCGCGCGCATCGCGCCCGAACTCGAACTTGGTGTCGGCGATGATGATGCCGCGGCTCTCCGCGTGCTTGCAGGCGTGGTTGTAGACCGCCAGGCTCAGGTCGCGCACCGCCTCCGCCGTCTGCTTCCCGATGAGCTCGACGACCTGGGCGAAGGAAATGTTCTCGTCGTGCCCGGTCGTGGCCTTGGTCGACGGCGTGAAGATCGGCTCGGGCAGCCGGTCGCTGTCCTGGAGCCCGGGGGGCAGCTTGATGCCGCAGACGGCGCCGGTCTTCCTGTACTCCTTGTAGCCGGAGCCCGACAGGTAGCCGCGCACGACGCATTCGACCGGCAGCATGTCGAGCCGCTCGGCGACGACCGAGCGGCCCTTCAGCACCGCCGTGTGCGCCTTGAGCTTCTCGGGAAATCGCGCCGCGTCCCGCTCGCGCACGTGATTCCGGGTGATCTCGCGCGTCTGGTCGAACCAGAACAGCGAGATCTGGTTGAGGACCTTCCCCTTGTCCGGGATGCCGTTCGGCAGGATGTGATCGAACGCGGAGATCCGATCGGTCGAAACGATCAGGAGCGCATCTCCCAGATCGTAAACGTCGCGGACCTTGCCGCGGCTCAGGAGCTTCAGATCGGAGAACTCGGTGCGCATCACCGGCTGCGTCATCGTCGTGGACCTCGCCTTGGAAGAGGCCGCATCCTGCCATGCCGCGCCACCCGATGCAAGGTGTTACCCTTGCATGCCCATGCCCGCACGACCTCCGCGCCCGGCCCGAAGGACCGGGGCGCTTCGCGCCGCGTTCGTCCTCGCGGCGGTCGCCGTCGCCGCGCTCCTCCCACCGTCGCCGGTCCAGGCCGCCGGGATCGGTGCGTTGAGCGGCATCGTCGAGGACGCCCGGGGCCAGCCGATCGCCGACGCGCTGGTCGTGCTCATCGCGCACGGGGGCGGGCAGTCGGCGGTGCGCACCGGCGAAGACGGAGCCTGGCGCATCCCGGCGCAGCGCACCGACCAGCAGTACACCCTGCAGGTCGATGCGAACGAGTATCGCCCGGTCGCCTACGACGGCCTCGTCCTCGCCTCGGGACGAACCAAGCGCTTCGACGTCCGCCTGAAGCGCCCGGGAGAGCGGGATGTCGTCGTCCTCCTCAGTCGTGATCCGTATCCGTTCGACGACCTGTTGCGCGGCCTCCTGCAGGGGCTGGACGCGCCGGCACGCACCTTCGATCTCGACACGGTGGAGGATCCGGAAGAGCTGGTGCGGCGGATCGAAGCGGAGCGCCCCAATCTCGTCCTGGGCTCGGGGCTTCTGACCGCGCACCTGGTGCGCCGCGAGGTTCACGACACGCCGGTCATCCTCAGCCTGCTCGGCGACCCGCGCCAGCACGACATCGAGGCGGCCAACATCTCCTTCGTCACGACCAACCCCGCGCCGGCAGACCTGATCCGGCGGGTGCGCGACTTCCTGCCGCACGCGCAGCGTCTCGGGATCCTGTTCGACGCCCGCGCCTCCAACCTCGTGGCCCGCGACCTGCGCAAGGCGGCCCGTCACGAGGACTTCGACGTGGTCACGCGGCCCTGCTACGAGGCGGACAAGACGGAGGCGTCGCTCAAGCCGCTCGCCGGCAAGCTCGACGTGCTGGTGGTCCCCTTCGACCCCCTGAGCCTGAGCCCGAAGGCGCTCGACGACATCACCCACTGGGCGCTGCAGCAGCGCGTCGCGCTGGTCGCACCGGACGCCGACTGGGTGCGCCGCGGGGCGCTCTTCTCCTACGGCCCGACGTTCGAGACCATCGGCCGGGAGCTGTCGCTGCGCGCCCGGAAGGTCCTCGCGGGCGAAACCTCCGGCCCGGCGGCGGCGCGACCGACCGAGGCCGTGCTGACGGTGAACGGCACGACCGCGCTGGCTCTCGGCATCGAAATCCCCGGCGGGATGAGCGTGGACGCGACCTACTGAGCGGGCGGCGCCGCGGCGCTCAGGCGGAGAGCTTGACCTCGCGGACGCCCTCGAGCTTCCACAGCTCGCCGATGAACTTCTTGTGCTGCGGGTGAACGGCGCAGCACTGCAGGGTCAGGATGTGATGGTCGCCGGCACGCCTCAGACCCGTCGCCTCGAGGAGGTTCCCCTGTCCCGTGGCGCGGATGGTCTTCTCGATCTCCTTGCGCGTCAGGCCGCGGTCGTCGTCGAAGGCGATCTCGCAGTCGCGCATGCGGCAGCGTCCGAAGAGGCGTCCCTCCACGAAACCGAGACCGACCTGCACCAGCAGGATAATGCCGGTGGTGAACATCGCCACCGCCGCCTGGCCGGCGCCGATCGCCATGCCGATCGCCGAGACCACCCAGATCATCGCGGCCGA
>DASYQE010000299.1:0-30636 GCA_036005805.1 Candidatus Polarisedimenticolia bacterium | reverse complement strand
GCAACAAGGAGCGCCGCGCCGAGAAGCTCGGCGAGACGAAGGTCGAGACCATCACCGCCGAAGCGGATCTCGAGGCCGCGCTCGCCGACGGCGTGCGCATCGAGGGATCGGGCTGGAAGGGGAAGGAGGGGACCGCCATCGCCAGCGAAACGGGGACCCTGCAGTTCTATTCCGCCCTGGCGCGGCGGGCGGCGCGGCGCGGGTGGCTGCGCATGCACTTCCTGCGCATCGCCGGGCGGCGGGTCGCCTTCGACTACACGCTCCGTTTCGCCCAGCGCGACTTCATGCTGAAGGCGGGGTACGACACCGAGTACGCGCCGGTCTCCCCGTCGTCGCTCCTGGTCCGGGCGGTGCTCGAGCAGGCGTTCGCCGAGAAGGTGGAGGAGTTCGACTTCCTCGGCGGGCTCGACGGCTGGAAGACCTCCTGGACGAAGACGGCGCGGTCGCACGAGTGGCTGTACCTCCTGCCGCCCTCGCTGCCGCTGCGCGTGGCGCACGCCGCCAAGTTCCGTCTCGCGCCGCGCCTGCGGCAGTCGCCGGTGTACGCCGCGGCGATGGGCGCGATGCGGCGCCGCCCGCCGGCCTCGGGAGGGCCCGGCGGCGTCGGACGCGGATCGCAGTCGCACGCGGCGCAGGAGAACGCCCCGCAGGAGACCGTCTGATGCGCGCCCCGGCCCTCGCCCTGCCGCGCCCGCGCCGGACGCCCCCCCGCCCGCGACGCGATCGGTTCGTGCCGGCCTGGCCCGGCCTCGGCACCGAGGTCCTGGCGCGCGAGAGCGCCGAGACCGACGGGCTGCCGTTCCCCCTGTCGGCGCGCGGCACCGTGTGGTTCCACCGCGGCGGCGCCGCCCTGTACCACCTGGTCCGGACGCTGCGTCTCGGGCCGGGGGCGACCATCCTCGTTCCCGACTACCACGGCGGCAGCGAGATCGCCGCGCTGCGCGCCGCCGGCGCGCGGCTGATCTTCTACCGCGTCGACCGGTGGATGCAGCCGGACCTCGATCAGATCGAACGCCTGAGCCCCGGCGCCCGCTGCCTGTACGTCATCCACTACCTCGGCTGGCCGCAGCCGATGCGGCCGATCCAGGACCTGTGCCGCGAGCGCGGGCTCTTCCTCATCGAGGACTGCGCCCTGTCCTTCCTGAGCACGACCGACGACGGGCCGCTCGGGCGCTTCGGCGACTTCGCGCTGTTCTGTCCGTACAAGACGCTGCCGGTCCCCGACGGCGGGTTGCTGGTGCAGAACACGCTGCGGCTCGACGGTCTCGAGGCGGCTCCGCACCTGGACCCGGCCTTCTCGACGCTGCTCGGCCGCACCGCCGATCTGGTGATCCAGAGGGTGCGCGGGCGCTCGCGCCGCACCGGCACCGCCCTGCTCGCGGTGCGGCGGAGCGCTGGCCGCCTGGCGCGCCGGCTGCCGTCGCGGCGGCCCCACGCCCCGGGCGGCGCCTTCGACACGCGCGACACCAACGACCGGGCGGGCTGGATCTCGCGGGCGCTCCTGACCCGCTTCGACTACACCTCCATCATCCAGAGGCGCCGCGCCAACTTCCTGCGGCTGAAGGAGCGTCTCGAGGGACGCGTGCCCTTCCCGCGTCCCGATCTGCCGGACGGCGTCTGCCCGCTCTTCTTTCCGATCCTCGTTCCCGACAAGGAAGCCGCGGCGCGCGCCCTTCGGCGCCGCGGCGTCGAGGCCGTCGAGTTCTGGAACCAGGGAGACCTGGTCGGCTCGCTCGCGGAAGGCGCCGAGGCGCGCCACCTGCGCCGGCACCTGCTCGAGATCCCGATCCACCAGGACATGAGCCCCGAGGCGGTGGAGTTCGCCGCCGACCGTGTGCTGGAGGTGGTGTGATCCAGACCTCGACCATTCAAGACGGCGAGGCGTTTCGCCGCCTGCGCGGGGAGTGGACCGAGCTGCTCGCGTCCAGCCCTTCGGACACGGTCTTCCTGACCTGGGAGTGGCTGCACACCTGGTGGGAGCACTGCAAAGGCACCCGGCGGCTGGCGCTCCTGGCGGTGCGCGACGGCAAGGACCTGATCGCGCTCGCGCCCCTGGCGGTCCGCCCGCCGCAGTCCAGCCGGCTGTCGTTCACCAGCCGGCTGGAGTTCCTCGGCACCGGCGCGGTCGGGTCGGACTACCTCGACCTCATCGTCCGCGGGGGACAGGAGGCGCGGGCCCTCCCGGCCATCGAGGAAGCCCTCGAGCGGGCCGATGCGGCGATCGACTTCGCGCAGACGCGCGCCGGCGCGCTGGCCGAGCGCCTGGCCGAAGCGCTCCAGGCCCGCGGCTGGTGGCTGCGCCGCACCGTGACGAACGCCTGCCCCTTCATCCCTCTGTCCGGCCTTTCGTGGCCGACCTACCTCCAGGGGCTCGGCCACTCGCACCGCGCCAACCTCAACCGGCGCCTGCGGACGCTGGCGCGCGCCCACGACGTCACGTTCGAGGCGGCCGGCACCGAAGCCGCGCGCCGCCGCGCCTTCGAGGCGCTGGTCGCGCTGCATAACGCGCGCCGCGCGGACCTCGGGTCGGATGCCTTCGATCGGCCCGCCCGCGTCGCCTTCCACGATCGCTTCAGCGCTCTCGCTCTCGAGCAGGGCTGGCTGCGGCTCTTTCTTCTCAGTCTCGATGGTCAACCCGTCGCCTCGCTCTATGGCCTGCGCTACCGGGAGGTCTTCTCGTTCTACCAGTCGGGATTCGACCCGTCCCGCGCGCGCCTCAGCGTGGGGCTGGTGACCATGGGGTGGTCGATCCGGCAGGCGATCGACGAGGGGGCGTCGGAGTTCGATTTTCTGCACGGCGAGGAGTCCTACAAATCCCTCTGGACCCAGACGCGGCGTCCCCTCGGACGGCTCGAGATCTACCCGCCCCGGGCCGCGGGGGCCCTGGCCCGCCGGTTGGACGACGCAGGACGCGGCGCCCGACGCCTGGCCCGGACCCTCCTGCCGGGGGGAACCGCCGCACGCCTCTCCCGCGGGCAAGGCGCCCGCGTCGAAGGGAGCCCCGATGCTTCGTGAGCTGGTCAAGTCCGGTATGGCGCATGCCCTGCATGCGAGCGGCGGCGGACGGCTGTACGGCAGCCTCCGTGGCGCGCGCCGCTCTCCGGTGATCCTCGGGTACCACCGCGTCGTCGAGGCGTTCGACGCGGCCGCGACCACGGCGATCCCGGCCCTGCTCATCAGCACCCGCACCCTCGAGCGGCAGCTCGCCTGGCTCAGCCACTACCGCAAGGTCGTGCCGCTCGACGAGATCGGCGAGCGCCTGTTCACCGGCCAGCCGGTCGATCACCTGGCGGCGGTGACTTTCGACGACGGCTACCGCGACGTCTTCGAGAACGCCTTCCCGGTTCTCCGGCGCATGGGGATCCCGGCCGCGGTGTTCGTGGTCGCGGGGACGGTCGGCACGCCGCAGAGGCTCAATCACGACCGCCTCTACAGCCTGCTGCGGATCGGCTACAAGCGCTGGGCGGCGCCGTCACGCGAGCTGGCGCTCCTGCTCGGCGCCTGCGGCCTCGCGCCTCTGCACGCCGACGCGCTGCAGGCGGCGCGCGGCTCGGCCTACACGGCCACGCGCCTGCTCCTCGCCTTCTACCCGCGCGTCGACCTGCTGGCCCTCATCGGGGCGCTCGAGGCCCGCTTCGGCGTCGAGAGCGACACCGGGGGCCTGCCGATGACCTGGGACATGCTGCGCGAGATGCGCGCCGCCGGTCTGACCATCGGCTCGCACACCATGAGCCACGCGCTGCTCGACCTCGAGGGTCGGCGCACCGTGCGCGACGAGCTGGCCACCTCGCGGCGCACCCTCGAGGAGCACCTCGGGGCGCGCGTCGATCACTTCGCCTACCCGGACGGCCGCTTCGACGCCGCCACCATCGAGGAAGTGGCGCGCGAGTACCGCTTCGCGTACACCATCTGCGGCCACCGCGATGCGCGCTTCCCGCGCCACACCCTGTCGCGCCGGATGCTGTGGGAGCGCTCCTGCTCGTCGGGGAGCGAGGCGATGGTCGCGTCGATCCTCGCCTGCCAGGTGAACGGACTGTTCGACCCGCTCTCGCCCTGCCGGCGACCGCACGGCGCCTCGATCACCGGGCGCTTCATCCCGCCCGGCCAGCATCGCCGCGACTGGAAGGGAGCCCTGGCGTGAGGCTCCTGCGCGGCCTGCGCCTGTCGCCCGAGATGACGCTCATCCTCGGCCGCGGCGTTGGCTGCGCCGCCACCTTCCTCATCCCGGTGGCGCTCGCCCGGGCCTTCGACCCGGCCGACTTCGGAACCTACAAGCAGCTCTTCCTGATCTTCTCCACCCTCTACTACATCGCGCAGATCGGCATGGCGGAGAGCCTCTTCTACTTCGTCCCGCGCGAAAGCGACGGCGGCGGACGGCACGCCGTGAACTCGCTGCTGGCGCTCGCCGGCATGGGGGTGCTGACGCTCGGCGGGCTCTGGGTGTTCGCCCCGCGGGTGGCGGCGTTGATGGCCAACCCGGCGCTCCAGGCGGACATCCCGTGGATCGGGCTCTTCCTGCTGCTGATGCTGATCTCCTCGGGCTGGGAGATCCTGCTCATGGCGCGCGGCCGCTACCGCCCGGCGGCCTTCGCCTACGCCTCTTCGGACATCCTGCGGGCGCTCCTGCTGACGCTTCCGGGCGTGCTCCTGGGAAGCGTGCGCGCGGTGCTCTACGGCGCCATCGCCTTCGCGCTTTTGCGCATCGCGGCGACGCTGTTCACCCTGCACCGCGAGTTCCCGATCCGGCCGATGCCGGACACGGCGGTGTTCCGCCGCCAGCTCGCCTACACGCTGCCTTTCGGGGCCGCGGTGATGATCGAGATCCTCCAGACGAACCTCCACCAGTACGTCGTGTCGGCGAAGGTGACGCCGGCGATCTTCGCCATCTACGCCGTCGGCTGCCTGCAGATCCCGGTCATCGACCTCATCTCCGGCCCGTCCGGGAACGTGATGATGGTGCGCATGGCCGCGCCCGGGACGACCCCCGCCGCGGGGCTGGCGCTGTTCCACGGCACCATCCGCAAGCTGGCGCTGGTCTTCTTCCCGATGGCCGCTTTCCTGATGGTGTCGGCGAAGGACATCATCGAGGCGCTCTTCACCTCGCGCTACGCGGCGAGCGCGCCGATCTTCGTCGCCTGGAGCGCCACCGTCGTGCTGGCGGCGATCCCGACCGACTGCGTGCTACGGGTGCACGGCCGGACGAGGGACCTCTTCCTCGTCAACATCGTCCGGCTGTGCGTCGTCATCGGCTCGATCAGCCTGCTCATGCGCGTCTTCGGCCTCGTCGGAGCGGCGCTGGCCACGTTTTTCGGTGTCGCGGTCGCCAAGGGGGCGATGCTTTTGCGCATCGGCCGCCTCCTCGAGGCGGGGCCGGCGCGCCTCCTGCCGTGGGGATCGCTCGCCTCCGCCGCCGCCATTGCCGTGGGCGCGGCCCTGCCGGTGATCGCGGCGGGTCCATTCCTCGGCGCGTCGCCGTTCCTGCGGCTCGCCGCCGACAGCGTTCTCTTCGGGGCGGCCGGTCTGCTCCTCTTTCTCCTGCTGGGGAGGCGGCCGGCCGCCGCTCCCCCTCTTTCCGTGGGCTCATCCGAATCATGTGCGGTATCGCAGGCGTCATAACGCGTGACGGCGCCCCCGTGGCGCCGCGGCTCGTGAGCGGGATGTGCGAGGCCCTGAGGCACCGGGGCCCCGACGACGAAGGGATCGCGACCGGCTCGGGCGCGGCCCTGGGCATGCGCCGGCTCAGCATCATCGACCCGGAGCACGGCCACCAGCCCATCGCGAACGAGGACGGCACGATCGTCGCGGTCCTCAACGGCGAGATCTACAACTACGAGGAGCTGCGCACGCGCCTGCTGCGACGCGGCCACGTCCTGAGCACCCACAGCGACACCGAGACGCTCGTGCACCTCTACGAGGATCACGGCGCCGGTCTCGTCGAGCACCTGCGCGGCATGTACGCCTTCGCGGTGTGGGACGAGAACCGCCGCTCGCTCCTGCTCGGCCGTGACCGGCTGGGCGTCAAGCCGCTCTATTACCTGGACGAAGGGAGGCGCCTGTCGTTCGCCTCGGAGCTGAAGGCGCTGTTGCGCCTGCCCTGGGTCAACCCGGACATCGAGTGGCCGTCCGTCGCGCACCTCTTCACCTTCCTGACCACGCCGGCGACGAAGAGCATCGTGAAGGGCGTGCGCAAGCTGCCGCCGGGGCACGTGCTGCTGGCCGGTCCGGGCCAGCCGGCCTGGATCGCCCCGTACTGGGAGGTGCGCTTCGCGCCCGACCGGAGCCGCGGCGTCGCGGCGCGCGTCGAGGAGCTGCGCGGGCTCCTCGACGAGTCGATCCGCCTGCGCCTCGTGAGCGACGTCCCGGTCGGGGCGTTTCTCTCGGGCGGGCTCGACAGCAGCGCCGTGGTCGCGTCGATGGCGCGCCACGTGCCGGGACCGATCCGCACCTTCACCATCGGGTTCCACGAGCAGGAGTTCGACGAGCGCCCGGCGGCGCGCCTGGTGGCGCGCGCCTTCGGCACCGACCACCACGAGATGCTCCTCGACCCCGACCTCGCCTCGGAAATCGAGACGATCGCCTGGCACCTCGACGAGCCGTTCGGCGACTCCTCGGCGATCCCGACCTACATGGTGAGCAAGCTGGCGTCGCGGCACGTCAAGGTCGTCCTGACCGGCGACGGCGGCGACGAGGTGTTCGCCGGCTACGACCGCTACGTCGTCGAGGCGAAAAGGCGCCGACTGCGCGTGCCGTCGGCGCTGCGCGGACCGCTCGGCCGGCTCGCGGCGGCGCTGCCGCCGCAGGCGCGCGGGCGCAACTTCCTGCACAGCCTGTCGCTCTCGGGGCCGGCCCGCTACCTCGACGCCGGGACGCTCCTGCGCCGCGACGCGCTGCAGCGGCTGTTCCGGCCGGAGGCCTGGGAGGCGATGACGCGTGACGATCCGGAGACCGAGCGGTTCGCGCTGCTGGAACGCTGGGGCGAGGACTGGCTCGGCGCGGCGCAGGCGCTCGACCTGAAATCCTCGCTGCCGCTCGACATCCTGACCAAGGTCGACCGCATGAGCATGGCGCACTCGGTCGAGGCGCGCGAGCCGCTCCTCGACCACAAGCTCATCGAGTGGGCCGCGACGCTGCCGCCGGAGTTCCGGCTGCGCGGCACCCAGACCAAGTGGATCTGGCGTCGGGCGATCGAGGGTCTGGTGCCGGGGAAGATCCTCGGCCTTCCGAAGCGCGGCTTCGCCGTGCCGCTGGGGCGCTGGTTCCGCGGCGGCATGGAAGGGACCCTCTACGAGCTGCTCCTGTCGCGCCGCAGCCGCGAGCGGGGCGTCTTCGAGCCGAAGGAGGTCCAGCGGCTCATCGACGCCCACGGCCGCGGGCGGCCGCTCGACCTCGAGCTGTGGACGCTGATGTCGTTCGAGCTGTGGTGCCGCGTCTTCCAGGATGCCGGTCCGCGGCGGATGCGGGTGGAGTCGTGCGCATGAGCCCGTCGCCGGACCGCGGACGTGGTCCCGCCCCCGGGCGGCCGCTGCGCATCGCGCTGGTCGCTCCCGGCCGCGGCGCGACCGGCGGGCAGGAGACGCAGGCCTCCACGCTCGAGGACCGCCTGCGCTCGGAGGGGCACGGCGTGCGGCGCATCCCCATCGACCCGGTGCCGCCGCCGTCCTTGCGCTGGACGCGCGGCGTGCCGTACGTCCGGACCCTCTTCAACGAGGCGCAGTACGTGCGGTCGCTCGCGAGCGTGCGCCTGGCCGACGTGGTGCACGTCTTCTCGGCGTCGTACTGGTCGTTCCTGTTGTCGCCCCTGCCGGCGATCCTGTCGGGGCGCCTGTTCCGCCGGCGCGTCGTCCTGCACTACCACAGCGGCGAGGCGGAGGAGCACCTCGGGCGCTGGGGGATGCTGGTGCACCCGTGGCTGCGGCTCGCCGACGCGCTGGTGGTGCCGAGCCTGTACCTGCGCGAGGTGTTCGCGGCGCACGGCTACGTCACGCGGCTCATCCCGAACGTCATCGAGACCGAGCGCTTCCGCTTCCGCGCGCGCACGCCGCTCGAGCCGCGCTTCGTCTCGACGCGCAACCTCGACCCGGGCTACCGCGTCGACGTCACCCTGCGCGCCTTCGCCCTGCTGCGCGAGCGCTTCCCCGCGGCGACCTTGCTCGTCGCCGGCTGCGGCCGCGAGGAGGAGCGGCTCAAGGACCTGGCGCGCGAGCTGGGGCCGCAGGGCATCCGCTTTCTCGGCGCGCTGGACCGGTCGCACATGCCGGAGCTCCTGGATCGCAGCCACGTCTATCTGAACGCCTCGGTCATCGACAACCAGCCGGTGTCGATCCTCGAGGCGTTCGCCGCCGGTGTGCCGGTGGTGACGACCGTGCCCGGGGACCTGCGCCACATGGTGCGCGACGGCGAGACCGGCGCCATCGTGCCGCCCGGCGACCCGCGCGCCATGGCCGCCGCCGCCGCGGCCCTCTTCGACCAGCCCGATCGCGCCCGGCGCATCGCCGAGCGGGCCCGGCAGGAGGCGGAGCGGCACGCGTGGGCCGCCGTGCGCGACGACTGGATGCGCGCCTACGGGCGCGAGGCGGTGACGGCGTGATGCGGCTCGAGCGCCTGACCTCGATCGGCCCGCGCGAGATCGCCGTGCGCTCGCGGCAGGAGTTCTCCAAGTGGATCGATCGCATCCTGCCGCCGGCGGCGCGCCTGGTGCCGCTCGGCGAGGCGGCGGCCCCTTCGGCCGGGACCGGGCGCGGATTCTTCGGCGGGGTCGAGAGCCCGGTCGTGCCGGCGCTGTTCGAGAGCCGGATGGGCGTGCCGCGGGCGCAGCTCCTGGCGGCGGCGCGCCGCTTCGCCGAAGGGCGCTTCGACCTGCTCGGCTACGTCGAGCTCGACTTCGGCGGACCCATCGACTGGCACCTCGACCCGGTCTCCGGGCGCAAGGCGCCGCTCCGGCACTGGAGCCGCATCGATCCGCTCGACACCGACCTCGGCGACCCCAAGGTGATCTGGGAGCTGAACCGCCACCAGTGGCTGGTGACGCTCGCGCAGGCGCACCGCCTCACCGGGGACGACACCTTCGCGCAGGCGGCGGTGGCGGCGGTCCGCTCCTGGATCCCGGCCAACCCGGCCGAGCGCGGCATCAACTGGACTTCGAGCCTGGAGGTGGCGCTGCGCCTCATCTCCTGGTGCTGGACGCTGCGCCTGCTCGACGGCGCGCGCCCGCTCACCCCGGGGCTGCAGGCGACCATGCGCCGCTGGATGCGCCTGCACGCGCGTCACATCGAGCGCTACCTGAGCACCTTCTCCTCCCCGAACACGCACCTGACCGGCGAGGCTCTCGGGTTGTTCTACGCCGGGGCGGAGCTGCACGAAGCGCCCGAGGCGGAGCGTTGGCGGAGCCTCGGCGCCCGCATCCTCGAGTCGCAGATCGGCTCGCAGGTGTTCGACGACGGCGTGTACTTCGAGCAGTCCACCTGCTACCAGCAGTACACCATCGAGATCTACCTGCACTACCTGCTGCTGGCGGAGCGCCTCGGGCTCGAGGTGGCGGCGGCCGTCCCCGAGCGCCTCCAGGCGATGCTCGACTTCCTCTACGCGCTGCGCCAGAGCGACGGCGGCGTGCCGCGCATCGGCGATGGCGACGGCGGCCGGCTCCTGCCGCTGCACCGCCGGGCGACCCGCGACCTGCGCGGCCTGTTCGCCGTGGCGGCGGCGCGCTTCGGCCGCGGCGACTACCACGAGGCGGCGGATGGCGTGCAGCCGGAAACCTTGTGGATGCTCGGCCCCGAGGGGCTCGACGCCCAGAGGCGGCTGGTGCCGGCCCCGCCCACAGGTCCCGCCTCCCGGCTGTTCGCGGAGGGAGGCTACGTCGTCATGCGCGGCGGTCACGGCCGGGGCGAGCACGCGCTCGTCTTCGACGTCGGACCGCTCGGCCCCGGTCCCTCGGCCGGGCACGCGCACGCCGATCTCCTGTCGGTGCAGGTGGACCCGTTCGGCGATCCGGGCGTGGTCGATCCGGGAACCTACCGCTACGCCGTCGATCCGGTGTGGCGCGAGCACCTGCGCGGCACCGCCGCGCACGCCACCATCACGGTGGACTGCCTTGGCCAGTCGGTGCCGGCCGGGCCGTTCGCCTGGGGCGGCCTGCCGCGCGCGCGGCTGCGGCGCTTCCTGAGCAACGAGGCGGTGGACTTCGCCGATGCGTCCCACGACGCCTACCGCCGCCTCGCCGACCCGGTGACGCACCGCCGCCGCGTGCTCTTCGTCAAGCCCTTCTTCTTCATCGTGGTGGACGACCTGGAGGGGAACGAGGCGCACCGCATCGAGGCGCGCTTCCCGCTCGCCGCCGAGCGCGCCGAGAACCGCTGCGGCTGGGTGCGGCTGCAGACCGCGTCCAGAAAGGCGCTCGACCTGCGCGCCTTCGCCGGCATCCCGCTCGAGCGTCTGGTGATCGCCGGCGGCAGACCTCCCGTGGCCGGCTGGTCCGCGCCCGAGTACGGCCGCGTCGTGCCGGCGCCGGCGCTCATCCTGTCGGCGTGGGCGCAGCTGCCGCTGCGGCTGCTGACGCTCCTCGTCCCCAACGAAGAAGAGGCGCAGCCGCCCGACGTCGTCGTGCGCACCGGCCCCGGCGGCACGCCGCAGGGGGTGGTGCTGTGGGGCGGGCGCTTCACGGTCCTGTTCGAACAGGAGGCGGTCGTGGTGAATGGCCGGAGGCATCGATGACGGGAACCGGGAGGGATCGCTGATGTGCGGCATCGCCGGCATCCTCAAGCTCGACCCGCGCGTCCCCGCCGAGGAGACGCGCCTGAAGCGGATGCTCATGTCGCTTCGCCACCGCGGCCCGGACGGGGAAGGCCGGCACGTGGCGGGCCCCATCGCGCTCGGGCACCGGCGTCTCGCCATCGTGGACCCGACCGGCGGACGCCAGCCGATGACCGACGAGCGGCAATCGCGGTGGCTGGTGTGCAACGGCGAGATCTACAACCACCCCGAGCTGCGCGCGCGCCTGCAGGCGTCCGGGCACCAGTACCGGAGCGCCAGCGACAACGAGTCGATCGTCCATCTCCATGAAGAGGAGGGGGACGAGTGTGTCCGGAGCCTGCGAGGCATGTTCGCCTTCGCGGTGTGGGACGCGGAGCGCGGCCGGCTGATCCTGGCGCGCGATCGGCTCGGCATCAAGCCGCTGTATTACGCGATCAACGACCAGGAGATCGTCTTCGCCTCGGAGATCAAGGCGATCCTTGCGGCCGGAGGCTTCCGCGCCGAGATGAACGAGTCGGTCCTGCCGGAATACCTCGCCAGCCGCTTCGTCTCCGGGGCCGAGACCTTCTTCCGCGGCATCCGCAAGCTCCTGCCGGGGCGCATGCTGCGCTGGTCGCTCGAAGAGGGGGTCCGCCTGGAGCGCTGGTGGACGCCGCCGTCGGTGTCGGACCTGCACGACGGGACCCTCGCCGACCAGGCGGTGAAGGTGCGCGCCAGCCTCGACGACTCGGTGCGGCGGCACCTGATGAGCGACGTGCCGCTGGGCCTCTTCCTGTCGGGCGGGCTCGACTCGACCGCCATCGCGGCCCTCGCCGCGCGCGCCATGGATCGGCCGCTCAAGACGTTCTCGGTCGGCTTCGCCGAGCAGGAGGCCAACGAGACCGACTACGCGCGCCTGGCGGCGAAGGGGATCGGCGCCGACCACCACGAGGTGTTCGTCACCTCCGACCAGTTCTTCAGCGCGCTGCCGCAGATGGTCTGGTACGAGGACGAGCCGGTCGCCTTCGACGCCAGCATCCCGCTCTACTTCCTGTCCCGCCTGGCGGCCGAGCACGTCAAGGTCGTGCTGACGGGGGAAGGGGCGGACGAGCTGTTCCTCGGCTACAACCGCTACCGCGTCACCGCCTGGAACGAAGCGCTGGGCGAGCTGTACTGGCGGCTCGTCCCGTCGACTTTGCGCGGCCGCAACAGCCCGCTCATCAAAGGATTGCCGCGCATCGTGCGGCGCTACGCGGAGCGGTCGTTCCTCGGGCTCGACCCGGGTCCGCGCGAGCTCTTCTGCGAGAACTTTGCCGTCTTCCCGACGTTTCTGCAAAGACACCTCCTCTCCGGGCAGCGCTTCCCGCGGACGCGCGACCCGTACGACGTCATCCTGCGCGCCTACGAGGAGGCGGACGGGGACAGCCTCGACCGCATGGCGCGCGCCGACCTGCAGACCTACCTCGTCGAGCTCCTGATGAAGCAGGACCAGATGAGCATGGCCGCGTCGATCGAGAGCCGCGTGCCCTACCTCGATCACCCGCTGGTCGAGCAGGTGCTGGCGCTGCCGTCGCGCTTCAAGCTGCGCGGCTGGCGCACCAAGGCGGTCTTGCGCACGGCGGTCAAGGACCTCGTGCCGCGCACCATCCTCGAGCGGCGCAAGGCCGGCTTCCCGGTGCCGCTGTCCCGCTGGCTGCGCGAGGCGCGCTGGCCGGTCGTGCAGGAGTTCGTCCTGTCGCCGCGGGCGCTGCGGCGCGGCTGGTTCGATCCGACGCTCGTGCGCACCCTCGCGCAGGAGCACCGGTCGGGGACCGCCGATCACAGCGGCCGCCTGTGGCTGCTCATCAACCTCGAGATCTGGCAGCGCATCTTCCTGGAAGGAGAATCGCCGGCGGCCATCCCGATCCCGGCGGCCGCCTGACGGGCCGCGGGAAAGGGGAGCCGCCTCACCCTGGAGCTTCGATGAACCTGATGGCTTCGATCCCCACCGCCACCCACGCGCGCGCCCGCATCGCCGGCGTGCCGATCGTCTGCTTCGCGCACGATTTCGAAGGGGACCCCACGAGCAAGACGCACATCATGCGCCTGCTGGCGCGCGCCGGCTCCCGCGTGTTGTGGGTCAACTCGATCGGCCTGCGCCGTCCGTCGGCCTCGCGTGGCGACGCCCGGCGCATCTTCGACAAGGTCCGCAAGAGCGTCCGCGGCTGCCGCGAGGTCGAGCCCAACCTGTTCGTCACCAGCCCCCTGGCGCTGCCGCTGCACGGCCTGCCGGTGGCCGATCGCTTCAACCGGGCGCTCCTGGGCTCGACGCTGCGCCGCCTGTGCCGGCGGCTCGACCTCGACCGGCCGATCCTCTGGACCTTCATGCCGAACGTCGGCGGGCTGCTCGGCGCCTGCCGCGAGCGCTGCGTCGTCTACCACTGCGTGGACGAGTACACGGCCTTCAGCGGCGTCGCGAAGCACGCGATCGGCCCGATGGAGGAGGACCTGACCCGGCGCGCGGCGGTGGTGTTCACCTCGTCCGAGCGGCTGGGGGACGAGCGGCGCCGGCTCAACCCGAACGTCCACTTCGTGCCGCACGGCGTGGACCTCGATCACTTCGGGCGCGCCCTCGATCCCGCGCTGCCGGTGCCGGCCGACCTGCGCGACGTGCCGGGCCCGGTGATCGGGTTCTTCGGCCTCATCGCCGACTGGGTCGATCTCGATCTGGTGCGCGCGGCGGCGCTGGCGCGGCCGCAGTGGTCCTTCGTCCTCATCGGCAAACTCGCGACCGCCGCCGAGGCGCTCGGGGGCGTGCCGAACGTGCGGCTGCTCGGCCAGAAGCCGTATGCCGCGCTCCCGTCCTACTGTCGCGGCATGGACGTCGGCATCATCCCGTTCCGCACCAACACCCTCACCGTGAGGGCCAATCCCCTGAAGCTGCGCGAGTACCTCGCCGCCGGGCTGCCGGTCGTCTCGACCCCGCTGCCGGAGGTGGCGCGCTACGAGGGTCTCGTCCGCCTCGCCGGGGATCTCGACGGGTTCCTGCGCGCCATCGAAGCGGGGCTCGAGGCCCGCTCCGCGGAGGCGGACCGGGCGCGCGCCGAGTCGATGCGCGGGGAGTCGTGGGAGGAGCGCGTGCTGGACATGGAGCGGATCATCGCGTCGCGCCTGGGAGCGGGCCGATGAAGCGCCGCGCGACCATCCTGCTGATCACGGCGCTGTGCGGGGCCGTCCTCGTCCTGACCGGCGCGAAGAAGCAGCCGCCGCCGTCGTCCGCAGAGGCTCCGCCCGCGTGCGCGGCGCCCGGGGCGCCGAAGCCCGTCGAGCTGCCGCCCGCCGGAGAGGGCGCCGGACGGGTCATCGACGTCGAGCCCGGGGGCGACCTGCAGGCCGCCCTCGACGCGGCGCGGCCCGGGGACACCCTGGCGCTCCCGGCCGGTTCGGTCTTCCGCGGCCCGTTCGATCTGCCGCGCACCGGCGGAAACGGCTGGATCACCGTGCGCACCGCGGCGCTCGATCGGCTGCCCCCGGCCGGCACCCGCGTGACGCCTGACGACGCGGCGGCGATGCCGGTCCTCGAGGCGACGGAGGGAACGGTGCTGCGCGCCGCGGCCGGAACGCACCACCTGCGTTTCGTCGGCCTCGAGCTGCGCCCGGCCGCCGGCTCCTTCCTCTATGCGCTGGCGCTGCTCGGCGCGAAGGAGACCTCGGCCGAGGAGACGCCGCACCACATCGTCTTCGAGCGCTGCTACCTGCACGGCGATCCGGAGAAGGGCACGCGGCGCGGCATCGCGCTGAACGGCCGTCACCTCGCCGTCGTGGATTCGCATCTCTCCGACTTCAAGGAGCGCGGCGCGGATTCGCAGGCGGTCGCCGGCTGGAACGGCCCGGGTCCGATCCTCATCGCCAACAACCTCCTCGCCGCGGCGGGGGAGGACGTCATGTTCGGCGGCCAGACGCCGCCCATCCCGGGGCTCGTCCCCGCCGACATCGTCGTCGAGAGAAACCTCCTCACCAAGCCCCTGGCGTGGAAGCAGGGGGAGCCGGATTACGACGGCTCCTCGTGGACGGTGAAGAACCTCTTCGAGCTGAAGAACGCGCGGCGCGTGAAGGTGTCGGGCAATCGCCTGGAGAATTCCTGGGCGCAGTCGCAGCGCGGCTACGCCGTGGTCCTCACGGTGCGTGACGAGAACGGCGAGGCGCCGCAGGCCGTCGTCGAGGACGTCGATTTCACCGGCAACGTCGTCGTCGGGGCGGCCAACGGCGTGAACATCCTGGGCCGCGACAACAGCCACCCCGGCGGCGGCGGCAAGACCTCGCGCATCCGCATCGCCAACAACGTCTTCGACGACATCGGCGGCGAGCGCTGGGGCGGCAAGGGCATCCTCGTGCAGATCCTGCAGGGGGCGTCGGACGTCGCCGTCGAGCACAACACCGGGATGCAGAGCGGCTCCATCGTCATGGCCGAGGGCGGTCCTTTCCCGCGCTTCGTCCTGAAGAACAACGTCGTCCTGCACAACCAGTTCGGCATTGCCGGCACCGGCACCGGCGTCGGGGTGCCGACCCTCCTGGCGCAGTTCCCCGGTGCGGTCGTCATCGGCAACGTCATCGTCGGCGGCCCCGCCGGACGCTACCCTCCGGGCAACAGCTTCCCGCGCACGCTCGAGGAGGTCGGCTTCGTGGACGCGCCGCGCGGCAACTACGCGCTCGCCGCAACCTCCCGCGTCCGCGCCGCCGGGAACGACGGCAAGGCGCCCGGGGCCGACGAGGACGTGATGCGCCGCGCGTGTGCCGTGCCGCGCGTCCAGAGGGCGGGGGCCTCGCCCGACGCGGGAGGCGCCCGGTGATCGATCGCCTGGTCCTCTGGGGCTCGCTGCTGCTGCTGTTCCACGCCTACTTCGGCTACGGCCTGGTGATCCGCCTCCTGGGCACGCTGCGGCCGCGGCCGGTGCTGCGGCGGCGGGTCGAGCCGTTCGTCAGCGTCGTCCTGGCGGCGCACGACGAGGCGGAGGCGATCCTGCCGCGCCTGAGGAACCTGCTCGAGCTCGACTACCCGGAGGATCGCCTCGAGGTGCTCGTCGGGTCGGACGGCTCGAAAGATGGAACCGCCTGGCGGGCGCGGCGCATCGGCGACCCGCGGGTGAAGGTGTTCGATTTCGAGACCCGGCGCGGCAAGCCCGCCGTGCTCAACGACCTCGTGGCGCGCGCCCGGGGGGACGTCATCCTGTTCGCCGACGCGCGGCAGCGCTACGAGCGGCACGCGCTGCGGGCGCTGGTCGCGCCGTTCGCGGATGCGCGCGTCGGCGCGGTCGGCGGCGCGCTCTTCGTCGGGACGTGGGCGGGCGCGGGCGGGCGCGGCGGCGAAGGCGCCCTGGGGACGGGCGCCGGGGCCTACCGCCGGCTGGACGATGCGCTGCGGGCGGACGAGAGCTGGGTCGACTCGACCGTCGGGCTCTCGGGGGCGATCTACGCCGTGCGGGCCGACCTGTTCGAGGCGCTGCCGGCCGACACGATCCTGGACGACGTGCTGACGCCGATGCGCGTGACGCGGAAAGGGTACCGGGCGGTCTTCGAGCCGCAGGCGCGCGCCTTCGACCGCGCCCCCGCCTCCGCGCACGAGGAATTCACCCGCAAGGTCCGCACCCTCGCCGGAAATCTCCAGCTCCTGACCCGCGAACCCTGGCTGCTCAATCCCTTCGCCAACCGCCTCTGGTTCCAGACGGTGTCGCACAAGGGACTGCGCCTCCTCGGCCCGCTGCTGCTGGTGTTGATGCTGATCGCGAGCGTGCGCCTGGCGCCGGGATCGCCGTTCGCCGTGGTCCTCTTCGGGCAGGCCTGCTTCTACGCCGCCGCGGTGGCCGGCTACGTCCTGCGCGACCTGCCGCAGGCGCGGCTGCTCGGCTTCCCCTACACCTTCTGCCTGTTCAATGCGGCCGCCGCCGTCGCCATCGGGCGCTTCCTGCTGCGGCGGGGCGTGCCCGTCACATGGAGGAAGACCGGGGCGTTGCGGTCGACGCCTCCTGTGTCGGGATGACGCCGTCCGTCAGGGCGGCCGTCGGGGTGACGCCGTCCGAGAGACCTCCCGACGTGATGAAGACGTAGTCTCCGGAGATCGCCAGGTTGCCGGAGCCATCCCTGGAGCGGGCCCGGCAGTGATAGGTCGCTCCGGGCTGGAGGTTCACCAGCGTCAGGAAGTGCGAGCGCGTTGCCGTGGTGCTGACGGGGGTCATCGTCCCGTAGGCCGTCGTGGTCCCGTACTCGACCTGCGAGTCGGACATCTCGTCGGTGGTCCAGCCGACGAGCGTCGCCCCCGAGAGCAGCGGCCGCGCCGCGAGCTGGGTGATGACCGGCGCGGAGGCGTCGCGCGGCGGACCGGCGGCGATGGCGCCGATCTCGGCGGCGCCGAGCGAGCGCCCGTAGAGGCGCACGTCGTCGAGCGCGCCGCCGAGCGTCGGACCCGCCGTTCCCGGATACGAGGCGAACGTCAGCGCCTGCGCCGTCGTCGCCGGCCCGGGCGTGCCGGTCCAGGCGAGCGAAGCGCGCTGCGCTCCGTCGACGAAGATCCGGCCGCCGGTCGCGTCCACCACGAAGGTGACGTGGTGCCAGGCGCCGTCGTTCACGCCGGTCACCGCGAGGCTGCACCCGGATCCGTCCCAGACGTAGTTCGAGGCGTCGCGGAAATACCAGGCGCAGAGGCTCCCGCCGGACGTGAACACCTGGTAGCCGTTCTTCGACGACGCCGCGTACTTGTTGACGAAGGCGGTGAGCCCCGTCGCGGTGGTCTTCGTCCAGAAGGCGACGCTCAGCGGGTAGCTGTCGAGGGCCGGGGCGTGAGGGAACGAGGCGACGTCGTTGACGCCGTCGAACGCGAGGGCGAGCCCGGCGCGGCCGGCGACGTGCAGGGCCCCGTTGAGCAGCAGCCCGTCGTGCCCCGACCCGGTTGCGTCGGTGACCACGTTGCCGGCGCCCTCGTCGAGCTTCCAGTACGCCGACAACCCGCGTGACGGATCGTTCGGCATGGTGGCGAAGATCTGATCGGAGGACTGGGCCAGATTGCCGGCGTTGTCCCGCGAGCGGACGCGGTAGTGATAGGTGGTGCCCGCGGCGAGCCCGGTCAGCGACTGGGAATGCGCGGTGACGTAGGCGGCATTGAGCACCGTGGTGGCGCCGTAGGTCGTGGTCGGGCCGTAATCCACCTGCGAATCGGCCGGCACGCTCGAGGTCCAGGACACCATGGCGGTGGCGTTCTCCACCGCACCGGCCTGGATCGAGGAGAGCGACGGACCGCTCGCGTCCACCGTGCCGCTCCCGGCGACCAGGAGCTGCGAGGGAATCCGCACGATGAAAGCGTCCTGGCGCGCTCCGCCCATGTTGCTCGTCCACATGAAGAACTGCCCGGTCGGGTCGATGTTCCCCTTCGGCATCTTGAAGTAGTCGTCGGTGCCGCCGCCGCTGGCGTTGAGGTCGGTCATCACCGGCGCGACCACGAGCACGTCCAGCGAGGAATCCAGCCGGAAGCACTCGATCTCGTTGGCGCGGTTCGTGTTGGTGCGGTTGGCGCCGCTGCCGCAGGCGAACTGCTGCGACAGGGGCGCGCCGGGCCGGGCGTTCGACCAGCTGACGTGCGCCGGGGCCACCACGCTCCAATCCATGTTGTTGTAGACGACCGGGGCGGACGCCCAGCTGGTCTGATCGAGCGCGTAGACGCGGAACGCGTTCGGCAGGTTGCTCCAGGCATCCTGGCCGACCGTGTACCCGTAGCCGTTGTCGGAGTGGCCCGGGGCGCCGCTCTGCCAGGGATGACGCGTTTCGACGTCGGTCTGGAGATCGATGATCCGGTTGTCCACCCCGGACACCCCGTCGACGTCCTCCTTGATCTGCAGGTAGCGGCCGCTGGCGTCGATCTGGCACTCATCGTAATTGCCGGCCCCGACGCGCGGGTACCACTTGAAGATGCGCTGGTCCTCGATGTACGCGAAGCAGCCGAGGGGCTGGGCGGAGGAGTTGCGCAGCGTTCCCGAGTGGACCCGGTCGTCGTGGCTCGAGTGGAGCTGCCAGATGCTGTTCCCCGATCCGAACTGCGTGGTGGCGTCGAACACCGTCGTCAGCGCGTGGGTCATGACGTCGTAGCGCTGCAGCGTCATGGCGCGAAAGACGTAGAGCGCGTTCGGCAGGGTCGCGCTGAAATACCACCCTTCGCCGGTGAACGAGGCGTAGGGGCTCGTCGAGGTGAACATGGCCCCGAGCTTGGTCACGGCGCCCGTCGTCTTGTCGATGCTGAAGAGGGTCGGCCCGATCCCTCCCTTCCCGCGGTTCAGGATGATGAAGGCCAGGAGCGTGTTGCTGCCGGCGCTGTTGTTCATGTTGTCCCAGTAGGAGTAGCCGACCGAGCTGACGCAGTCCGCGCCGCCGCAGTCGGTCGAGTTGGTCAGGCGGATCCCCTGGGTGCCGTAGGGAGCCGGGAAGGAGAACGACCCGCGCTGCGGCAGGAAGCCCGCGATCTCGGTGGCGCTGGGACGCGCCCGGACGACGGTGGAGTTGCTCTTCTCGATGAAGCCGCCGGAGGCGATGGACGCCGCCTGGGCGTTCGTGTCGAAGAGATCCAGGATCCCGGGGCGGAGATGGGACAGAGCGGACCAGGCCATGACCAGCAGGGCCGCGCGGCCCAAAGCCACGCGCGTTTTGGACGACATCGGTCGGACCCTCCCTCACGGCGAAGAGCCACGCGTGCTTCCCGACGGCCGGGCTGCACTCTCCTGCCCGCTCCTGGTGACGGGTTGGAACGCTGCGGGAGAAGCTCTTCGCGAATCGTGGCGCCCGTAGCGCAACGGATGTGCCATGCGTGGAACTGCGCAGGGCGGATCGCGAATTGTTGCGATATGACGGCATCTTTTCCCCGAAAGGTTGATGCGTGGAAACCGAGGGGTGCCTCTGCGTAGTCTCCACAGCTTGCCGTGACCGTCCTGTGGGACGGATGCTCCGTCCCGTATCCGGAACATTCGGGACATCCTGAACGACGCCCGCGATTGTCGGGAGTTCCCCGACGCCGACCACGGGATCACAGCGGCCGGGAACGCGTGGAATCCCCAACGGCCGGACCCTCGTCCGCGTGGCATAACGGAGGCCGACCTACGGAGAACCGGCCCGCCGAGTCGCGGCGGCCCCTTCGTGCGGCGGGGCCCTCCCGGACAGGGCCGGGCCCGCGGGTCAGGAGGAAGCCTGATGAAGAAGGCCGCCATCGCCCCGGTCAAGGATCTCAAACAGGAAGCCAACACCGTCCTCGGCCCCCACACCGCCGCCCTGCTTCGCGAGCTCGTGTCGCACCTGCGGGAAAACCGGACCCAGCTGCGCCAGGAATGGGCCCGGCGCATCACCGAGGCGCGGCTCCTGACCGCCATGTCCACCGAGGAGGTTTTCGCCGAGGCGACCTCCGTCTACGACAACTACGTCGAGGCGCTCGAGACCGGGACCTTCGAAGCGCTGCAGGCTTACGCGCGCAATCTCTCCGAGCGCATCATCCCGCGCGGCGTCGAGACCCACGAGGTCGTCGGCATCGTCCTGCTGCTGCGCGACGTGCTGGCCCGGTCGCTGTTCGCCAAGTACCAGCACGACTTCGCGCTCTTGAACCGCATCCTCGACGCCTACGAGCCGGCGGCGAACCGCATCGCCATCACCGTGGCCGTCGGCTTCGTGCAGGAACGGGAGCGGACCATCCGCGAGCAGCAGGAGGCGATCCGCGAGCTGTCGACGCCGGTGCTCCAGGTGAGGGACCGCCTGCTCATCCTGCCGATCATCGGCGTCATCGACCCGCAGCGCGCCCGCCAGCTCACCGAGCAGCTGCTGCGCGGCATCCGGGCGAACCGCGCCAAGGTCGTGGTCATCGACATCACCGGCGTCGCCGCCATGGACAGCAACGTCGCCAACCACCTGGTGCAGACGGTCGAGGCGTCGCGCCTCCTGGGCGCGACCGTCATCGTCACCGGGCTGTCGCCGGAGATCGCCCAGACGCTCGTGAACATCGGCGTCGACCTGGTCAAGATGACGACCGTCGGCGACCTGCAGGGAGGCATCGAGCAGGCGGAGCGCCTGCTCGGCTACAAGGTGGCCATCGCCGCGCCGGCGCTCGCCGGCGAGGTCTGAAGTCGTCCGGGGAAGGAGCTTCCTCCGCGATGGAAGTCCCGATTCTCAAGCAGGGTCCGTACCTGATCGCGTCGATCCAGTCGGCGCTGAACGACGCCGATCTGCGCTTCCTGCGCGACAACCTCGTGGAGCGGGTCGGGAAGCTGCGCGCCCGCGGAGTGATCGTCGACGTGACGGCGCTCGACGTGATGGATTCGTACGCCAGCCGGACGCTGCGGGACATCGCGCACATGACGCGGCTCCGGGGCGCGGAAACGGTGATCGTCGGCATCCAGCCCGAGGTGGCGTTCGCGATGGTGCAGCTCGGACTGATGCTCGAAGGGGTGGCGACGGCGCTGGATCTGGAGGAGGGGCTCGAGTTCCTCGACGCCAGGACCAGACAGCGGAACGCGGCAGGCGCCAGGGAGGCGGGACGACGTGCCCCATGAAGAGGCGGTTCTCGTTCAAGAAGAGCGTGTCGCCATCCTGTCGGACAGCGACGTCGTGCGGGCGCGGCAGGTGGGGCGGACGCTCGCGGCCTCGATCGGCTTCTCGGCGACCGACCAGGCCCTCATCGCCACGGCCATCTCCGAGCTGGCGCGCAACATCGTCCTCTACGCCCGCTCGGGCGAGGTGCGCGTGGACACGCTGACCAACGGGGGCCGGCGCGGACTCATCGTGGTGGCGCGCGACGATGGCCCGGGGATCCCGGACGTCGAGCGCGCCCTCGAGCCGGGCTTCTCCACCTCGGGCGGGCTCGGGCTGGGGCTGCCGGGAGTCCGCAGGCTCATGGACGAGATCAAGGTCGAATCGAAGCGCGGCCGGGGCACCACCGTGACCGCGCGGAAATGGCTGAGATGACGACACAGGCGGCGGCGAAGCAGGCGCCCTGGTGGGGGACCGCGGGCCTGACGATGCCCGGGGAAACCATCTCCGGCGACGGGGCGGTGGTGCGGAGCCTGCCCGACGGCGGGACACTGCTCGCGGTGCTCGACGGCGCCGGCCACGGGTCGGCGGCGGCCGAGGCGGCGGAGGCCGGGCGGGCCATCCTCGAGAGGCACGCGGAGCTGCCGCTGGTGCGCCTGTTCCGATCGTGCCACGACGGCCTGCGCGGCACCCGCGGCTGCGCCATGAGCGCGGTGGTCCTCAACGCAGCGGGGGATCGTCTCAGCTGGATCGGCGTCGGCAACGTCGAGGCGATCGTCTGGCGTCCCGACCCGCGGGCCCTGCCGCGGCAGCAGCACCTGCTGCTGCGGGGCGGGCTGGTCGGCTGCCAGATGCCCATCCCCTTCGAGGCGTCCCAGCCGGTGAGCGCCGGCGACCTGATCATCCTGGCGACCGACGGGGTCCGGGGGGATTTCACGCCCTTGTTGAACGGCTACGACCCGCCGCAGCGGATCGCCGAGCGGATCGTCGAGCGGCACGCCACCGCGCAGGACGATGCGCTGGTGCTGGTGGCGCGGGCGAGAGGTGCGGTATGAATGAAGGACGTCCGGGACTGGTGAAGGATTACCGGGAGGCGCTGCACGACCACCTGACGCAGCCGAGCGAGACGACCCTGGAGCGGGCCTACGAGATGGGGCGCGCCGCTCTCCAGGCCCGGCTCGGCGTTCTCGAGCTGGCGCAGGTGCACCTCGAGGCGGCGCGGGCGGAGGAGGGGACCGCCGACGGCAACGGCCACCAGGGGAGCGAGCGCCTGGTGCGCAGCGAGCAGTTCCTGCTCGAGAGCCTGACGCCGTTCGAGATGACCCACCGGGCCTTCCGGGAGGCGACCGTCGCGCTGCGGCGGCTGAACGAGCGGGTCGAGGACGAGGCGAAGCGGATCGCCCACGCGCTGCACGACGAGGCGGGGGCGCTGCTCGCCACGGCGCACATCGCGGTGGAGGAAGTGGCGCAGTCGCTGCCCCCGGGCAAGCGCGGCGGCTTTCCGCGCATCCGGGAGATCCTCGTCGAGATCGAGAAGGAGCTGCGGCGCCTGTCGCACGAGCTGCGGCCGACCATCCTCGACGACCTCGGGCTGATGCCGGCGCTCGATTTCCTGACCAAGGGGGTGTCCGGGCGCGCCGGGCTGCAGATCCGGGTGGAGGGCGCGATCGCGGGACGGCTGCCTCCGTCGATCGAGACCACGCTCTACCGCACGGTGCAGGAGGCGCTCAACAACGTCGTGAAGCACGCCCACGCCACCCGCGTGGTCGTGCGCGTGCACCGCGATCCGGGCAGCGTCCGGCTCGAGGTGCGCGACGACGGCGTGGGGTTCCCCACCGGGACCGGTGCGGAGGGCGCAGACCGGGGGCTCGGTCTCACCGGGCTCCAGGAGCGGGCCGACTCCCTGCGTGGATCGCTGCACATCGACTCGACACCCGGGCGGGGCACCGAACTGATCATGATCCTCCCACTGGAGGCCTGACATGCCGTTGAGAGTTCTGCTGGCCGACGATCACCCCATGTTCATGCAGGGACTCAAGGGGATCCTGGAGCGCGAGCGTCTCGAGGTGGTGGGCGAGGCGGCGGACGGCCGCACCGCCGTGCGCCTGGCGGAGAAACTCCACCCCGACGTCGCGGTCCTCGATCTCGCCATGCCGCTGCTCAACGGGATCGATGCGGCGCGCGAGATCAAGGTGGTGTCGCCGAACACCGGCGCGCTCCTCCTGACCTCGTACAGCGAGGAGCAGTACGTCATCGACGCGCTGCGGGCCGGCGTCTCCGGCTATCTCCTGAAGACCCGCGCCGCCGAGGACCTCGTGCAGGCGATCCGCGAGGTGTCGCGCGGCACGCTGTACCTGAGCCCGGGCGTGTCGCGCGAGGTGCTGCAGGCGCACCTGAACGGCGAGGCGGTGCCGGCGGACCCGCTGTCCACCCGCGAGCGCGAAGTGCTGCAGCTCATCGCCGAGGGGAAGTCCATGAAGGAGATCGCTGCGCTCCTGACGATCAGCGTCAAGACCGTGGAGACGCACCGCATGCGGCTCACCGGCAAGCTCGAGATCCACGACACCGCGAGTCTCGTCCGCTACGCCATCCGCCGGGGAATGATCCGCCCCTGATGCGGAGCCGGCCCGCCGGCGGGCGCCATGTGTCCCCCGGCGCCCGTCATATCTAAAGGATAGGGCTCCGGGCGCGCGGTGGCTGCCGCGCCCCCCTTCTCAGGCCAGGTCGAACACCAGGAACGAGGCGTCGCCGTCCTCGTCGGGAGCGCGCACCTCGAGGCGCGGCTCCTCGACGGCGGCGGCGCCGTCGCCGGCCACGAGCATGGTGCCGTTGAGATCGATGCGTCCCCTGGTGACGTGCACCCACGCGTGCCTTTTCGGTTGCAGCGGCGCCGAGAGCGAGCGGCCCGCCTCGAGGTGCCCGAACGAGAGCACCACGTCCTGGTGGATGGTGAGCGAGCCGTCGCGCGCGTCGCGCGAGCCGATGGGGCGCAGGAGGTTGCGCCGGTCCGCCTCGGGGAACGCCTTCTGCTCGTAGCCGGGGACGAGCCCTTTGCGCTCGGGCAAAAACCAGATCTGCAGGAAGTGGACCGGCTCGTCCGGCGAAGGGTTGAACTCGCTGTGCGACACGCCGGTGCCGGCGCTCATCCGCTGCACGTCGCCGGCGCGGATGATCGAGCCGGTGCCGAGGCTGTCCTTGTGCTCGAGCGCCCCCTCGAGCACGAGGGAGACGATCTCCATGTCGCTGTGCGAGTGGGTGCCGAAGCCCTTCGCCGGCTTGACGCGATCGTCGTTGATGACGCGCAGCGAGCGGAAGCCCACGAAGTTCGGGTCGAAGTAGCCGCCGAAGGAGAACGTGTGGCGGCTATCGAGCCAGTCCAGGCGCGTGCGGCCGCGATCGGTCGAGGCGCGGACGATGATCATGTGCGCCTCCGCGCCCGTGCTCTCGGGAGGACTCGTCCGGCGGTCGTCATCAGGCGGATCGAAGCGGCGTGCATGGCTCCTCCTCGAGGGAAGGAACGGGAGGGTCGAAGGTGGCGGAGAGGGTGGGATTCGAACCCACGGTGAGGTTTCCCCCACACACGCTTTCCAAGCGTGCTCCTTCAGCCACTCGGACACCTCTCCGGACTGACGGGCTGGGAAGCGAGGCATCATAGATTTCCTCCACGGATCCGTCAACGAGACCCCGGGTCTCCGCACCGACGGGACGCGTGGAGGGCGGGCGAAGCGCCACGCAGTGCACGAAGCCACCACGCGCGCGCCGCGCCGCTCGACTCTCGGGCGCGCGCGATGGACGGCGGCTGGCGCCACCGGGTCTCCTGGCGCGCCTTCCAGCCCCTCGGGAGAGGTGGCTCGGGCACGAAAGCCCTCCTGGCGGGGCATTCCGCTGAAAGCATGAAAGTTTCGGAAACGGCGCGTGTCGATGGGGTGTAAAATAAGGCAACTCGGGTGCGGAAGCCGATCGGAATCGGAAAAAGTTCTTGAGTCACCGCCTGGTCACAGGTTTTCCACACTCAGAGTGCACAAGCGAACTGTTTGCAAAGAAAAAGGGTTGGAAAGTTTTCCACCGGGGGCACAAAATGTTGTGGAGACCCCTTGACGGACTACCACCGGCTGGCTAATCTTCGCGCGCTCGAGTCGAGGGCGAGCCGGACGGCGGCAGCAGGCTGGCGAGCCGACCCACCCGACCCGGGACGTCGAATCCAGTCTTCCAACAGTTCCGGGAAGCGCCGTCGGGAGCGGTTTTCATCCGTTCCGGCGCAGCCATGGTGCGCGGGGCCGGGACGCGGGATTTTGGGCGTCATTTTCTATCATTGCTTCGGGGCCGGTCGGACGCCGGCCCGGGGATCGGGGGAGGCGGAATGAAAAAGGAGTCCGAGCTGAGGGATCGCAAGACCGCTCCGACGCCGCAGCCGAAAAAAGGCCCGTCGCCGCAGACCGGCTTCTCGGCGCCCCTGTCGTTGCGACAGGCCGCCGACGGCCTCACCCTGGAGCGCCACTTCACCCGCATCGGGGTCGATCCCTTCGACGAGGTCGAGTGGGAGATCCGCAGCGCGGTCATCAGCAACGAGCGCGGTGAGGTGGTCTTCGAGCAGAAGGACGTCGAGGTCCCGAGGTTCTGGTCGCAGACCGCCACCAACGTCGTCGTGTCGAAATACTTCCGCGGCACGCTCGGCACCTCCGAGCGGGAGCGCAGCGTGAAGCAGCTCATCGGCCGCGTCGTCCGCACGATCGGCGGGTGGGGACGGGCGCAGGGCTACTTCAACGGCGAGACCGACGCGCAGACCTTCGAGGCGGAGCTCAAGCACCTGCTCGTCATGCAGAAGATGTCCTTCAACTCGCCGGTCTGGTTCAACGTCGGCATCGAGGCGAAGCCGCAGTGCTCGGCGTGCTTCATCAACTCGGTGTCGGACACGATGGACTCGATCCTGACGCTGGCGCGCACCGAGGGGATGCTCTTCAAGTACGGCTCCGGCACCGGCACCAACCTGTCGCCGATTCGCTCCTCGAAGGAGCTGCTCGCCGGCGGCGGCACCGCCTCGGGCCCGGTGTCGTTCATGAAGGGCTACGACGCCTTCGCCGGCGTCATCAAGAGCGGCGGCAAGACGCGGCGCGCCGCCAAGATGGTCATCCTGAACATCGATCACCCCGACATCGTCGAGTTCATCCGCTGCAAGCAGGAGGAGGAGAAGAAGGCCTGGACGCTCATCGACGCCGGCTACAACGGGGCCCTGGACGGACCGGCCTACTCGTCGATCTTCTTCCAGAACTCGAACAACTCGGTGCGTGTCACCGACGACTTCATGCAGGCGGTCACGGAGGATCGCGAGTGGCAGACGCGCGGCGTCGTCGGCGGCGAGCCGGTGGACACCTACAAGGCGCGCGACCTCGTCCGGATGATCTCGGAAGCGACCTGGGTGTGCGGCGATCCCGGCATGCAGTTCGACACCACGGTCAACGACTGGCACCCGTGCCCGAACACCTCGCGCATCAATGCCAGCAACCCGTGCTCCGAGTACATGTTCCTCGATGACTCGGCCTGCAACCTGGCGTCGCTCAACCTCATGAAGCTGACGACCGCCGAGGGGGAGCTCGACGTCACGGCGTACAAGAAGGCGATCGAAACGACCATCCTGGCGCAGGAGATCCTCGTCGACAATGCCTCCTACCCGACGGAGCGGATCGCCAGGAACTCGCACGACTACCGGCCGCTCGGGCTGGGCTACGCCAACATCGGCGCGCTGCTCATGTCCCGCGGCCTCGCCTACGACTCCGACGCCGGGCGCGACTACGCCGGCGCCATCACGGCGGTCCTGACCGGGCACGCCTATGTCATGTCGGCGCGCGTCGCCGAGAAGATGGGGCCGTTCAACGGCTACGAGACCAATCGCGAGCCGTTCCTGCGCGTCATCAGGAAGCACGGCTCGCACGTGGCGAAGATCGACTCGGCGCACGTGCCGCTCGACCTGTACACCGCCGCGCGCGACGCCTGGAACGAGGCGCACGAGCTCGGGTCGAAGCACGGCATCCGCAACGGCCAGGCGACCGTCCTTGCGCCGACCGGCACCATCGCCTTCATGATGGACTGCGACACCACCGGCATCGAGCCGGACATCGCGCTCATCAAGTACAAGAAGCTGGTCGGCGGCGGGATGCTGAAGATCGTCAACCAGACGGTCCCGAAGGCGCTCGCCCGGCTCGGCTACAGCGACCAGCAGACCAAGGAGATCCTCGAGTCGCTCGACGAGAACGAGACGATCGAGGGCGCGCCGCACCTCAAGGACGCGCACCTGCCGGTCTTCGACTGCGCCTTCCGCCCGATGCGCGGCAGCCGCAGCATCCAGTACATGGGCCACATCAAGATGATGGCGGCGGCCCAGCCGTTCATCTCCGGCGCCATCAGCAAGACGGTCAACGTCCCGGCCGACACGACGGTGGAGGAGATCCAGCAGGCCTACCTCGAGTCGTGGAAGCAGGGGCTCAAGGCGGTCGCCATCTACCGCGACGGCTGCAAGCGCAGCCAGCCGCTGAACACCGGCAAGGAGTCGAACGCCAAGGCGAAGATCGAGGCGGTGTCCACCGCCGCGGTCGCCGAGGCGCCGCGCGCCATGCGCCGCCGCCTGCCGGACGAGCGCCGGGCGCTGACCCACAAGTTCTCCATCGCCGGGCACGACGGGTACCTCACCGTCGGCATGTACGAGGACGGCAAGCCGGGCGAGATCTTCCTGGTCATGGCCAAGGAAGGCTCGGTCGTCTCCGGCCTCATGGACAGCTTCGCGACCGCGGTGTCGCTGGCGCTGCAGTACGGCGTGCCGCTCCAGGTGCTGGTGGACAAGTTCAGCCACGTGCGCTTCGAGCCGTCGGGCTTCACCAACAACTCCGAGATCCCGATCGCCAAGTCGATCATCGACTACATCTTCCGCTGGCTCGGCTCGAAGTTCCTGGGCCGCGAGGCGGCCGAGGCGATCGGCGTGCACGTCAAGGACTCGGGGGAGCAGGAGTCGAACGTCACGCCGATGCACGCCGTGCCGAGGCCGGCCGGCCCGATCCCCGTGGCGCTCACCCCGGGTCCGACGGCCGTCGCGACGCCGGCGTCCGTCGGGGCGGCGGGGAACGACACCAGCCGCGCGCCCTTCGCCTTTCGTCCCGACGAGGACGCGCCTCCGTGCGCCGATTGCGGTGCGATCATGGTGCGCAACGGCGCCTGCTACAAGTGCCTCAACTGCGGCTCGACGAGCGGCTGTTCCTGAGGCCGGCGCCCGGTCGATTCGGCTCCTGACGTCGATTCGGATTCGCTGATGTGGAGACAGTCCGGCGCGGCGCCCTCGAAGGGCGCCGCGTTTTTTTGGGGCGCCGTCGCGATGGCGGCCGCCGTTCTCCTCGTGGCGCCCGGCGTCCCGGTCCTCGCGGGCTCGGGCGCCCCGCTGTCCCATGGAGAGGCCGTCAAGGCGGCGCGCCGCATCCAGAACGCCTGCTTCGCGACGTATCCGCCCGAGCTCCTGCTCCGCCTGACCGGGTCCGAAACGGTCCCGTCGGAGGTCCGGGACGATCCGGCGCTGCAGATGAAGGCCTTCACCCACACCGACCAGCGCGAGAAGGGGCTCTTCTACCCGACCTCGCTGGACGACACGCTCGACGCCTTCGAGTCGGAGGTCCGCCCGGGGCTCAGGCTCCTCGATCTCGGCAGCGGCGACGGCCGGGTGGTGTTCCTGTCCGCGGTTTTGGGCGCCGACGCCACCGGGATCGAATGGGAGCCAACGCTCCACCGCCTGGCGCTGGATGCGCGCAAGCGCCTCGGGAGCTTCGTCCCGCGGGGACGGGCGCACCTCCGGCAGGGGGATTTCCTGCGCGAGGATTTCTCGCGCTACGATCTGCTCTTTTATTTCGGCTCGGGCAGCTTCGATGACACCGCCCTCTTCGACAAGATCCGCCGCGAGCTGCGGCCCGGAGCGCGGCTGCTGTTCGCGCACGAAACCCTGCCTCCGTCCGGCCTGCACGAGGCGGCTGCGTACAGCGTGGTGAAGGTCTATGTGCAGCCGGCCGGCCCGGGCTCCCCCTGAAACCGTCCCCGTTCGTCCGGCTCTTCTGGCTCGCGGCCGGCGCCCTGGTTCTCCTCTTCGGTCTCTGGGGGTTCTGGCTCGAGCCACGGTCGCTCTGGGTCCGCACCGAGAGCCTCGCCATCCCCGGGTGGCCGAAGGAGGACGACGGGCTGCGGGTCGCCCTGCTCGCCGACATCCATTGCGGGTCCGCCTGGAACGGCGAGGACAAGCTGCGCGAGATCGTGCGGCGCACCAACGCCGAAGGGCCGAATCTCGTCCTGCTTCTCGGGGACTATGTCATCCACGGCAGCCTCGGCGGGCACTTCGTCCCGCCCGAGACGGTGGCGTCGCTCCTCGGCGACCTGCGCGCGCCGCTCGGCGTGTTCGCGGTTTTGGGCAACCACGACTACGCCATGAACGGGCCGCGCGTCCGCGGCGCCCTGCGCGCCGCCGGCATCACCGTCCTCGAGGACGAGTCGGTGCGTGTCGGCGGCGGCAACGGGCCCGGCGCCGACGCGCCGTTCTGGCTGACGGGGGTCTCCGATTTCCTGCGGGCGCCGCACGATCTGCTCGGGGCGCTGGCGACGGTCACGGACGACGCGCCGGTCCTCCTCTTCACTCACAATCCGGATCTCTTTCCCGAGGTTCCGCCGCGCGTCTCGCTCACGCTCGCCGGGCACACGCACGGCGGGCAGGTGCGGCTGCCATTCCTGGGACGGCCCGTCGTTCCCTCGATGTACGGCCAGCGCTTCGCCGCCGGGCACGTCCTCGAGGAGAAGCGCCACCTCTACGTCGCCACCGGATTGGGCACGAGCATCGTGCCGGTGCGCTTCCTGGTGCCGCCGGAGATCGTCATCCTCGAGCTGCACCCGCTCGTGAAAGGACGCCGGCCGCCTGTGTCATAAGGTCTTCCAGGGAGGCAGGATCATGTCGAAGCGGTCGAGGCTGGCAGGAGTCACGCTGTGTGGTGCGCTTCTGGTCGCGAGCGGCGTTTCACTCCCGCACGCCGAAGCGCCGGCGGGAGGGACGCTCGGCGCGAAGGCGGCGCTCGAGCAGCTCAAGGAGCTCGCCGGCACGTGGGAGGGCACGAGACCGTCCCCCGAAGGAGCGGC
The DNA here is from genome assembly GCA_036005805.1 of Candidatus Polarisedimenticolia bacterium. Lineage (GTDB taxonomy): Bacteria > Acidobacteriota > Polarisedimenticolia > Gp22-AA2 > Gp22-AA2 > DASRAU01. Next base: position 231 of record DASYQE010000299.1, on the reverse strand, counting down.
GACCCGGTCGGTCTTCGCGGTCGCCGCCGGCGGGACGGCGGTGATGGAGACGCAGTTCCCCGGGACCGACCAGGAGATGGTGACGCTGTATTACCTCGACGGGCAGATCCTGCGCGCGACGCACTACTGCTCCGCCGGCAACCAGCCCCACATGAAACTCGACACCCGGGCGTCCGCCCCGGGCGACCTGCGCTTCGCCTTCGACGGCGGCACCAATTTCAATCCCAGGCG
>DASYQE010000298.1:0-4666 GCA_036005805.1 Candidatus Polarisedimenticolia bacterium | reverse complement strand
CTGTTCACCCGCGGCGAGACCCAGGCGCTGGTCACCTGCACCCTCGGCACTTCCGAGGACACGCAGACGATCGACTGGCTCGAAGGGGAATCCGAAAAGCGCTTCATGCTGCACTACAACTTCCCGCCGTTCTCGGTCGGCGAGGTGAAGTTCCTGCGCGGGCCCGGCCGCCGCGAGATCGGCCACGGCGCGCTGGCGGAGCGGGCGCTCCTGCCGCTCATCCCCGACGAGGAGCAGTTCCCGTACACCATCCGCATCGTCTCCGACATCCTCGAGTCCAACGGCTCCTCGTCGATGGCCTCCATCTGCGGCGGCTCGATGTGCCTGATGGACGCCGGCGTGCCGTTGCGGGCACCCGTGGCCGGGGCGGCGATGGGGCTCGTGAAGGAGGGGGACAACTACCTCATCCTCACCGACATCGCCGGCGTCGAGGACCACTACGGCGACATGGATTTCAAAGTGGCGGGGACGAAGGACGGCATCACGGCCCTGCAGATGGACATCAAGATCCAGGGGATCAGCAAGACGATCATGGACGAGGCGCTGCAGCAGGCGCACCGGGCCCGGCTGCACATCCTCGAGATCATGAACGGGGTGCTGGCCGAGCCGCGCGCCAGCATCTCCTCGTTCGCGCCGCGCATCTTCACCATCCGCATCAACAAGGAGAAGATCCGCGAGGTGATCGGGCCGGGCGGCAAGATGATCCGCTCGATCGTCGAGCGCACCGGCTGCAAGATTGACGTCGAGGACGACGGCCGCATCCACATCGCGTCGGTCGACGAGGCCTCCGCTCAGAAGGCGATCGACATCATCCGCGAGATCACCGCGGAGGCGGAGGCGAACAAGACCTACCTCGGCAAGGTCACGCGCATCGCGAACTTCGGGGCCTTCGTGGAGATCCTGCCGGGTCTCGAAGGGCTGCTGCACATCTCGGAAATCTCCGAGCACCGCGTGCGCGAGGTGAAGGACGAAATCTCCGAGGGGGACGAGATCCTCGTCAAGGTGCTCGAAGTGGACGGGGATCGCATCCGCCTGAGCCGCAAGGCGGTCCTGAAGGAGCGCCGCATCGCGGAGGGGGGCGAGGCACCGGCGGAGCCGGAAGGCTCGGCTCCTCCCCCTCCCCCGCGCGACCGCGAGCGCTCCCGTCGCCCCTTCGGCCGGGGACCGCATCACAACTCCTCCCGGCAGCGCTGACGGCGGGGGTCGTCGCGCGGGCGGGAGGCGCTCACAGGCGGCGCTCCGGGCGCCGCGGGGAGGCTGCGCTTGAAGCTCGGGGCCTGGCTCCTGAGTCGCGGCAAGATCAACGAGGACCAGCTGCAGCGCGCGCGGCAGCACCAGCAGTTCTTCGGCGGACGCCTCGGCAGCAGCCTGATCAAGCTCGGGCACATCGACGAGGACGTCCTCGGCGCCTACCTGTCGGACGTGGCGGGCGCCCCGTATGCTCCACCGGCCCGCCTCGAGGCGGTGCCGCCGGAGGTGGTGGCGCTCGTCCCGGCCCGCCTCGCGAGCCAGTACCGGGTCGTCCCCCTCGAGCTCGAAGGACGGCGCCTCCGCCTCGCCATGCGCGACCCCAAGGATCTCATCGCGCTCGACGAGATCGCCTTCCTGACCGGCATGATGATCGAGCCGTACGTCGCCACCGACTTCCGGATCCAGCAGGCGCTGCAGCGCTACTACCAGGTCAGCCCAGGACCCGAGGCGCTGCCGGTCGCCTCCGCCGTGGCGATGGCTCTGTCGCCACCGGCCGCACGCCGGCCTGAGCCGTCGTCCACGAAGATCGAGACGCCGGCCGGCACGGCGCCGCTCGGATTCGACGGCTTTCCGCTCGACGCCGACCCCGGTCCGATCCTGATGCCCCCGCCCCTGCCCGGCGCCTCCGCCCCCCCCGGAGCGCGCGAGGTGGCTCCGCCGACCTCTCTCGAGCAGTGGAGGCAGGCGCAGGACGACATCCCCGAGGAGATCCCGGAACCGGATCCACGCTGGGCGACGCCGCCGGCGCCGCTGCCGCCGCCGGGCCCGTCCCCACGGGCCATTGCGCTCGCCCCGGCCCCGGCTCCCGCGCCGATCGTCCACACCGCGCCGCTTCAGATCGTGACGCCGGTCGTCCCCGCGTCCTCGATCGCCGCGCCGCAGGTCCCCGGAGAATCGCCGGCCGACGCCGCGAACCTCGAAGCGGCCGCCCTGCGCCTGCAGCGGGCGGAGACGCGCGACGACGTCTTCGCCGTCATCCTCGATTTCGTGGCGGCCCGCTTCCAGCGCTCGGCGCTGTTCGTCGTGCAGGGGGACCGGGTGACGGGATGGAGCGGGCGCGGCGACGGGGTCGAGCCGATCCGCGTGCGCCAGGTGACGGTCTCTCTCGATCGGCCGTCCCTCTTCAGCTTCTTCCGCGGCGGCGCCGATTTGTACCAGGGGCCCGTCGCCGACCAGCCGGCGAACACGCGCTTCTATCTCGACCTCGGCTGTCCGCCGCCGGCGCGGGCGCTCCTCCTGCCGCTGCGGATCAAGGACCGGCCCGCGGTGATCCTCTACGCCGACAACGCGTCCGACCCCGGGGCGGGCTTCGACGCGACGCCGCTGCGACGTTTGCTGGCCAAGGCTTCGCTGGCGCTCGAGATCCTGATTCTCCGGACGAAGATCCTGACGGTGTGAACGCCGGGGCCGTTTTCCTCCCGCTGACCGACGAAGAGGGAGCGCAACTCCTGTCGCTGGCGCGGGCGGGCGTGGCCTCCGCGGCCGCGGGCCTTCCTTCTCCCCCGCCTCCCCGGCGCCTCCCGGCCTCCTTTTCCCAGCCGCGCGACGTCTTCGTCACCCTGACACAGGACGGCAGGCTGCGCGGCTGCCTCGGCACGTGGAAAGCCGGGGGGACGCTTCTGGAGAACCTGGGCCGCGCCGCCCGGGGCGCGGCCTGCGACGATCCCCGCTTCGATCCCCTGGGGGCGGACGAGGTCGGAAGCGTGACCATCGAGGTGACCGTGCTGGATGCGCCCGAGGTGATCGACGGGCCCGGCGGGGTGACGATCGGGCGCCACGGGGTCAGCGTGACGCACCCCTCCGGCCGCGGCCTGCTGCTGCCTCAAGTGGCCGTCGAGCACGGGCTGGGAGCGGAGGATTTCCTGCGGCTCGTCTGCCGGAAGGCGGGACTGTCCCCCGAGGCCTGGCGACGGGGCGCGCGTCTCGAGGCTTTCTCGGCCCGGGTGTTCCGTGAAGCGCCGAAAGAACCGGCGGCTCCGCCGTGGAGCCGGAACGCTTCCCCGGGGGCCGGGAGCTAGTTCAGCTCGACCGGCGTCCCCACGCTGAACTCGCGGATCGAATAGACCACCTTGGCGGTCGCGGTGTGCTCGGCCGTGGTCATGACGACCATCGTGGCCACCGGCAGCGACGGGTAGGCGTCGCGGTTGTCGTCCCAGTGCTCGTCCCGGCTCGTGAAGACCTCGTTCTGGTACTTGAAGTGGTAGTCCGGCATGTGCCCGAGGCGATCCCGGTGGACCGGCGAGAACGCGGTGAGGGTCGCGCCCGGGGCGACGCCGTCCTCGCTCCCGAGATCGATCTGCACGACGTCGCCGGCGGCCACCCGCACCGCCAGGTCCTTGGTGTGGATGACGTAGCCGGTCGGCTTGCCGTTCGGCTCGACCCGCAGCCGTTCGAACGGAGGCATCGGCCCCTCCGGGACCTCTTTCAGATCGATGGCGTGGAGCTCGTCGCCGACGCGCATCTCGTCGCACGCGAAGGTGATGGTGGCGATGGCCGTGTCGTCGAGCACCTTGAGGACGCGCAGCTCCCCGAGGCGCTTCGAGTAGATCCCCTGGGTGCGGCCGGTGATCGGGTGCAGGACCTTCCCTTCCCGCTGGACGATGGTGAAGCTCGCCCCAGGCTGGATGCGCTGGTCGTTCTTCCCCTTGTTGAGGTAGACGAGCGATCCGAGGGTGACGGTCTGGTAGCCGGGCTCCTCGTTCTCCGCGATGAACAGGTCGGCCCGCTTGTTGTCCTCGCTGATGTAGCCGCTGCAGCGCAGGTCGTCCCACTCCACCATCCGGCCGGAGGAGACCCCGTCACGGTCGTGATGCGACGGCGCCGCCGGAGCGGGGGTAGGGGCGGCTTCGGCCTGCAGCGGCGCCTCGGGGCCGCCGTTGTCCGGCCCGTTCAAGGGGGCGAGGTCGGTGTGCGGGGCCCCTTCCTGCCCCTGCGGCACGATCTCGGTCGGAACCGCCCCTGGACCGCTGACCACGACCGGCCGCGGCGGGACGAGGAGCGGGTCGCCCGGGAAGATCCAGTGCGAGTCGAGGATGTAGCGGTTCTCGTTCCAGAGCTGCGGCCAGAGCCACGGGTTGTTGTAGGTGATGTCGGCGAGCCCCCAGAGGGTCTCTCCCGGCTCGATGATGTGCACCGTGGCGCCGGGGGGGAACGACTCCGGATCGGGAGGAGCCCACGGGGTCCAGTGGTCCCCCACCTTGCGCAGGTTCTTCGGCGGCGCCGTGTTCGTGTCGGGCGGGACCGTCACCGACCCGGCGCTTCCCTTGGCGGCGTCGGGCTCGGCGGCCGGTGCCGTCCCCGGCAGGCTGAGCGCCAGGGCGAGCACGGCGAGCAACGACGCGGGCACGGCGTTTCTGGAGATCGGCATCGTCTTCTCCCCCTGCGACCCGCCGCGTCGCGCGGCAGGGCATGGACC
>DASYQE010000297.1:0-3189 GCA_036005805.1 Candidatus Polarisedimenticolia bacterium | reverse complement strand
ATCCGCCGCTTCTCGATGGACGCCGGGCCGGACGATTTCACCTACGGCTTCATCTGCACCGGCCCGCCGAGCAACCCGAGCCTCATCCCGTGCGAGGTGCACGACGTCGGCGAGTTCTGGTCGATCGTCCTGTGGGAGATGCGCGAGGCGATGATCAACCGCTTCCACAACCGCGCCTTCCCGGGCGGGCCGACCTTCCCGACCTACACGCTTCCGGCGGGATCGCCCGCGAGCAACATCCGTGACGCCCAGGGGCGCACGACCGACGGCAGCCACGCGGCGGCGCAGATCGACAACGCGACCATCGAGAACGGATCGTTCTCGGCGCTGTTCCGCGTCACCGACGGGATGAAGCTGACCGTCTGCAACCCGACCATGGTCGACGCGCGCGACGGGATCCTCGCCGCCGACCGGGCGGCCGGCGGCGAGTTCCAGGATCTGATCTGGCGCGCCTTCGCCAATCGCGGCCTCGGCGCCGCCGCGACCTCGACCGGAGGCCAGGCCATGGTGACGGTCGAGGACTTCACCGTCCCAGCGACGGTCGCGGCCTGCGAGGCGTCCGGCGGGCCGCTGCCGGCGCCGTCGTTCACCGCGGTGTCGATCGCGGCGAACTCGGTGCGCGTCACCATCAGCCCGAACGGGGCGACGCAGTACGTGGTGTTCCGCGGGGTCAAGGGGGCCGGGACGCCCGTCGAGCCGGTGCCGTTCGTCGAGGTCGGCAGGACGAGCGGCACCGTGTTCCTCGACTCCGGTCTCGATGGCGGCGTCGCCTACACCTACCGGGTGCGCGCGCTCCGCAACGACGACTGTGTGTCGGGATCGAACGCCCTCACCGTGACGCCGCTCGGCGCGGCGCTGCCGTGCACGACCGATCCCTCCTTCCTCGGGCTGGCGCGCGTCATCGACCCGGGGGACTGCCAGCACCTGCTCCTCGACTGGCCGCAGGCGGCGTCGTCCTGCGCCGGCGGGCAGACGGTCCGCTACAACGTCTACCGCGGCACCACGCCCGACTTCGCGGCCGGCGCCGCCAGCCGCATCGCCACCGGGGTCACCGGCAACAGCTGGTCCGACACCCCCGGGGCGAACGACCGGCTCTTCTATTACATCGTGCGCGCCGAAGACTCGACCACCGGCCACGGCGGTCCGGCCAACGGCGGCAACGAGGACGACAACACCGTGCGCCGCGCCGGCCTCGTGACCAGCGCGCTGCTGACGAACCAGGGCTTCCTCGACGACGTCGAGGCCGGGCCGGACGATCAGACGAGCGCCCACTTCACCTCGAGCGGGCTGACCGTACCGCTCATCCCGCAGCGCGGCGGCTGGTTCAGGGACGGCGACCCGGCGCCCGCGACAGCCCACTCGCCCGTGACCGTGTGGCACACCTTCAACGCCGACAATGTCACCCTCAGCGCCTCCGACAACCTGGCGTTCGAGCTGCGCAGTGACGTCATGACCGTCGACAAGCAGAGCATCCTGGCCTGGTGGCAGACGTTCCAGAGCGAGGGCGGCTTCGACGGCGGCGTCGTCGAATACGCCCTGGTCGACGCCACCACCGGCACCGCCGGGGCGTTCCAGGATCTCGGCGCCCTCATCTACGAGAACGGCTACAACGGTGCGTTGACCGCGACCTCGAGCGGCACCAACACCAACCCGCTCTTCGGACGCCAGGCCTATACCGGCGGCACCATCGGTCCGATGAAGCGGGCGCGCGCCTTCCTCGGCGGGCTGGTCCCGGCGTCGCAGTCGACGCAGCGCATCGTCATCCGGTTCCTCTTCGGCAACGACGTCGCCAACACCATCCCGCCGTCGACGCCGGAGGGGAACTACCTCCCCGGCTGGTACGTCGACGACGTCTCGCTCGACGAGGCGTGCTGTCCGATGAGCCCGGCGCCCTTGAGCCTGGCCGCCGCCGCGACCGGCGACAACCAGGTGACCCTCACCTGGCAGGCGCCGGCTTCGGGCCCGCCGGCGCAGTACCAGGTGCTGCGCGAGGAGGCGGGGGAGGGAACCCCGGTGGTCTTCGACGAGCCGATCGCCACCGTCCCCGGCACGCAGACCTCGTACGTCGATCATGAGGCGACCGCGGGCGTAACGTATGCCTACGTCGTCCGCGCGCTGCCGGCCTCCGGGTGCCCGTCCGGGAACAGCAACGTGGCGCGCGTCACCGCCGCGGGCCGCTGCACGACCGATCCGTTCTTCCTCGGGCTCGGCGCGGTCAGCTCTCCGCCGTCCGCGAACTGCACCCTGGTCCTCTCGTGGGACGAGGGATCCGCCCGCTGTCCGGGCGCGACGGTCCGCTACAACGTGTACCGCGGCACCGACCCCGGCTTCATGCCGGCGATCGAGAACGCCATCGCGCTGGGGCTCACCGGCCTGACGTACACCGACACCGCCGGGCTCGCCTCGGGCACCACCTCCTACTACGTCGTGCGGGCGGAGGACTCGACCGCGAACGACGGCGGTCCCGCCAACGGCGGCAACGAGGACGACAACCTGGTGCGCCGCGCCGCGTCGCCGCAGGGAGCGCTCGTCCCCGGGCCCGCCTTCTCCGACAACCTCGAGTCGGGCTCGAACGCGGGCTACACCGCCACGACCACGCGGACGGTCGGCGGCTGGCAGGTGCTGCCGGATCCGACGGCACACAGCGCCACGCACGCGTGGGTCGCGACCGACGACCAGCCGGGCGTCCCGACGCTGACGTCGATCGACGACCGGCTGCTGCTGCCGGCGATGAACCTGACGTCGGCGAGCCTTCTGACCTTCTCGCACAACTTCGACTTCGCCCAGGACCCGCTCGGGCCCGAGTACCACAGCGGCGGCGTCGTCGAGGTGTCCGGCGACGGCGGCGCCTGGGTCGACCTCGGCCCCTACATCACCTCCGGCGGCGGCTACAACGGCAGCGTCGACGCGGCGGCGATGAGCCCGCTGAACGGCCGGCCGGCGTTCATCGGCTCGAGCGACGCCGTCCCCGGGACCCGCGTCGACGCGATGCACCCCGTCACCATCGACGTGGGGGCCGCCCTGGTGCACGAGTTCGGCGTGACCAGCCTCCCCGGCGCCCGCATCCGCTTCCGCCTCGGCGGCACCTTCCAGATTCTCGTCGGAGGCCTGCAGGGATCCGGCTGGGGGATCGACGACCTGGGCGTGACCGGACTGCAGACGAACGGAGCGTGCAGCACCGTGCCGGCG
>DASYQE010000296.1:0-5338 GCA_036005805.1 Candidatus Polarisedimenticolia bacterium | reverse complement strand
GATGCAGGCGGCCGGGATGACGCCGATGGAGGTGCTCATCGCCTCGACCCGCGGCGGCTCCCGCGCCATGCGCAGGGACGCCGAGTTCGGCACCGTCGAGAAGGGGAAGGTCGCCGACCTGTTGGTGGTCGCAGCCGATCCCGCGAAGGACATCAAGAACCTGCGGCAGATCCGCTTCGTGGTCCGCAGGGGTGTGGTCCGCACGCCGGAGGAGCTGCGCACCGCTGTCCGCGGCGGTCCGTGAACTTCCGCCGCGCGCAACGCGGCGTCAGCGCGATCGCGGACGAAGCGTCAGGACGGGAATGCGGGCGTGGCGCACGACCTTCTCGGCGACGCTGCCGATGAGCAGGTGCGGCAGGCCGGTGCGGCCGGCGGTGGACATCACGATCAGGTCGGCGCCGCGCGAGGCCGCGTCGATGGCCTGCAGCGGCTCGCCGATCACCACGCGCACCTCGACCGGCGGCTTGGCGCCGCGCACCGTGCGCGTCACCAGCTGCTCGAGACGCGCGCGCGCCGCGCGGACCACCTCCCCCTCGTCGAGCCAGGTCCGGCCGCCGACCATGTGGGCGGTGATCGGGGCGAACGGTGGAATGGCGCTCAGCACGATCAGCCTCCCTCCGCTGGCCTTCGCCAATTTCGCGGCGTAGGCGAGAGCGCGGGTCGCGTGACGGGAGAAATCGTGCGGGACCAGGATGCGGCGGAATTTGTCCATGCGCCGCTTATACCACGCCCGTGGTCGCCGACGAACCCCGGCTCGGGATCCGGACTAGACTGAGCCCCCGGGACCAGGAGGTGCGGCATGACCGTGCGCGTCGGCATCAACGGCTTCGGCAGGATCGGGCGGCTGTTCCTGCGGGCGGCGAAAAGCCGCGGGAAGGACTTCGACTTCGTCGCCATCAACGATCTGGCCGACGTGAAGCAGATGGCGCTGCTCCTGCGCTACGACTCCATCCACGGGCCGTACCCTGGGAAGGTCGGCGCCGACGGCGACGACCTCGTCGTGGATGACGACCGCATCCGCAGCCACAAAGTCACCGACAAGCGCGAAGGGGATCCCTTCCAGTTCCCGTGGGGGGAGGTTGGCGCCGACGTCGTCGTGGAGTCGACCGGGATCTTCCGCCGCGTCGCCGAGCTGGAGCGGCACCTCGCCGCGGGGGCGAAGAAGGTCGTCCTGACGGTCCCCGCGAAGGATCCGCTCGAAGCGACCGTCGTCATGGGCGTGAACGACGGCATCCTCAAGCCGTCCCACCGGATCGTCTCGAATTCGTCGTGCACGACGAACTGCGCCGCGCCCGTCGCCAAGGTCCTGCAGGACCTGTACGGCATCCGCGAGGGGTTCCTGACGACGGTGCACGCCTACACCAACGACCAGCGCCTCTTCGATCACCCGCACAAGGACGCCCGGCGCGGCCGCATGGCGCCGATGAACATCGTGCCGACGTCGACCGGCGCGGCGAAGGCGCTCGGTCTCGTCATCCCGGCGCTCAAGGGGAAGCTGGAGGGGCTGGCGTTCCGCGTGCCGGTGCCGTCGGGTTCGGTCGTCGACCTGACCGTCATCACCGAGAAGCGTCCCGCAGTCGAGGAGATCCATGCCGCGATGAAGAAGGCGGCGGACGGGCCGATGAAGGGAATCCTCCAGTACACCGAGGACCCGATCGTCTCGGCGGACATCATCGGCAACCCGCACTCGTCGATCTACGACAGCCTGCTCACCCAGGTGCCCCAGGAGGACATGGTCAAGATCATCGCGTGGTACGACAACGAGTGGGGCTACGCGATGCGGCTGGTCGATCTCGTCGAGAAGGTCGCCGCCCTCTAACGAGCCCGGGCGGAGACCGCCTGCGCCAGGCGCGCGGCGCGGTCGGCGGCGCGGCGCGAGGCGATGTTCTCCTGCGAGTCGCGGATCGGCTCCGGAGCGGTTTCTCCGGGATCGGCCGACAGGGTGTACACGGATCCCGGCCCAGAGGAGGACCAGATCAGCTTGCGGCCGCCCCAGGTGAACTCGATGAGCCCGGCGTCGAAGCGGGCGAGATCGGCCTGCGGCGCCAGGCCGCGCATCACCGGCAGGAACTCCGACGGCCGCGCGTATTCCGCGATCAGCGGGTCGTCCAGCGTCTCGCCGCGGATCGGCCCCGGCCGCATGGCGCGGATCCCGGGAAGGCGGCGGGCCTCGACCGAGGGCTCCGGATCGGCGCCGGCGAGCGACAGCAGCGTCGGGTAGAGGTCCTGCAGCATCACGGGCGACGCGATCCGCTGCCCCGCCGCCACCCTCTTCGGGAAGCGCAGCACCATCGGGATGCGCAGCACCGGCTCGAACAGGTTGAGCTTGTGATCGAAAAGGTCGTGTTCGCCGAGCATCTCGCCGTGATCGGAGGTCACCGCGACGACGGTGTCGTCGAGGATCCGGTGTTTCGCCAGCAGGTCGACCAGCTCGCCGACGCGCCGATCGACGTAGGCGATCTCCCCGTCGTACAGCGCGCCGAGCACGGCGCGATCCTTTTCGTCCAGGCGCGTCAGTCCGAGGATGGCGCGCACCTCCTCCGGGTGCTTGAAGCGCCGCAGCCGCTCGACCCGCTCCGGGTCGGCGTCCCGAGGCAGCCGCGCCGAGCGCTCCGGCTCGGGCGGGTTGTACGGCAGGTGCGCCTCGAAGAAATTGACGAAGAGGAAGAACGGCTTGGCGCGCGCATCGTCGTGGCCGTTCCTCCATTCGAGCCAGCGCCCGACCTTGTCGACGATGGCGCCGGCCCCCATCTCCCCCTCTGTCCCCTTCACCGACCGCCACACCTCGTCGAAGGTGTCGAAGCCGACCTGGAAGTTGTAGTCCTTGCCGACCCACGGATTGGCGACGTAGGCCTGCGTCCGGTACCCGGCGCGCTGCAGGCGGGCGGCGAGGAACGGCCGGTCGTCCTCGATCCTGAGATGACCCGACTCGGCGCCGTGCGACGAGGGGAAGAGCCCGGTGAACAGGCTGGCGTGCGCCGGCAGCGTCCACGGCGAGGGCGTGCGCGCTTCGAGATAGACCGCCCCCTCGCGTCCGAGAGCCGCGATGCGCGGCGCGATCGGGTTGGCGCCGCCGTCCGACGGCGGCAGGAAGCGATCGGCGCGCGCCGTGTCGACGACGACGAGCAGGATGTTGGGACGATCCGGCGCGAGGCAGCCGGCTGCCGGCAGCGCGAGCGCCGCGAGGAGCGCCGCGACCCCCAGTCCGCGCGTCAACGACCGCGTTGCGGCTTCTCCCAGGTGAAGTCGGCGGGCAGGCGGATCCCGTCGGCCACCGCGTCGGCGAGCTTCAGCCCCGGATCGCTGAGCAGGTCACCCGCCGGCAGGCCCCAGAAGCGGCGCATGGCGGCCGAGGACTTCGACGCCTGGCTCTGCGTCCCGGCCGGAGTGAACTCGTCGCCGTGGCCGTCGTCCGTCGGCGCCTGGATGAGGATGCCCTTCTCGGCCAGCAGCGTTCCCTTGGCGCGCGACAGCTCGACGAGCGCCTTGTTGTAGTCGTCGGTCGCCAGGTTCTCGCGCGTCTTGGCCGAGAACAGGTCGTCCTGGAAGGTCAGCACCTGGAACGACGTGCTCATGCCGTTCTCGAACTTCTTCTGCTCGGCGCGCAGCTTCTCCGCCTGCAGCCGCACGTTGACGCGTCCGGCGTTCACCCGCTGCAGCGTCGTCTCGACCTGGCGCACCGCCTGCCGCACGTCGAGGCGCGCCGCCTGCTCCGCCTGCGCCATCAGCGAGTTCGCCTGGGCGAGGTCGGCCTCGGAGCGGGCGTGCTCCGCCTGCGCCGCGCGGTTGCCGATCGGCACGGTGAGCGCGAGCTGGGCGCGCCACGAGGTCCGGTCGATCGGGTCGGTCAGGATAGCGCCGCCGTTCTGGCCGATCCCCTGCTGGCTGTTGTACAGGTCGCCGTAGGTGCCCGAGAAGTCGAGTCCCCAGCGCTTCAGGTTGCGCTTCGCCGCCTCCTCGGTCGTGCGGCTGGCCATCTCGAGACGGGCCTGCTCGAGATCGGGGCGGTTGGCGAGGGCAGCCTGCATCGCCTCCTCCTCGTTCGGCACCACCTCGCTGACTTTCAGGGGATCGCTCGGGCGGATCGGCCGCATCCAGTCGGCCGAGTCCTTGCGCATGCCGATCGCCAGGCGCACCGCGTCCTCGGCCGCGCGCAGCGCCGCCTCGGCGATGATGACCGCCTCGTTGCGGTCGGCGACCTGCGCTTCGGCCTGGGTGATCTCGATCGGCGCCAGCGTCCCGACCCGCACCTTGACCTTGTTCTGCTCGAGGAAGTCCTGCGCCACCTTCAGCGCGAAGCGCGAGGTGCGCAGCTGCATGATGGCGAAGTTGAGGTCCCAGTACGACTCCTCGGAGGTGGCAAGCGTATCCATGACGTTGCGGCGGAACTGCTGCAGGCTGCTCTGCGCGTTGTTGGACGCCACCTTCCAGCGCCACAAGTTGACGTTGCGCCCGAAGCCGCGCAGCAGCGGCTGGTTGTAGGTGACCGCCCAGCCGTTCTGATCGAGCGACTCGTTGACGGTGCGCGACTCGTCGAGGATCGTCGTGGGATCGTCCGCCTGGAACGAGTCGGTGTCGGAGTTGTCGATGTTCAGGTCCACCCGGTAGTTGCCGCCCCAGGTGAGCGGGTCGTACCACGAGGCGCCGAAGCCGTCGCCGTCGCCGTTGGTGTTGGCCGGAACGAACAGCGCCCCGAGGAAGAACGACTGCTGGCTCTCCTGGTTGCTCTTGTAGTAGTAGCCGGAGGCGATCGGATCGAAGAGCGCCCGCTCCTCCAGCGCCACCGCCGAGAACATCTCGGGGTCATAGGCGCTCACCGCGATCGAGAGGTTGTTCTGCAGCGCCTGCTGCATCGTGTCGTCGAGCGACAGGACGATGGCGTTCGGCGGCGTGCTGTCGATGATCGCCCCGCCCGGGTACGGCGGGTCTTCGAGCTTCGGGAGCCACGAGGTGTCGGGCTCATCCGTCGGCGCCCCCGCCGGCGGGGGCGGCGTCGGAGCCTGCGCCAGCAAGGTCGGCGTCGTCGGCTGCGGGGTCGCCGCCGTCTCCGCGGCGACCGCGGGCGGCGGCGCCACGAGGGCCAGGGCGATCAGGAGTCGAATCACGGACGTCGGTCTCATCGAGTCACCTCGGAAACAGGCCTCACGCTCTTGCACACCTGGAACAGGGTTGTTTTGTGCCGGGACATTCTACGGACTTATACGGGAGTTGGAGCCGCCAAGGTTCCGCCGTCCGCCAGGTGGCAGGCGGCCTGGTGTCCCGGCGCCACCTCCCGCAGGGCCGGGTCGTCGCGCCGGCAGGCCTCCACGGCGATCGGGCAGCGGGGCTGGAAGCGGCA
>DASYQE010000295.1:0-10442 GCA_036005805.1 Candidatus Polarisedimenticolia bacterium | reverse complement strand
CAACCGCCAGGACTACGGCGTCGCCTGGAACAAGGCCATCGAGGGCGGCGGCACGGTCCTCAGCGACGACGTGGACATCACCCTGAACGTCGAGGCGATCCGCCAGGCGCCGCCGAAGCCGGCCGACGCCACCAAGAAGGGCTGAGCAGCGGATCAGGCTCGCCGGCACGCTGCACGCGTGCGCGAAAGCACCAAGCCCCCTCCGGCCACAGGCCGAAGGGGGCTTTTTTCTTGCGGGGCGCGGCCGTCTCAGGGGACGGGCACGACCCCGACCGGCAGCGCGCCGCGCGACGGGATCGACGGCGTCGCGGCGACCGACATCGGGACCGGCCGGTCTCCGACATAGATCAGATCGAAGTCCACCTCGGCGTGCAGCGACGCCCAGCCCTCGCCGTAGGCGGCGATGCCGAGCGTGTCCACGAGGAAGCCGGGCAGAAGCGTCGCCAGGTCGACCGTCGTGGTCGCGCCGGGGACCGGTTCGAACCGTGGCCCGCTCACGTGACGCGACACGGTGACGGTCAGCGCGCGGGTCGCCGCGTCGTACACCCCCTCGCACAGCAGCGGCACGTCGAACGGCAGCGGTGCTTCCTGCGACTGGAAGGCGAAGTTGAAGAACGCGTTGTCGCCGACGTTCCCGCCGAAGATGCTCGGCGACAGGAAGGGGCCTCCGAAATCGGGGCTCACGTTGGCGAACCAGTCGAACTCCACCAGGTCGTAGGCGTCGGAGGGGAAGAGGGTCCGTCCCAGGCCGGTCGTGTGGGCATTCCAGAGGCCGAAGGCGATCTGCGAGAAGCCGCTCGGATCGGCCGCGAAGCCGTGCGACCGGATCGTCAGGATGGCCCCGAACCGGAAGCTGTCGTCGAGCGACAGGACGGAGCCGAGGGGCGTGCCGATGCGGCCGGTCGGCAGCGTCGTGTCGTAGAGGACCCGCAGCGAGCCGCGCCGGTCGCCGGGGAAGCGCGGAGGGGTGCCGCCGACGTACGTGAAGCGGGAGGCGGCGTCGCCCTCGGCGAAGAAATGAACCGACCCGCCCGGCTGCAGCGGGTCGCGTTCGAGCCGGGCGGTGGTCCCGGCGGCGGCCGGTGCGATGGCGGCGGCGAACAGGACCGCGCCGAGCGCGGCGCGGGACGGAACGGCACGGACGAGGCGGCGGGCACGATGGAGCATCGGGGTCTCCTTCACGGAAGACTGCGGGTGAGAACGGCAATCGATTGCGGCGGCAGGCGGAGCGGCACGGCGGCGACGACGCCGCCGGTCGCGCCGTCGAGGATCAACAGGCGCGGATCGAGGAAGCTCGAGTCGGCCACGAGCACCCAGCCCTGGCCGTCGGAGGCGAGGGCGGTGAGACGGTCGGTGGTGTCGAAGGCCGTGCCGAGGATGGTGCGCGCCTGCGGGTCGAAGACCTTCACGAAGTTGTGGAAGGAACCGTCGGTGACCACGGCGAAGCCCCGGTCCGGCGCGGGGATCGCCAGGGCGGTGACATTGCCCCCGAGATCGTCGTCGTCGATCACCAGGCCGAGGGAGCGGCGCTCCGACGGATCGATCGCCTCGATTCCTCCGCTGAGGATCGGTGGATCGACTCCCGTGGGGAAGATGCCGGCAAGACCCACGTACAGCAGCCCGCTCGCCGGATCCTCCACCAGCGCCTCGAACGGGTTCTGGCCGGCGAGGTCGATGACGTCCTCGACCTGGCGCAGCACCGGATCGATCACCGCGACGCGGCCGTTCATGAACTGCTTGAACGAGGCGTTGGCGTCCTGCAGCGTCACGAAGAGGCGGTTGTGCGACCAGGCGACCTGGTCGGGCCGCGGCAGGTGATCGGGGTTGCGCGCCAGCGGGCGCAGGTCGATCGACTGGATGAGATCGCCGCTGTCGAGATCGAACAGGGCCAGGTCGTCGTAGGGCGGCTCGTAGCGGGTCACGAACGCCACGCCGGCGCTCTCCTGGCCGGGCGCCGGCGGGGAAAACGGCGCACCCGCCTGGTTGTCGCTCAGCACCACCACGTCGTGAGGGTTCGAGCCGTTGCCGGTCGAGTGCTCGAAGGCGGTCCTGAAGCCGGCGTGCGGGTCGAGCCCCTGCAGGTTGTCGTACGAGTAACGGTTGATGACGATCGGCCGGCCGTCCTCGACGCGCGCCACCGGGTCGGCGCTGATGGTCTCGAGGCGCTCGTGCAGGACGAGGTCCCGGTCGTAGCGCACCTCCACCGTCGTCGCCTCGCCGACCGCCTGCAGATCGGTGCCGACGACGAGATACCGGCGACGCAGCACGGCCAGGAAGGATCCGGGCTCGCTCGTGCCGAAGAGGTCGGCGATTCCTTCGATGCGCCGCGCGCCAGGCGCGATGGTCCCCGACAGGGACAGGACGAGGTTGGCGCTGGCGAACTGGATCGCCCCGAAGGAGTCGGTGGCGAAGGTCTCGCCCTCGATCGAGCCCGCGACGACGATGGGCTGCGTCACGACGAACGGCTGCGGCACGCCGCCGGCGATGACGGAGAGGACCTCGGCCGGGGCGCGGAAACGCGGGTCGGCGTCGCGCACCGTGGCGTCGGTGAACGTGAACGCCAGGTCGAGGACGATCCCGTGCAGCGTGATCCCGCCCGCGATCACCTCCGCCTGCGGGAACGTGATGGTCACGTCGTAGATCGGGTCCAGGCGCGCTCCCGGACCGGGGAGCGGATCGCCGTGGCCCCGGCCGTACCCGCCGCCTCCGCCACAGGCCGCGAGCAGGAGGAGCGCCGCCGGCAGGACAGCGCGTGCGGTCGGGGTCAGAACGCCCATGCGAGCCTCGCCTCGTAGCGCCGCCCGGGCAGGGGATAGCGGTACAGGTCGACGTTGTGATCGTCGAAGAGGTTGTGGATCTGCATGGTCGCTTCCAGCCGATGCGGCAGGATCACCCGGCAGGAGACATCGTGCAGGTAGCGCGCCTTAAGCTCGGTGTCGGGATTCGCGACCGTGGAGACGTTGTTCGGGCCGACGTAGGTGAAGGTCCAGTCGAAGCGCGCCCGTCCGAAGGCGCCGCCGAGCATGGTGCTCGCCTCGACGTCCGAGCGCCCCGGCAGCGGGAATCCGTTGCGGAACGAGTCGCCGGTTTCGATGGCCTCCTGCCGCACGGCATTGAGCGCGCCGCTCAGGTGCGCTCCGAGTCCGGTCTGCACGCTCAGTTCGACGCCGCGGATGCGCGCGGCGCTGACGTTCGACGCGATGAGCAGGCCGAACGCGGTCGGCTGGTAGACGATGAGATCGTCAGCGTCGGTGCCGAAGAGGGCCCCCTCGATCCGCAGTCCGTGGAACGCCCCGAGCGGCCCGGTCGCCTCCCAGGCCAGGCCGAGATCGGCGTTCGTGCCCTGCTCCGGAACGAGCCCCGGGTTGCCGCGCACCGATCCGGTCATGCCGAACATCTCGGTGAAGTCGGGGATGCGCTGGTAGGTCCCGACGTTGGCGCGCAGCGACCAGGAAGGCGCGAGTTCCGCCTTCACGCCGATGCGGCCGGTGGTGGCCGAGGTGTCGCTCTCACCCGGCACGACGCCCGCGGCGGGCCCCGGGTCGAAATCGCTGGCGGTCGCCTCGTGGCGCAGCGAGGGAACGACCTGGATGCGTCCCGCGGCGAAGACCATCTGGTCTTCGAGGGTGACGCCGGCAACCTGGCGGGTGGCAAGGCCCACGTCCCCGCCCGCGGGTGAGGGATCGCGCAGGTCGGCGGTCTCGTCGCGGTACGAGACGAGGAAGTTCAGGGCGTGCCGCGTGCCCGCGACGAGGGTGCCTCCGCCGCTCAGGCTCGTGGAGATCAGGTCGTTGTCGCTGTCCTGGGCGAAGAAGCCCGAGCCATCGCCGTCGAACTGGTCGCGCTCGTCGTGCCAGGCGACGGCGCCGCGCAGCACCAGTCGCCCGGAGGCGAGCCCGGGGCGCTCCGCCGTCGCCGACAGCAGCAGGCGCGAGGTCTCGAGGCGCGAGGTCGGGGATTGCACGGCGTCGAGGCCCGGCACGCCCTGCTCGCGGCGGAAGGCGTCCAGCTCGAAGCCCAGCGCCGTCTCTCCGGCGCGCCAGTGCCCGCGCGCCAGCGCGTGCCCGCGACGGAAGTCGTTGTTGACCCGGGCCGTCACCTCGTCGTCGGTCGGGTCGTCGGGGGTGCCGTTGGGGTCGAGATAAGGGAAGTCGCCGTCGCTTCCGGCGCCGTCGGCGGCGACGCGCCAGCCGCCGCGGCCCTTCTCTTCGCCATAGGAGGCGCTGACCTCGGCGCTCCGGTACGACCCGGCGGAGACCCAGCCGTCCCCCGAAGCGGGCCCTTTCGGGGCGCGGGTCGTGATGACGATGGCGCCGCCGATCGAGGCCTGCGGCAGCGAGGCCGGGGTCATGCCGCGATAGACCTCGATGCGCGCCACCTGCGCGAGCGGGATGTCGGCCAGGTTCACGGCGCCCCCCGCGGCCCGGTTCAGCGGCACGCCGTCGAGATAGACCATCACCTGCTCGGCGGTCGAGCCGCGGATCGAGACCGTGGACAGCGTGTCGCCGATCGACTTCACCTGGACCCCGACCACGCCGCGCAACAGGTCCGGGAGCGTGGTGATGCGATCGGCCCACTGGGCCGCCTCGATCACGGTGCCGAACGCGGTCGGATCGGCGCGCAGCCGATCGGCCGGTTCACGCACCGTCACGGTTTCCTGCGTCACGGCGGGCGCGCCGCCGCCCGCTGCATCGCCGGCGCGCGCGGCGCCGATCGCCACCGGCGCCATCAGCGACAGGAGCAGGCGTCCGATCACGCGGACACGGCGCGCGGAAGCGCGCCGGGGCGATCTCACAGGCAGTCACCCGAGGCGGGCACGCGCAGCTGCCCCGACGAGGAGATCCCGTAGCCGGGCGCCGTCCCCTTGGGCGTCGGGCGCGCGAGGTAGAAGAAGGCCTGCCCGACCGGGGGAAGCGCCACGTCCCCCAGAGTTCGATTCGAAAGGTCGGTCGAGTCGTTCTCGACGCAGGTGACGACCCCGAGATCGGTGAGGCCGCCGATCGATCGCAGCGCCGCCACGTTGCCGCGCGCCAGGTCGTAGGAGACCCCGGGGCCGAGCGTGTTCCAGCGCACCACCGTCGGCTGCGCCTCGAAGACCTCGAGATCGAGCGAGGCCGCGAAGAAAGGCGCCGCCGAGGCGCCCAGCGGCTGGTGGCAGGTGGCCGCTTCGACCCCGTCGGGCACGCCGTCGCCGTCGCTGTCCGGGTCGGCGGGGTTGGTGCCGTAGACCTGCGTTTCGGTCGTGTCGGCGAGCCCGTCACCGTCGGTGTCCAGCCCCGGGTCGTTGGCGAGAGCGTGCAGGGCGACGATGGCGTCGAGGTCGAAGCCCTCCGACGAGCCGGGCGGGCTGATCGCCAGGTTCGGGTCGGTGATGCGGATGAAGCGGGCCCGTGTCAGCCCGACCGCGGCGAGGTCGAAGGCGTCGCCGCCGTGGCCCGAGACCCCGCCCGGCGCCGCCGGGTCGAAGACCTGCGGATCGTCCGGCACCGTCCAGTCGCCGGTGAACGACGGCGTCAGCCCGGCCAGGCCGTGCAGGGCGGCGATGAGCGAGCCATCGGTGCAGATGGTCG
This sequence comes from Candidatus Polarisedimenticolia bacterium, assembly GCA_036005805.1. Lineage (GTDB taxonomy): Bacteria > Acidobacteriota > Polarisedimenticolia > Gp22-AA2 > Gp22-AA2 > DASRAU01. Next base: position 4,872 of record DASYQE010000295.1, on the reverse strand, counting down.
TCACCTGCGCCAGCGCCGCCGCGTCGTAGGGGAAGGCGTGGAAGGTCACGCCGTCGTCGCTCGCCTCGACGATCCCCGGCTCGGCGAAGGAGCTCCACGGATCCGCTGCGGTGAGCGGAGCGGCGGTGCAGAAGAACGGGTTCTCGAAGACGATGAAGTCGGGGCCGGGGCTGTCCACGAGGACGTTGTCGGTGAACTCGAGCACGACGCGGCCGCCGCGTCCGAGCGACATCACGGTGAGCGTGCCGTTGGTCGGCGTGGTGTTGCCCGGCGGACCGAGAACGATCCCCGGCTGCCAGGAGCCGAACGGCGGCGGGGAGGAGACCGTCCCCGGTGTGTAGAGCGCCACGCGGTCGGGGAAGCAATCGACCGGATCGGCGACGGCGGGCACGACTGCGAGCGCGAAGACGGCGACGGCGGGCGCGGCGGCGCGCGCGAGACCGGTCCGGCGGGGACGCGGGGCGAACGGCGAATCCATGGCGACCTCCCTCGAGGCACGGCATGCCCTGGGGACCGCCACGGAAAAGAAAACCCCGACCTCGCTCGAGATGCGCCGTCGGGGCGTCGAGGTCCCTTTCCCGCGAAAGGTCCGAAAGGCACGTGGTCGTCGCGGGCGGGTGTCCTGGCTTGCGGCTCTCTACTGACCGGCCCTTCCCAGGGAACGATTCCCCAGTGGGATTCTCCGGCGTTCGCTACCGCTCACAGTTGCGGGGCAGCGGGGGATTTGCACCCCCTTCCCATCGCCTGCGACAGATTGTCAAGGAACGACCAAAGACTCAGGTCTTATACCCGCCCCGCTCGCCGCGTGTCAACGCTCCGAGGCGATCCCGTTTGACAGGTGTCCGTACGGGTCATTATCTTGCGCCCCGCATCGCTCGCCGGCGGGCCATGACGACGCCGAATTCCCGTCCACAGGGAGGGCCACCGTGCTCCTGGCCAGATGTCCGGTGCGGCTCGCTCTCACCCTTTTTCTGGTCGCGTGTGCGTTCGCGCCCGTCGGCGCCATGGCCGGGCCGCTGATCCGGCTGAACGCGCGGCTGGAAATCCCGACGGCCGATGTGATCCGGCAAGCCGCGGTCGGTGACTTCGACGAGGACGGCATTCCCGACATCGTGGTGGTGCACCGGAGCGGGGTCGAGATCTTTCGCGGTCTCGGTTCCGCGCGGTACGACTCGGCCTCGATCGCCACGATCTCGGGCTATGACCAGAAGGTGGTCGCGACCGACCTCAATCATGACGGTCATCTCGACCTGGCGATGACCGGTGTGATCGGTGCCGCGCTGGCCATTCTGCTGGGGGACGGGGCCGGCCACTTCACGGGCCCGGCCTACTACGGCACGCTGCCAGGGGATCTGGGCGGAGGTCTGGCGGTGGCGGATCTCAATGGCGACGGGCATCCGGACATCGCGAGGACGAACGACGCCACCAACCTCGTCTCCATTTTCCCGGGTGACGGAGAGGGTCTGTTTACCGCCGCTCCGACGCTCATCGCCTTTCAGGGTTCATTCCCGTACGGAGCCGGCATCGTTGCGCGCGATTTCAACGGCGACGGCAAGACCGATCTGGTGATCGGTGTGGGGGGCGTGTACTTCATCCCCGGCGACGGCGCAGGGGGATTCGGAACGCCGGTGTTTTCAGGTTGGCCATCGCTCAGTCTCGCCTCCGCCGATTTCGACGGCGACGGCGTTCAGGATCTGGCGACGCTCGGCAGCGGATACCTCACTCTCCTGCACGGTACGGGAGACGGGCACTTCACCCCAACCTCGATGCTCCCCGGCTACCGTCTCGTCGAGGGGCTCGCGACCGGGGATCTGAACGGTGATGGCCGTCCCGATTTCGTCGTCGCCGGCCACTTTCTTCCGATGTACGTTTTCCTCGCGACCGGGCCGATGCAGTTCGCGCCGTCCGTCGATTATCTCGACGGGTATGGCAACCCGCTCGTCATCGCCGATCTCGATCAGGACGGTCGCCTGGATCTCCTGGGGACGGACGACTGGATCCATCTGCGGATCCTGCGTGGGAACGGCTTCGGACGCTTCGCCAAAGAGTCGAGGCTGCCGGCTTTTCCGTCCCACATTCCCGACCTCGGCGCGGCCGACTTCGACGGCGACGGTCTGCCCGATCTGGCCGTGCTGCAGTCGGACGGCCCCAGCGTCACGACCTGCAACAACCCGCAGCCCGCACCGATCGATTGCGGGCCCGGCATGCAGGTCCAGGTGGTGCCGGGGCTGGGCCAGGCCCTTTTCGGTCCGCCGATCTCCTCTCCCGCGCGCTGCGCTCCGACCGCCCTGGCGATCGCTGATTTCAATGGCGACGGGCGGCCGGACATCGCCACCGCGAACCGCGGCGCGCGCAACCCCGGAATCTGCTACGCCGCCAGTCTCTCGGTCCTCGCGGGAGACGGCCAGGGGCACCTCGCGACGTACGCCGACCTGCCGGTCCCGGACCAGCCGGACGACATCGTCGCGGCTGACTTCGACGACAACGGCACCCCGGACGTTGCGGTGGCGTTCGCGAACGCGGGCATGGTCGGCGTCTACCGGCTCGCCCCCGGGCCGGCGCTCGTCCCCGCCGGGACCTGGGTCGCGCCGTCGAGCCCTCTTTTTCTCGCGGCCGGCGACTTGAACGGCGACGGCCACCTCGACCTGGCGGTGGCGCTCGCGAGCGGCGAGGTCGCGATCCTGCACGGCGACGGAAGCGGCCTGGTTCTCGCCGCGGAGCAGTGCCCCGCGGGCCCGGGTGGAGGGACGGGTGAGGTCGCGATTGGAGATTTCGACGCGGACAGCCTTCCCGACATCGCCGCCATCGGCACGAAATCGGTGCGCGTGATGCACGCCGATGCCGGCGGTTCCTTCTGCCACGCGCCCCCGGACGAGATCGTGATTCCGGACGGGGCCAGGCGCCTCGGAACGAGCGACCTCAATCACGACGGCTTCGATGACCTCCTGGTGACCGACGGCACCACGCACATCTCGATCGTGGCCGGCGCGTCCTCCCTGCCCCCGGTCGCGACGGACTCTTACGGCGTCTGGCTCGCCGGCGCGCTGACCACGGCCGATTTCGACGCCGACGGGCTGCCCGACATCGCCGTGGCGAATCCTTCGTCTTCCGGCGTCGGAGTCGCGCGCAACATCAGCGCGGCCACACCACGCTTGATGTTGAGGTGGGCGGGCCCCCCACCCGAAGACGGGTATGAGCGACCTCCGGTCCCTGGCGACGCCGGCTCGACGCTCTTCTGGACCGGTGTGCTCGACGCGACCGGGTACGACGTCGTGCGCGGCCGCCTCGCGACGCTCCGGACGGGCGGCGGTGATTTCGGCGTCGCAGTCGATGCCTGCGTCGCGCATGACCTGCCGTGGACCGTCGTCAGCGAACCCGGTGTTCCCGACGCGGGAGACGGCTGGTGGTACCTGGCGCGGCCGCTGTTCCCCGCGGGTCACGGCTCCTACGACGGCGAGGGTCCGGGCCAGGTCGGCTCCCGCGACCCGGAGATCGCCGCCTCGCCCCTGGCTTGCCCCTGAGCCGACGGCACGCAACCGGCACCTCTTCCGGCGCAGTCTAGTCGAGGAAGGAGGTGAGCGCCTCTTCGAGAGGCTTCTCCGCCTCCTCCATCACGAGGTGGCCGCAGTGGTCGAAGATCACCAGGCGCGAGCCGTGAATCTGCCGGTGCGCCTTCTCTCCCTGCGAGACCGGTGCGATGTCGTCGCCACGTCCCCAGGCGATGAGGGTCGGAGCGGTGATGCCGGACAGATCGTCCGCGAACCCTTCGCTGCTCTGGAAGGAGGCGACCAGCCGGGAGACCGTGAAGGCGCTGCCGCTGCGCAGGCGCGCCGCGAAGAGACGCTCGGCGGCGGCGTCGGTCGCGCGGCGATCGTCGTCGTAGGCGAGCAGCAGCGCGGATTTCGCGTCGGAGAGGGTCGCGAACGCGAGCGCCTGCGCCGTCTCGTCGTCGAGATCGGGGCGGTAGCCGGCCCCGCTGACCAGCACGAGCCGGCCGACGCGCTTCGGGTGCTCGAGCGCGTACAGCGACGCGACCCGGGCGCCGAGCGACACGCCGACCACATCGGGACGGTCCGCCCCGACGGCGTCGAGGAAGCCGTGCAGGAACTCGACCAGCGTCGTGATGCGATAGTCGATCAGCGGCTTGTCGGAGCCGCCGAAGCCGATCTGATCGGGCGCGAAGACGTGGTGCCGCGGCGCCAGCAGCGCGATGAGCGGGCGCAGCGTCTCGGCCCCGCCTCCGAGGCCGTGGAGCAGCACGATCGGCTGACCGTAGCCCGACTCGAGGTAGTGGATCTTCGAGCCATAGACCGTGGCGCTGCGGTTGTCCACTCGCGGCGTGCCCGAAGGGCGCCGCGGCGGCGCCGCAGGGGCGCGTCCGGCGGCCGGCCCCACCGCGGCCGGTGCCGCGGCCGAGGCTCCGCCCCCGAAGACGAGAAGAAGCGCCGCGGCGAGGAAGGCCCGGGTTGATCTCAACGCGCGGCGCCGCTGCGGGCGTGCGGGCGGCGCGGCGCGCGCGCGGCGCGCGCGGCCCGGGTGGTGCGCGGGGGTCGGGTCCGGGCGGTGCGCGAAACACCGCCTTCCCCGTCACCTGAGCCGCGGGCCGGGGTCACCGAAACGATCCAGGCCTCGACCCGGCGGCGCAGGATGGAGAGGGGGAGCGGCCCGGCCAGAAGCACCGCGTCGTGGAAGGCGCGGACGTCGAAGCGCGCTCCGTGGGCGCGGCGCGCGCGGGCGCGCAGCTCCTGGATGGTCAGCTCGCCGAGCTTGTAGGCGAGGGCCTGGCCCGGCCAGGCGCAATAGCGATCCACTTCGACGGCGATGTCGTGCCCGGCCTTGCCGGCGTTCGCCTCGAAGTAGCGCACCGCTTTG
>DASYQE010000294.1:0-18934 GCA_036005805.1 Candidatus Polarisedimenticolia bacterium | reverse complement strand
TGCGCAGCATCCTCGTGGTCGTCAGGCGGAGGGCGCCGGGGTCAGCGCCGGGGCGAAAGGCCCATCAGGGCGCGCACGTCGCGGGGCGGGATGGTGCCGAACGAGAGCATCCGATCGAGGGTCGCCTTGCGCGGCGTGCCGGGGCCCGCGGCGGCGAGCGCGTCGTCGAGCAGGTCCTGCATCTCGAGCAGGCCGACGAAGTAGGTCGAGAGCTGGGTCGAGGTGACCTTGGCGCGGCGCAGCTTGCCGCGCGCTTCGGTCTCTTCCTGGAAGGCGGTGCGGCGCAGGAGATCGAGGGTGAAGCGGTCCGCCTCCTCGTCGCTGCCGGAGCCTGTGTGCAGGCGCGCGTCGAGCAAAGCGTTGATCGGCGCCCGCAGCCCGTGCTTGAGGTGCATCAGCAGAAAGGCCGGGTCGTCGGCGCCGTAGCCCGACTCGAACATCAGCCGCTCGGCCAGGACGGCCCAGCCCTCGGCGAAGGTGCCCGACGAGAACACCTTCTTGTAGAGGGTCGTCATCGGCGAACGGTAGGCGTGCCAGTACTGCACGTAATGTCCCGGCCAGGCCTCGTGGATGGCGAGTCCGTGCAGCGCGTAGTCGTTGTACTCGCGCAGGAACGAAGCCTCGATGCGGGCGTCCTCCTCGGGCGAGCCGGTGCGCGGCACCGAGGAGATCCAGAACGATTTCTTCAGCGACGGCTCGAGGGTCGGGGGCGGATTGAAGAAGGCGACCGCCATCCCGTCGAGGAATCCCGGCGTCGGCTCGATTGCCAGCCGGTCGTCCTCGGGAGGCAGGCTGATCAGGTCCTCCTCGCCCAGGAAACCCTTGATGCGATCGACGGCGTGGCGGACCGTTTCGAACAGGGTGTCCCGGGTCGGGCGGCTCTCGGAGACCGACTCGATCACCTCGCTCACGACGACGTTCACCAGGCCGTCGCCGCGCTCGCCATGCCGGTGCCCCGGGAAGAGACGCGCGTGCAGCGGCTCGGCGGCGGCGAGCATGCGTTCGCGCAGCGACGTGATGGTCGCCTCGGCGCGGCGGGCGATGGTGGCCGCATCCATCTCGGATTGCAGCGTCAGCCGCAGCTTCCGCCCCCAGAGATCGCCGCCCAGGCGCCAGTCGCCGGTGGATCGCGGCACCAGGTCGCGCTCGACGAACACCTGGAACTCCTTCAAGGCCGCGATCGCCCGGCGGTTGGCCGCCTCGAGCGCCGGCTTCAACGCCGGGGCCTTGTCGAAGAGGCCCGGCAGCTGGTCGGTCAGGAAGCGGATGTTGCCGGCGTTCGTCTGCATCACCATCTCGGTGACGACGCGCGCCGGGCGGTCGAGCGTGGCGCGCGCCCCGGCGAGGAAGTCGGCCGTCTGCTCCAGCCGGCCGCGCACGCCCTCGAGGCGCTCCGGCCAGGCGGGGGAGTCGGGATCGAGAAGCGTCAGGTAGAGCAGCGAGTTGCCCAGCAGGTCCACGAAGAACTGCGGGTCGCGTTCGTGCGGGCGCAGCTCTTCGAGCGACAGGAGCGTCGAGTCGGTGTCGTTCCGGAGGATGCCGAGATCGACGCGCGCGCCGGGCGTCAGGCGGGCCGGATCGATCGCCTCGAGCGCCGCCTGGTGGCCGCGCGCCATGGCGATCTTCGCCCGCACCCCCGCGACGCTCCAGTCGTCGAGACGCGTGTCGTGGACGTGGAAGCCGGCCGCGGTCGCGGCGGACGGAAACGCCTCGAACAGGTCGGCGAGGTAGCGATCCGCGAGGCGGTAGAACTCCAGGTCGGCGCCGGCGGCGCCCGGCGGGATCCCGCCCGGAATCCGCGGGGCGCTCACGTCACGCGCTCCCGCCGGCGGCGGCCCGGTCGGCGAGCCAGACGAGAGTCCCGTTGTCCGGGCGCAGGCGGGCGGCCGGCAGGTCCGCGCCGCCGGCGCGCACCCGGGCGAAGGCCGAGGCCTTCCCGGCCCCGGTCACGAGCACCAGCGCCTCGGCGGCGGCGTTCAGCACCGGCAGCGTCAGGGTGATGCGCCCGCTCGGCTCGACCGGCGCGCGGGTGGCGATCGCCAGGCGCTCTTTTTCCTCGAGCCCCTTCGAGCCGGGGAACAGCGACGCCGTGTGTCCGTCCTCCCCCATGCCGAGGAGGATGAGGTCGAAGCGGGGCAGCTCACCCGGCCCGAGGTGGAAGGCGTCCCGCAGGATCTCCTCGTACTCCTCGGCGGCGCGATCGGGATCCGGGTTCTCGCCGCGCATGCGGTGGATCTGCGTGTCGGGGACGGGCACGTGCCGCAGCAGCGTCTCGCAGGCCATGCCGATGTTGCTCGATCGCGAGTCGGGCGTGACCTGCCTCTCGTCGCCGAAGAAGACGTGCACCTTGTCCCAGGGGATCGCCTGGCGGTGCGGCGCGCGCGCGTCGGCCAGGAGCTCGTAGGTGGCGCGCGGCGTCGTGCCGCCCGAAAGCGCCACCCGGAAGGCGCCCTGCTTCGCGCACGCCGCCAGGGCGACGCGCTCGAACTCCGCCGCCGCCTCGCCCGCCACGCCGGCGGCGTCGGGAAGGACCCGGACGGGAACCGTCCGGCTCAGGCGGTCTGCCCCGAGTAGATCTTCATGATGTTGTCCAGGAGCTTGAGGGCATCGGCCTTCTTCCGCTGGAAGGAGTTGCGGCCGATGATCGACCCGAAGCCGCCGCCGTCCCGGATGCCGCGCACCTCCGCGAGGATCTTGTCGTCGGATTCGGCCGGGCCGCCCGAGAAGATGACGATGCGGCGGCCGGCGAAGGCGCACTGCACCACGTGCTTCACCCGGTCCGCCAGGCTCTCGATCGGCACCTTCTCCTTCTCGTACACCTTGCGCGCGGCGTCCTGCGCGATGTGGCTCGTCGGCAGCTTCACCTTGATGACGTGGGCGCCGAGCTGCGCCGCGATCTGCGCCGCGTAGCCGCAGACGTCGATGGCCGTCTCGCCGTTCTTGTCGAGGCCGGAGCCGCGCGGGTACGACCAGACGACGACCGCGAGCCCCGCCTGCTTCGCTTCTTCCGCCAGCGCCCGGATGCGCTCGTACATCGCGAAGCGCTCCGCCGAGCCGGGATAGATGGTGAAGCCGATGGCGCACGCGCCCAGCCGCAGCGCATCCTCGACCGACCCGGTCAGCGCCTGCGTCGGGTCCTTCTCCTCGAGCAGCGCGTCCTTGTTGTTGAGCTTGAGGATGAGCGGCAGGCGGCCGGCGTAGTCGCGCGCCGCGGCCTCGATGAAGCCGAGCGGCGCCGCGTAGGCGTTGCAGCCCGCCTCGATCGCCAGCTCGAAGTGGTAGCGCGGGTCGTAGCCCGGCGGGTTGGCGGCGAACGATCGGGCCGGGCCGTGCTCGAACCCCTGGTCCACCGGGAGGATGACCAGCTTCCCGGTGCCCGCGAGGCGGCCGTGATTCAGGAGGCGGGCGATGTTGGTCAGGGTTCCGGGGTTGTCGCTCCCGTACCAGGACAGGATTTCCTGCACGCGATCGTTCACGAGTCTCTCCCCTCCAGACGGTTTGGGCATGGGCGTCAGGCCGGCTTCCCGGTCCGCATGAATGTGTCGTACAGGTCCACTTCGGCCGCGCTGCCGACGACGAAGGGAGAGCGCGCGTGCGCCGACCCCGCTTCGACGTCGAGGAGGCGGCGCGTCCCGTCGCTGGCCTTGCCGCCCGCCTGCTCGGCCAGGAACGCCAGCGGCAGGCACTCGTACATCAGGCGCAGCTTTCCCTGCGTGTTCTTCGCGTCGGGGGGATAGAAGTAGAGGCCCCCCTCGATCAGGCAGCGGTGCAGGTCTCCGACCAGCGCCCCGATGTAGCGCAGCGAGTACGGACGTCCCGTCGCCTTGTCGTCGTCCGTCACGTAGTCGAGGTAGGCCTGCAGGTGCTGGTGCCACGCGCGCGCGCGGCCGAGGTTGGCGCTGAACGTCCTGCCGCGCTCGGGACAGCGCAGCGCCGGGTGGGTCAGGGCCCACCGGTTCTTCTCGTCGTCGAAGGTGAAGGCGGCGGCGCCGGCCCCGGCGCTGATGGCGAAGAGCGTGCTCGGACCATAGAGGATGTAGCCGGCCGCGGCGATGTCCGAGCCGCGCGGCATCCCGCCGCCCGTGGGCCGGTGCGAGAAGGAGAAGATCGTCCCGACGGCGCCGTCGATGTCGGTGTTCGACGATCCGTCGATCGGATCGGTCGAAAGGATGTACGGCGCGTCCGGGCGCCCGGTGGGGACCGGCTGCGCGTCCTCCTCGGACACGATGGCGGCGACGTGCGGGCTCCTGCGGAAGACGTCGAGCACCAGGTCATTGCCGACGACGTCGAGCTTCTTCTGGCGGTCGCCGGTGACGTTCTCGCCGCCGGCGTAGCCGAGCCGGCCGGTGAGCGCGGCCCGCCGCACCTCGCGCGCGATGGCCACGCCGGCGCGGGCCATCTCCCGGCACAGCTCCCCGATGGCGGTCCGGGCGTCTCCCTGGAGCGCCGGGCTCGATGCGACGTAGCCTCCGATGGTGCCTTCGGTCACGCAGCCTCCCTTGTCGTCATGCCGCTTCCGCTTCGATCGCCTGCCGCGCCGCTCCCAGGAGCGCGGTGCGGTCGTTCAGCACGACCCGCACCGGCATCGCCTCGAGCAGCGGCCGCATGCGTCCCTTGTCCAGAAAGGCCTCGAGGAACGTCCCCGTCTTGAGCCGGTCGACGATGCGCGGCGCGATGCCGCCGCCGATGTACATCCCGGCGGTCGAAAGCGTTTTCAGCGCGAGGTTCCCCGCCTCGGCGCCGTACATCGACAGGAACAGGTCGAGCGCCCGGAGGGCCACCTCGCTCTCGCCCGCGAGCGCCGCGTGCGAGATGGTCGCGGCGCGGTCCTCGCCCAGGTTGGCTTCGACCGTCTCGCCGTGCGCCGGTCCGGCCGCGGTCGGCGCCCGTGCGCCGGCGGGCCTGTCGCCGGCATCGGCGGGGCGGCCGGCGAGGAAGTCGTGGACCTCCACGAGCCCGGGACCGGACACCACGCGTTCCCACGACACCCGTCCGAAGCGGGCGCGAAGATGGTTGAGCAATTCGTCCTCGATGGTGGAGCGGGGGGCGAAGTCGGCATGCCCCCCCTCGGTCGCGAACGGAATGTGGCGGCGGCCATTCCAGAACAGCCCGGCCTCGCCCAGCCCCGTGCCGGCGGCAATGATAGCGGAATTCCCGGCGGCCGCCGTCCCGCGCTGCAGCGTCAGGGTGTCTTCGTCGCCGAGCTCGCCGAGGCCCCACGCCGTCGATTCGAGATCGTTCAGAAGTCCCGCGACCGGGAGGCGCAACAGCGCCGCGAGGCTTTTCGCCTCGATCACCCACGGCAGGTTGGTGGTGACGCAGACGCCGTCCTTGACCGGGCCGGCGACGCCGAAGGCCGCGCGCTCGATCGGCGCGGGGACCTCGCGCTGGTAGCGCGCAACGATGAGCCCCAGTCCTTGATACTCGCGGCTGGGGTAGGTGCGCTCGTCGCGGCCGCGGAGACGGCCCGAGCGATCAGTTTCGAACAGCGCCAGCCGGGTCTTGGTTCCCCCGACGTCGCCCGCCAGAATCATCGCCGATGGCCTTCCACTTGCGGCCGTCGCGGCCGAGCAGCTCCTCCGCCTCGCGGGGGCCGCTGCTGCCGTACGGGTAGTTGGGGAAGTTGCGCGGCGGCAGCGCCTGGAAGACATCGAGGATCGGCTGCACGATGCGCCAGCCGGCCTCCACCATGTCGTCGCGCTGGAACAGCGTGGCGTCGCCGACCATGCAGTCGTGCAGGAGCGTCTCGTACCCGGTGGAGGCGACCTCGCCGAAGTGCTCGGCGTACTTGAAGTCCATCTCCACCTCGCCCATGCGCACCGTCGGCCCCGGCACCTTGGCCTGGAAGCGCAGGGAGATGCCCTCGTCCGGCTGGATGTTGAGGACGAGGGTGTTGGCCGGGAGCCGCTCCACCTCGGTGTCGCGGAAGAGCACGAACGGCGCCCGCTTGAACTGGATGACGATCTCGGTGACCCGCTCCGCCAGCCCCTTGCCGGTGCGCAGGTAGAACGGCACCTCCGCCCAGCGCCAGTTGTCCACGTACAGCTTGAGGGCCACGAAGGTCTCGGTGGACGAGCCGGCCTTGACGAACTCCTCGGCCCGATAGCCGGCGTGCCGGCGCCCGTCGAGCCCCGTGCCCTCGCGATACTGGCCGCGCACGGTGCGGCGCAGCACCTCCTCCTCGCTCATCGGGGCGATGGCGTGCAGCACTTTCGCCTTCTCGTCGCGCACCGATCCCGACTCGAAGGAGATCGGCGGCTCCATGGCGATGAACGACAGGAGCTGGAAGAGGTGGTTCGGCACCATGTCGCGCAGCGCCCCGGCCGCGTCGTAGTAGCGGCCGCGTTTTTCGATCCCGTCGCTCTCGGCGACGGTGATCTGCACGTGGTCGATGTAGCGGCGGTTCCAGACCGGCTCGAAGATGCCGTTGGCGAAGCGGAACACCAGGATGTTCTGGACCGTCTCCTTGCCGAGGTAGTGATCGATGCGGTAGATCTGCCGCTCCTCGAGGTCGCGGCGCAGCTCCTGGTTGAGGGCGCGCGCCGACTCGAGATCCTCGCCGAACGGCTTCTCGACGATCACCCGCCGCCACGAGCCGTTCTGCTCCGTCACCATGCCGGCGGCGCCGAGCGCGTGCACGATGGGGGCGAAGACCTGAGGGGGCGTCGCCAGGTAGTACAGGACGTTGCCGCGGGTCTTCTCCTTCGCGTCGATCTCGGCGAGCAGGGTGCGCAGCGAAAGGTACAGGTTCGGGTCGGAGAAATCCCCCGACAGGTAGCGCATGCGCCGCACCAGGTCGTCGCGCGCCGCCTGCGGGACCTGGTCGCTGGCGAACCCGGCGAGCCCCTCGGTCATCCTGACGTGGAAGGCGCTGTCGTCCATCGCTTCGCGCCCGACGCCGACGATGGCGAGCTGGGCCGGCAGAAGCCCCGCGTGCGACAGGTTCAGAAGCGACGGGAGGAGCTTGCGGCGCGTCAGGTCGCCGGTAGCGCCGAAGATGACCAGGACGCAGGGATCGCCGGGGACCGGGCGGTGCTGCGGCCACGCCCCCTGCACGACGTCGCCCTCTCCCTTCGCCTCGCGCGCGTCGCGGGCTTCGCCGCGGGCCTCGTTGCGGGCGCTCACGGGTGCTTCTTCCCCGGCTCGATGTGTCCGCCGAAGCCGGCGCGCATGGCGGAGAGGATCTTCTCGGCGAAGGTGTGGGACTGCCGCGAGCGGAAGCGCGCATAGAGCGCCGCCGACAGGACATCGGCCGGGACCGCCTCCTCGATCGCCGTCTGCACCGTCCAGCGGCCTTCTCCCGAGTCCTCGACCACGCCTTCGAACTCCTCGAGGCGCGGGCTCGCCGCCAGGGCCTGCGCGGTCAGGTCCAGGAGCCACGACGACACCACGCTCCCGCGCCGCCACAGCTCGGCGATCTCGCCGAGGTCGAGGTCGTAGCGCTGCGCCTCGGGAACGTTGTCGTGCGCCGCCGATTTCAGGATGTCGAACCCTTCGGCGTACGCCTGCATCGCCCCGTACTCGATGCCGTTGTGGATCATCTTCACGAAGTGACCCGCCCCCGCGGGTCCGCAGTGCAGGTAGCCCTCCTCGGCGTTCGACGGGACGGTCAGGGACGAGGGAGAGGCGATGTGGTCGGGGCGGCGGGCCCGTCCCGGCGTCGGCGGGGCGGCGGCGCGTCCCGGCGCCAGGGCGCGGAAGATCGGGTCGAGCCGCTCCACCGCGGCGCGCGGGCCGCCGATCATCAGGCAGTAGCCGCGCTCGACGCCCCAGACGCCGCCGCTGGTGCCGACGTCCACGTAGTGGATCCCCTTCTCGCGCAGCGCCGCGGCGCGGCGCACGTCGTCCTTGAAGAAGGAGTTGCCGCCGTCGACGACGGTGTCGTCCGCTTCGAGCAGGCCGCCCAGCGCCCGCACGGTGCTCTCGGTCGGCGCGCCCGCGGGAATCATCACCCAGACGGCGCGGGGAGGGGGGAGGGCCTGGACCAGCTCCTGGAGCGAGAAGCTCCCCTGGGCCCCTTCGGCGGCGGCGGAGCGGACGCTTTCGGCGCTGCGGGCGTAGACCACCAGCTCGTGCCCGGCGCGCATGAGCCGGCGGGTCATGTTCCCGCCCATGCGGCCGAGACCCACCATGCCGAGCTTCATGCGCCGAGCGCCTTCTCGACGAGATGTCCCAGGATCTCCAGGCCCATCGCCACGTCGGCGCCGAGGTGCACCCGCAGCGCCCGGCGTCCGCGCTCCGCCAGCACCTGGAAATCGCCGCGCGCCTGCGCCGCCTTGACGAGGCCGAACGTCGCCTTGCGGCCGGGGATCTTGAGGTCGCGCGCATCGTCGCAGGTGATCTGGAGGAACACGCCGCTCGGCGGGCCGCCCTTGTAGGCCTGTCCCGTCGAGTGCAGGAAGCGCGGCCCGAAGCCGAGACAGGTGGCGACCTTGCGGGCGCGGCGCACCCGGTGCCGGATGGCCTGCAGCGCGTCGATGTGGTGCGGGCTCATCTCGAGGTAGGCGAGCAGGGCGAAGTAGTCGCCCGCTTCGAGGCGCGACAGGTGCGCCTTCAGGATCGCCGCCGGGCTGGCGTTGCTGCCGGCGAGTTCGAGCAGCGTCCGGCCGTTGCGCGCGTCGGCGAAGAGGCGCACGTTGTCGCCCGAGGCGATGGGGGTCTCGGCCGGCAGCGTCCCGGTCTTGTCGTATTCCCCGACGAGGACGCGCGTCGCGATCTTGCTCGCCTCGACGTCCGGCTGGTTGAACGGGTTGATGCCGATGACCGCGCCGGCACAGGCCGTGGCGATCTCCCAGCGGAACCACTCGCCGCCGAGGTCCTCCTTCGAGGGGACGTCGATGCGCACCACCGGATGGCCCGCACGGCCGATCTCGGCCACCGCCTGGTCCTGGGCTGCGTCGGGCGCTTCGTCGAGGCGGATGTGCACGAAGAGCCGGTCGGCGCCGTAATCCGACGGCGGACCGGGGGTCTCCCGATCGATCGGGATGAGACCCTGGCCGTTCTTGCCGGTCGATTCCGCCAGCAGCTGCTCGAGCCAGGCGCCGAGCGACGCGAGCCCCGGAGAGACGATGAAGGTGATCTTGTTGCGGCCGCGGCGCCCGAGCACGCCGAGCGTGGCGCCGAGGATGACGCCCGGGTTCTCCGTCGGCGGCACCCAGGCCGCGCAGGAGCGGGCGAGGACGAGGGTCCTGTCGAGCAGCGTGGTCACGTCGATCCCGGCGATCGCCGCCGGCACGAGGCCGAAGTTCGACAGGGCCGAGTACCGGCCGCCGATCGATGGGACGCCCGGGAAGACGGCGCGGAAGTGATCACGACGCGCTTCCTTTTCGAGATCCGAGCCGGGGTCGGTGATGGCGAGGAACCGGCTGCCGGTGCCCGGTCCGAGCGTTTCCTTGGCGCGCTCGAGGAAGTAGTCGCGCAGGATCGCCGGCTCGAGGGTCGCCCCCGACTTGCTGGCGACGACGTAGATGGTCCTCGCCGGGTCGGTCTTCTCCTCGAAGGAGCGGACCTGCGCCGGGTCGGTCGAGTCGAGCACCAGGAGCCGGGGGGAGTCCTCCGAGGGGCCGAGCGTCGTGGCGACGACTTCGGGGGCGAGGCTCGAGCCGCCCATGCCGAGCAGCAGGGCGTGGGTGCATCCCGAGGCGCGCGCTTCGCGCGCGACGGTCTCGAGCTCCGCCGCCTGGCGCCGCATCTCCCACGGACCGTCGAGCCAGCCGAGCCACTTCGCCTCGTCGCCGCCGGTCCACAGCGAAGCATCGCCCGCCCAGAGGCGCCGCACGTTGCCCGCGCGGCGCCACTCCTCGAGAGTCGAGTGCACTTCGCTCTCGAGTGCGCCCGGCAGGCTGATCTGCTGCCGTGCCATGCGGGTGCCGTGGATCTCGCGGCGTTTCTTCTCGACCGCGGCCAAAAGCGTGTCGAACGCGTCGGCGAAGAGTCGAACCCCTTCGTCGAGGACGCGGTCGGTGATCTCCTTCAGCGACAGCCCGGCCGCGGCGAGCTCCTGGAGCGTCGCGTCGGCCTCGTCGAGCCCCTGCTCGAGACGGTTCTGCGCCTCGCCGTGATCGCGGAACGCGTCCATGGTCGCCGGAGGCAGCGTGTTGACGGTGTCGGGGCCGATCAGCTCCTCGACGTACATGACGTCGCGGTAGGCCGGGTTCTTGGTGCTGGTCGAGGCCCAGAGGACGCGCTGGGTCATCGCCCCCTTCGCCTCCAGGGCCTTCCAGCGCGGCGAGGAGAAGATGGCCTTGTAGGTGCGGTAGGTCTGCTTGCCGTTGGCGATGGCGACCTTGCCGAGCAGGCGCTCGAGCCGCGCCTTGTCGGCCCCGGTCGCGGTCGCGATCTTCTTCTGGAGCAGCGAGTCGGCCAGCGTGTCGATGCGACTGATGAAGAACGAGGCGACGCTCGCGACCCGCGACGGATCGCCGCCGCGCGCGACGAACGCCTCGAGCCCCTCGATGTAGGCCTTCGCCACCGCCTCGTAGGCCTGCTGCGAGAACAGCAGGGTGACGTTGACGTTGATCCCCTCGCTCGTCGCCTGGCGAATGGCCCCGACGCCCTCGGGGGTCGCCGGGATCTTGATGAACACGTTCGGGCGGACCGTCCTCGCCCAGAGGCGCCGCGCCTCGGCCGCCGTGGCCTCGGTGTCGTCCGCGAGATACGGCGACACCTCGAGGCTGACGTAGCCGTCGCGGGCCCTGGTGGCCTCGTACACCGGGTGCAGGACGTCGCAGGCGTCCTGGATGTCGCGGATGGCGAGCGCCTCGAAGATCCCGCGCGCGTCGTCGTCCCCCTGGCGCAGGAGCGCCTGGATGTTGCGGTGGTAGTGGGGACTCTGGGCGATCGCCTTCTCGAAGATCGCCGGGTTGGAGGTGACCCCTTTGAGGCCGTCCTCCTTCACGAGCCGCGCCAGTCCTCCATCGAGGATCAGGTCGCGACGGATGTAGTCGAGCCAGATCGACTGGCCCAGCTTGTCGATGGCGAGCAGGCGATTCATGCCGTGGTCGTCTCCGGGGACGGGAGATTCTACTTGAAGACGCGCGGCAAGACCCCGGGTCGCGCCGCCGTCTCCGCGATTCTGCGGAGAGCCGCGCTCCGTCAGCGTTTGCGGCGCGGCTCGGCCAGCACGACGTGCGACAGGCGGAGCGCTTCGCCGACCGACCAGGCCTGGAACGGGCAGCCGCGCGGGGTGTGCGGCGCAGCGCCGTCGGCGATCTCGGGCAGGTGCTCGAGACCACCCTGGTCCAGGTGCTGCGCCAGCGGCTCGAGGAAGCGCCGGCGCGCCTCGCGCCGGACGTCGAGGCCGTTGCCGCGCACGCGCACCCAGGCCTCGACGAAAGGACCGAGGAGCCAGGGCCAGGCGGTCCCCTGGTGGTAGGCGCGGTCGCGCGCCTCGGGGCCGCCCGTGTAGCGCGGCCGGTATGCGGGGTCGGCCGGATCGAGCGTGCGCAGCCCGAGCGGCGTCAGGAGCCGGCTCTCCACCGCCTCGACGACGGCGCGGGCGCGCGTCCCTTCGAGCACCGCGAACGGCAGCCCGCCGACGGTGAGGATCTGGTTGGGCCGGAAGGTCGGATCGTCGCGTCCCGCTTCGTGATCCACGTCGACGATGTCGTGGAGGAAGCCGCCGGCCTCGTTCCAGAAGCGGCGCACGAACGACTCCCGGGCCCGTTGAAGCGTCGCGTCGAGGCGCGGGCGCACCGCAGGCGGTGCGCCCGTGTGGCCGGACACGATGCGCAGGGCGTTGATCCACAGCGCCTGGATCTCCACCGGTTTGCCGATGCGCGGCGTGACGGCGGCGCCCTTGACGCGTGCGTCCATCCAGGTGAGCGCCTGGCCGGGAGCGCCGGCGGCGAGCAGGCCATCCGTGTCGGCGCGGATGCCGAGGCGCGTGCCTTCGAGATCAGCCACCACGATGGCCTGCATCGCGGAGCGCAGGGTGGCTTCGTCGGCCTGCGTCACCCGGCGCCGCGCCGTGCGCATCGCCTCGAACCAGTCATGCGCCGCGACGATGAACCACAGCGGCGCATCCACGCTGCCTTGCTCCGGCTCGACGCCGCCTGGCCCCGGCATCGGCGCCGCGGCCGCGCGCTCCCGCGGCGTCTCGGGGAAGCGGTTCGGCAGCAGCCCGTCCCGCAGGAAGCCGGCCCAGGTGAGCAGGATGGCGCGGGCGTCGTCGAGCCGGCCCGTGGCGAGAGCCAGGCCGCGCAGCGCGATGAAGGTGTCGCGCCCCCAGTCGGAGAACCACGGATACCCGGCGATGACGCTGGTGCCTTGGCCGCGCCGCACGAGGTACGCGTCGGCCGAACGGTGCAGCCGCGAGGCGAAGCGCGCGCGCCGCCGGCGCTCGCGCGCCCGCAGTCCGCGCAGCGCCGCCAGCGGCCCGGCGGCGGCGAGCGCCGGCGTCTCGTGATCCCCCGACGCGCCCGGCGTGTCGGCCGAGAGGATGAGCGTCGCCGTACCACGCGACAGCGGGAAGGTGAAGCGTCCCGGCGCCGCCAGGTCCTCGATGTGATCCAGCCCGCGGGCGCGTTCCTCTTCGTAGAGGAAGTTCCGGTACCAGTGGGGCTCGCGCGTGTAGTCGCCGTTGGCGAAGGCGCCGATCGCCGGCACTCCGGGATACGGCCGCCAGACGATCGCCTGGCCGACCCGCTCTTCGTCGAAGCGGAACGCCGGGTTCTCGCGGTGCAGCGCGTGCAGGTCACGTCCCGACAGGAGCGGCCGCACCGAGAGCCACACGCGCGGCCGCGGCGCCAGCAGCCGCCATGCGATCGTCACGATCGGCCGGCCGTGCACCGCGGCGATCGACTGTTCGATCGCGGTGCCGTCCGGCAGGACGAACTGCCAGGTCGGCCACGGCTCGGGGTCGAAGCGCCTGATGAAGCGCATCCCGTCCGGGTGCACCACGGAAGGCAGGGCGCGATCCTGCGGCGCATAGACGTGCGAGGAGAGGGGAACCAGGCCGGCCGGCGTCGCGACCAACACTTCGAGGCCGTTCACGAGAGCGTAGCGGCGGCCGGGAGGGTCCGCCGCCGCGAGGAGGAGGGCGTGGTACCGCCGCGTCCGGATGAGTCCGGCGGTCCCGGAGGCGAACCCGCCGAGACCGTCGGTCTCCAGCCATTCCGCTGTTGGATTCCGATCCATCTCCGTCCCGCCGTTCTTCGGGAGAGCGCCGCCGCCCGCCCCCGCCAGGCGCAGGATTTTATTGCAGGGAGAGCGTATAAAGATGTTGATCCGGCCTGCCGATCGCGGTATCAAGGCACGCAGATCGCTCTGATCGGGAGGGGTGGCTCGCCGCGCTGTTTCTCCCGCAAACCTTGAATCCACGGGATGTTCGCGCCACGGAGGAATCAGGCATGACCCTGCGGCGACCGGGCCGACCTCATCGCCGGATCGGCCTCCTCCTCCGGCTCGCCGGCGCCCTGGTCGCCATCGCCGCGTTGACGCTCGCGCCCGGTCCGGCGGCTGGTGCGCAGGACCTCGGCGGCGCCTGCACCCTGCCCGGATTCACGGGCCCGGCCACGTCGTTTGCAGGCGCCACTGCTTTCGACGGCATCCGTGGTCCCGCGATCGCGCGCGGCGCCTCAGGCTTCGCGCTGGTGGAGCGGCGGGCGGACTACCCCTGGGATCGGCTCTTCTTCCTCCTGTCGGACACGGGAGACATCCTCGGGACGCCGACGTCGCTCGGCGCGCCCGATCCCGGAGGCCCCGATTCCTCGTCGATCGTTGCGAACGGAACGGGCTACGCCGTCGTCTGGTACGAGCGGCTCCTCGGACGAGTCACGGGCGTGCGCCTGTCGGAGAGCGGACAAGTCCTCGGTCCGCTCGTCGACCTCCCGGCCACGACGCAGGAGCAGGGGGGCGGTCCGGCGCTCGCCTGGAGCGGAACCGGGTACGGCCTGGCTTACATCGAGGACTCGACGGACGGCGCGCGGCTCCTGTTCGTGCGTCTCGACGGCACCGGCGCGATCCTCGGAGCACCCGTGGTCCTCGAGACCGGAAGGATGGGAGGCGTGCGGATCGCAGCGGGCTCCGCGGGTTATGGCATCGTCTGGACGGTGCCGGATGCGCTCGGAGACCAGCGTGTCCACTTCCGCGCGCTGGCCGCCGACGGCACTCCCGCTGGTTCGGAGGGGCTGTCGTCCAATGCCGAGAGCGCCGGCTGGTATCCGGAGGTCGTCGCGGCCGGCGACCGTTACGCCGTCGCCTGGGCCTACCTGGGGGGCCTGCGCGTCGCGTTTCTGCACGCGGGCGGAGCCCTCGATGGCGGCGTGCGGCACGTGACCGACCTCCTCGGGGCGGCGGGCGAGAGCCTCGCCTGGACGGGGTCGGAACTCATGGTCGTCTGGGGAAACTGGAGCGGCGACAACGCTCTGAAGGCCCGGCGCGTCGGGGCCGGCGGGGCTCTCCTCGGGACCGAGCGACGCCTCACCTTCACCGGGGACACTCCGACTTCGGGGGGACTTGTCTGGGATGGGACGAGGTTCGCACTGGCGTGGACGTCCGGGTTCGAGTCCGGAAACGAGGGCCGCTTCGCGTTCCTGGGCTGCGACTGCGTGGACGCCGACGGGGACCAGCGGACCGTGTGCGACGGCGACTGCAGGGACGACAATCCGAATCTCTACCCGGACGGTCCCGAGCTCTGCAACGGGGCCGACGACAACTGCGACGGGGTCGCGGACGAGGGCCTCGACCAGCCGATCCCCTGCGGCGTGGGCGCCTGCGCGACGATGTACATCCCGTGCAAGCAGGGGACCAGCCAATTGTGTCCGGCCCTGCCCCCCTCGCCCGAGCTCTGCAACGGCGTGGACGACGATTGCGACGGGATCGTGGACAACATCGTCGACTTCGACGCCGACGGCTGGGCCACGTGCAGCGACTGCGGTCCGACCGATCCCTTGATCCACCCCGGCGCGCAGGAGCGCTGCAACGGGTTGGATGACAACTGCAACGGCAGCGTCGACGAGGGGCTCACGTACTCCATCACGTGCGGCGTCGGGACCTGCACCAGGACGGTGCTGTTCTGCAATGCCGGGGTGCCGGCAACGTGCTCTCCCGGAGTCCCGCTGCCGGAGGAGTGCAACGGGCTCGACGACAACTGCGACGGCATCGTCGACAACGGCGACGCCGACCTCGACGGTGCGTCCGACTGCACCGACTGCGCCCCGCTCGATCCGACGCGGCGTCCGGGAATTCTCGAGAGGTGCAACGGGGTGGACGACAACTGCAACGGACTCGTCGACGATCTCGTGAACGTCAACGTCACCTGCGGTGTGGGGGCGTGCCGGCGGGTCATCGACACCTGCGTCGATGGGGTGCCCCGGACCTGCGTCCCCGGAACTCCGCAACCGGAGGTGTGCAACGGCATCGACGACAATTGCGACGGCACCGTCGATCTCGGCGACGCTGACCATGACGGCGTCTCCGACTGCCAGGACTGCGCTCCGGCCAATCCGAACATTCACCCGGGCGCGATCGAGCTCTGCAACGGTCTCGACGACGACTGCAACGGCGTCGTCGATGACACGGCCGATGCCCTCGATTTCGACGGCGACGGCATCATCGTCTGCGACAACTGTCCGACGGTCGCGAATCCCGGCCAGGAGGACCGGGACGGTGACGCCGTCGGCGACGTCTGCGACAACTGCCCGGACGGGTTCAATCCCACGCAGCTCGACACGGACGGCGACGGGACTCCCGACGCCTGCGATCTCTGTCCGCTGAGCCCGTTCCCGACGAGCGACAACGACGGAGACGGCGTCGGCGCGGCGTGCGACAACTGCCCGGGGGCCCCCAATCCCGGGCAGGAGGACTCGGACTTCGATCATTTCGGCGACGCCTGCGACCGCTGCCCGGGCCAGTACACCTTGAGCAACGACGACACCGATTTCGACACGCGCGGCGACGTCTGCGACAACTGTCTGTTCAACCCGAACCTCGACCAGACCGACACCGACCACGACGGCGAAGGGGACGCCTGCGACCTGAACGATGGCGTGCTGATGGTCTGGGGCATGAGCGCCGACGAGATCGACTGGGACCCGGAATCGGGCTTTTTCGCCTACGACGTCTACCGCGGTGACATCGATCGCCTCAAGGCGACCGGGGAGTCGACCCAAGACCCGGCGAGCGAGCCCCTCGCCGGCGTCTTCTGCGGCATGACCGACTCATTCCTGCTCGACGAACCGCCGCCGGCGGGGAAAGGCGTCTTCTATCTCGTCGCCGTCACCACCTCGAGCGGCTATCAGGGGATCGGCAATGACAGCGCCGGGCATCCGCGCCTGAACGCGCACCCGTGTCCCTGAGGAGACCTGCGATGCCGATTCACCGAGTGGCGCTGTGGGCGATGGTCGTCGTGGCCGTCATCGCGGTGGGGAGCACCGGGCCGGTTCGCGCGCAGGTCTGCGGCGGCCCCGATCTCGTTGGCACGCCGGCGATCTATCCCGCCTTGGACGGTGAGTACCATCGCGGCCCGTCCCTGGCGGCCGGGGATGGGGATCTCGCGCTGGCAGTCAATTTCAGCGACGCGGCGGGGGGCGGGGTCGAGGTCCGGAGGCTGACACCGAACGGGGAGCCGATTGGCGCCCCGGAGCGCATCCTGGCTCCCTCCGGGTCCACGTATGTTGCGATGCAGCCGAGCATCATCTGGGACGGAAGCGCGTACTGCGTGGCCTGGACCGATCGCGGGTTCGATCGGATCCACCTCACCCGGCTGGAGGCCGGTGAACAGATCGACCTCGCCCAGTTCGACGACAGGGCCGGCGTCCCGCCCGGGCTGGCCTGGAACGGCTCCGAGTACGGCCTGCTCTGGGAGACCTACCCTGAAGGAGGCGGTCTCTACGCACTCCGTTTCGCGCGCGTGTCCCAGGACGGAGCAGTTCTTCAGGCCCCCGTGACAATCGCCAGCAGCGTCGGCTTCAACCTGTGGCCGCGCCTGGCCGCATCCCCGTCCGGCTTCGGACTGTTCTGGTACTCGGACGACAACGGCACGAATTACCAGATGCATTTCATGACACTCGGCGCCGACGGCTCGCCGGGCGTGCACACTCTTCTGTCGCCCGGGTCGATCCCCCCCTACTATGGCGACGTCCGGTGGATCGGGAACGGGTACGCGGTCGCGTGGGTGAATCAGGAAGGTCCCCAGGTGGCGCTCTTCGACGCCGCAGGGAATTACCAGTCGCAGCACACCGTGACCGCGATCGGCACACCGGGCGGCGTGGCCATCTCCATCGGCTGGACCGGCAGCGAGATGCTGGTCGCCTGGGCCATGACGACGCAGCAGAAGGAGATTTCGCTCCAGCGCGTCAGCGCGACGGGGGAGCCCATCCTGCGCGACATCCGCATCCCGCGCGGCGATTCCTGGCGGAAGGGGGTCGGGGACCTGGCCTGGACGGGGGAGCACTTCGTCCTGGCCTGGGACCGTACCTACGAGGACCCGAACAAGGCGCTCATCGGCGTGATCGACTGCGGCTGCTTCGACTCCGACCAGGACTCGTGGAGCGTGTGCAGCGGCGACTGCCGCGACGCCGACATGCTGAGCTTCCCAGGGGCTGCCGAGCGCTGCGACGGCCTGGACAACGATTGCGACGGGACGGCCGACGAAGGTCTCGACACGCCCCTCACCTGCGGCGCCGGGGCGTGCGAGAGAACCGTCCTTCTCTGCACCGACGGAACTCCCAACACCTGCGTCCCGGGACTGCCGGGCCCGGAAACGTGCAACGGCATCGACGACGACTGCGACACCATCGTCGACAACCCCGACGCCGACGGCGACGGGTCGTATGACTGCGGCCAGGACTGCGCCCCCGGCGATGCATCGATCCACCCGGGCGCGGCGGAGATCTGCAACGGCGTCGATGACGACTGCAGCGGGTTCGCGGATGACCTCGGCGGTGCTCTCGACGGCGACGGGGATGGCGTGGCCGGAGCGTGCGACAACTGCCCCGCCGTGGCGAACGCCGCGCAGGCGGACGCCGACTCCGACGGCCTCGGCGACGCCTGCGACAACTGCCCGACCTCCGCGAACCCGTCGCAGGCGGACAGCGACGGAGACGGGGAAGGGGACGCCTGCGATCTGTGTCCCGCGAGCCCGTACCCGACGACCGATTTCGACCAGGACGGCATCGGCGCCGCCTGCGACAACTGCCCGACCGTCGCCAACGCCGGCCAGCAGGACGCCGATCACGACCAGGTCGGCGACGCCTGCGATCGGTGCCCCGGGTTCGCCTCGCAGATCAACGACGACTACGACGGTGACCTGCGCGGAGACGTCTGCGACAACTGTCCGACGATCAACAACTTCGACCAGACCGATACCGACGCCGACGGCGAAGGGGACGCCTGCGACTTGAACGATGGCCTTTTGATGGTCTGGGTGACGGCACCCGACCAGGTCGAGTGGGACGCCGAGCCGGGCTTCTTCTTCTATGACATCTACCGCGGCGACATCGATTGGCTGAGAGCGACCGGCGAGTCGACCCAGGATCCGGCCGTCGTGCCCCTGGCGGGACAGTTCTGCGGAACCACCGACTCGTTCCTCCTCGACGAGCCGCCGCCCGTGGGGAAGGTCGTCTTCTATCTCGTCGCGGTGACGACCTCGTCGGGCTACCAGGGTATCGGGAACGACAGCGCCGGGCATCCGCGCAACAACGCGCACCCGTGTCCTTGAGAGCGAGGGCGATGATGCGGCTCATTCCGGGAACCGTTCCGTCTGTCGCGAGAGTCGGCGGCCGGACGGCTCGCTTCCGGAGCATGCTGCTTGCTCTCG
Source organism: Candidatus Polarisedimenticolia bacterium (assembly GCA_036005805.1). GTDB lineage: Bacteria > Acidobacteriota > Polarisedimenticolia > Gp22-AA2 > Gp22-AA2 > DASRAU01. Next base: position 174 of record DASYQE010000294.1, on the reverse strand, counting down.
TTCCCGTCGCTCTCGTCGCGCTCGGCGGCGAGACGGCGGCGCAGACGTGCGAGGGGCCGGACCAGACCGCCCCCCCGAGCTCCTTCCCCGGCGTGTACGCCTTCGACGGCGCGCGCGGGCCGGCGCTGGCGCGCGGCACCGGCCAGTTCGCTTTCATCGCACGCGAGGCCGGAA
>DASYQE010000293.1:0-4837 GCA_036005805.1 Candidatus Polarisedimenticolia bacterium | reverse complement strand
TTCGACGACGACGCCGACGGCCTGCCCGATCTCTACGTCCTGTCGATGCAGGGGCACGACGAGCTGTGGCGCAACCTCGGGGGCGGGCGCTTCGAGCGGCGCGGGCGGCAGGTCTTCCCCGCCACGCCGTGGGGCTCGATGGGCGCGGCGGTCCTCGACTGGAACGGCGACGGCCGGCTCGACCTGTTCGTGACCGACATGCACACCGACATGGCGGGTGAGCTGCGCCCGGAGGACGAGCGCCGCAAGCACGACTGGGCCGCCATGTTCCCGCCGCGCTTCCTCGGCACCGACGGCAATCACGTCCTCGGCAACGCGCTGTTCACCGCCGAAGGAGGCGATCGCTTCACCGAGCGGTCCGACGCGGCCAACGTCGAGACCGGGTGGCCGTGGGGCCCGAGCGCCGCCGACCTGAACGCCGACGGCTGGACCGACCTCTTCGTGGCCGCCGGCATGAACTTCCCGCACCGCTACCACGGCAACGACGTCCTGCTCAACGAGTCCGGACGCACGTTCGCCAACGCCGAGTTCCTGCTCGGCGTCGAGCCGCGGGACCATCGCGTGCGTCCCTGGTTCACGCTCGACTGCGACGGGGAGGATGCCGGCCACCCGGTCTGCCGCGGCGAATCGATGGCGACGATGTCCCTGGACGGGCAGGCGACCGCGGTCGCGCCCGGACGGGCCGCGCTGCACGGCCCGGTCACCGTCTGGGCCGCGCGCGCCAGCCGCTCGAGCGTCATCTTCGACCTCGACGGCGACGGCGACCTCGACATCGTCACCAACGACTACGGCGACGTCCCGCAGATTCTCGTCAGCGACCTGGCGCAGCGTGGTCCCGTCCGCTTCGTGACCGTGCGCCTGCAGGGACGCGGCGCGAACCGGGATGGGCTCGGGGCCGTCGTCGCGCTGCGTGCCTCCGGCCGCACGCAGCGCCAGGCCCTCAACGGCAAGTCCGGGGCCCTGGCGCAAAGCAGCCTGCCGCTCTATTTCGGACTGGGAGAGGCGGCGAGCGCCGAGTCGGTCACCGTCACCTGGCCGGGCGGCAGGACGCAGACGGTGCGCGGTCCGATCCCCTCCGGCACCCACCTCGTCGTCCGCCAGCCGTAGTCAGGCGCGCACGGGCGGACGGAGGCACGCGAGCAGCCGCTCCATCGCCACGGGCTCGATCGGCTTCACCAGGTGCGAGTCGAAGCCGGCATCGCGCGAGCGCCGTCGATCCTCCTCCTGGCCCCAGCCGGTCAAAGCCACCAGCACCACGTCGCGACCCCACGGCCGCTCGCGCAGCCGCCGCGCCGTGTCGTAACCGCTCAGGCGCGGCATGCCGATGTCGAGGACGACGAGGTCGGGCCGGAAGGTCTCGGCCAGGTCGAGCGCCTCCACCCCGTCGTGCGCGGTCTGCGTCACGTTTCCCATGAAGTTGAGCATGGCGGCGAGACTGACGGCGGCGTCGCGATTGTCGTCCACGATGAGCACCCGCCTCGGTTTGACCGGCTCCGCGACCGTGCCCCCGGGGCCGCGCGCCGCGGGCATCTCCGGCAGGGTCGGCAGCCGCACCACGAACTCGCTGCCGCGGCCTTCGTCGCTGTGCGCCTCGACGCTGCCGCCGTGTGTCTCGACCAGTCCCTTCACCAGCGACAGGCCGATGCCGAGCCCGCCCTGCGCCCCTTCGAGAGTCCGATCGACCTGCGTGAAGATGTCGAACACCCTGGGAAGCATCTCCGGCGGGATGCCGACGCCGGTGTCGCGCACCCGGACGATCGCCTCGTCCCCCTGCCGCTCGACGACGAGGGCCACCTCTCCGCCCGGCTCGGTGTATTTCGCCGCGTTGTTCAGAAGGTTCGAAAAGACCTGCGCCAGGCGGTTGACGTCGGCGACGACGCCGATCGGGGCCTGCGGCAGCGTGACGGTGAAGGTGTGGCCATGCCGCTCGATCTCGGGGCGGCTCGTCTCCACCGCGAGCCGCACCGCCTCGGCCAGCGCGATCGGCTCGCGCCGCAGCTCGACCTTGCCGCGGTTGATGCGGCTCATGTCCATGAGGTCGTCGATCAGCCGCACCATGAGGGTGAGCTGGCGCTCCATCATGAGACGGGCCTCCTCGCGCGCCGCCGGATCGTGCCTGGCGAGCTTGAGGACGTGCAGGGCGCTGCGCAAAGGCGCCAGCGGGTTGCGCAGCTCGTGCGCCAGCACCGCCAGGAACTCGTTCTTGCGCCGGTCGGCCTCGGCGAGCGCCAGGCGGGCGAGCACGTGCCGCGAGATGTCGGTGAAGTAGCAGACGACCCCGTGCCTGCCTTCCGGCAGGGCGATGCGGTCGATGCGCCACTCGTAGTACTCGCGCACCTTCCGATCGCGCCGCTCCTCGACGCGCTCGGCCTCGAAATGGGACTCCCCCGTCGCCAGCGTGTGGCGGAAGCGCTCGACCACCTCGTCGGCGAACCCGCGCGGCCACAGCACGCGCATCACCTCGGCGAAATCCGCCCCGACGAGATCGCGGCCGAGCACGCGCTCGATGTCGCCGAAGACCGGCCGGGCGTGCGGATTCACCTGCACGAGACGCAGCCGGTCGTCCACGAGGAAAATGCCCAGGGGGGCCGCGCTGAACAGGGCCTCGAAGCGGTCGTGACTCTCCTGCAGCGCCTCGCCGGCCTCGCGGCGCATCCGCGCCATGGCGAGATGCGCCGACACCCGGGCCAGGAGCTCGCGGGCGCTGAACGGCTTGACGAGGTAGTCGTCGGCCCCCGCCTCCATGCCGGTGACGCGGCTCTCCTCGCCGGCGCGCGCCGACAACATGATGACGGGGATGTCGCGCGTTTTCGCGTCGCCGCGCAGCCGCTTCAGCAGGCCGAACCCGTCGAGCCGCGGCATCATCACGTCGGTCAGGATGAGACCCGGCGCCGACCGGGCCACTGCGGCGCACGCCGCCTCGCCGTCGGCCACGACCTCGAGACGGTAGCGTCCGTGAAGGAGCCGCGCCAGGTATTGCCGCATGTCGGCGTTGTCATCGGCCACGAGGACCAGCGGCCGCTGTGTTCCGGCGCCGCCGTCAGGCCGGTCTTCCGATGCGGACACGGCCAGAGCACCGGGCTCGTCGTACACGTCGAGCGGTGAGACCCAGCGCAGCGCCTCCTCGATGTAGCTGTTCGCGCGCCGTCCGGCGGGCAGGGCGGCCCGCTCCTCGACGGCGTCCCCGTCGACGATCTGGTCGGCCGGCAGGTGGGCCGAGCCGGGAGGCACGACCACCGTGAACGTCGTCCCCTTCCCGGGCTCGCTGGTGGCGGAAATGGTCCCGCCGTGCAGCCGCACCAGCTCCTGCACCAGCGCCAGACCGATGCCACTGCCTTCGTGCGTCCGGCCGCGGGCGTTCTGCACCCGGTGAAAGCGCTCGAACAGGCGCGGCATCTCCGACGCCGGGATGCCGGTGCCGGTGTCCCGCACCACGAGCTCCACGTGCCGGTCCTCGCGCTCGCGCAGGTCGACCGCGATCCCACCGTCGAAGGTGAACTTGAAGGCGTTCGACAGCAGGTTGAGGACGATCTTCTCCCACATCTCCCGATCGACGAAGAGGGCCGCCGAGGGTGAGGCGCACTCGACCCGCAGGGTGAGCCCCGCCCGTTCCACCGCGGCGCGGAACATGCTCGCGAGGTCGGCCGTGAAGGGACCGAGGTCGGTCGGCTGGTAGCGCGCCCGCACCCGGCCCGCCTCGATGCGCGAGAAATCCAGAAGCGTGTTCACCAGCCGCAGCAGCCTCTGCCCGTTGCGGTGCACGACCTCGAGCTCCTCGTCGTGCGCGCCGCGTTCGAGGAGATCCTCGATCGGCCCGAGCATCAGGGTGAGCGGCGTGCGGAACTCATGGCTGACGTTGGAGAAAAACGCCGTCTTGGCGCGGTCGAGCTCCGCCAGCGCCTCCGCGCGGCGCTTTTCCTCTTCGTAGGCGCGCGCATTGGCGATGGCGGTGGCGACCTGGGTGCGCACGAGGTCGAAGAAGTCGCGGTAGAAATCGTTCCACTGCAGGCGTGACGAGAGGCCTGCGACCATCAGCCCGGCCGGCTCCGCAGGCTTGCTCGAGGGGATCGGCACGACGACCGCGCTGTGCGGCGCGTCCGCCCACGGCCCCTGCGGGACGCCCGGGAACCGCGCCCGCAGATCGTCCACGAGCTGGATGGTCCCGGACACCTTCGCGAGGCGGAAAGGCCAGCCGCCGTCCGCCGCCGCGTCGAGGTCGAAGATGCGCGGCGCGAACGAGACGGTAATGGTCGGATCGCCCAGGCCGGACGAGCCGACCAGCCGCCCCTGCCTCCCCTCGTCCTCGAGCAGGTAGAAGAGCGAGAAGGGCACGTCCCGGTCGTGCCTCCGGAGCGTCTCGGCCGCGAAGAAGCACGCCTCCTCGACCGTCTTCGCCTCGACCAGGCGGCTGCCGAGATCGCGCAGCGCCAGCCCGCGCCGCTCGCCGATCACCTTCTCGGTGATCTCGTGCACCGTGGCGAGAACGCCGCCGATGCCGTTGGGGGCGGTCTCGTCCGGCACCGGGCTGTAGGCGATGGTGAAGTGCGACTCCTCGAGGAAGCCGTGCCGGTTGATCTCGAGGAGGATGTCCTCGTTCCACGTCGGCGGCCCGCCCAGGAACGGCGTGTCGATGAGCGGGCCGATGACGTGCCAGATCTCCTTCCAGCACTCGCTCGCGGGAACGCCCAGGACCCGCTCCGGGTGCTTCTTCCCCGGGATCGGCCGGTAGGGGTCGTTGTAGAACTGGACGTACTGCGGACCCCACCAGAGGATGTGGGGGAAGCGGTTGGCGAGCATGATGCGCAGCATCGTGCGCAGGGCCGGCGACCACGACTCC